>NZ_JBWBEW010000007.1:0-211943 GCF_056148915.1 Microvirga sp. jy35 | reverse complement strand
CCGACCCGGATCTCGTTCCAGGTCACGTCCAAGATCGACAGCCGCACGATCTTGGGCGAGATGGGCGCCGAGCAGCTCTTAGGCCAGGGCGACATGCTGTACATGGCGGGCGGCGGGCGGATTACGCGGGTGCACGGGCCGTTCTGCTCCGACGAGGAGGTGGAGAAGGTGGTGGCGCACCTGAAGCGCCAGGGGCGGCCGCAGTATCTCGAGGCGGTGACGGCCGATGAGGACGAGGGCGGGGCTGCTCCCGACGCGGCGGTGTTCGACCAGGGCGAGTTCGGGGCGCCGGGCGGCGACCTGTACGACCAGGCGGTGGCGGTGGTGCTGCGGGACAAGAAGGCGTCCACGAGCTACATCCAGCGTCGCCTGCAGATCGGCTACAACCGGGCCGCCTCGCTCATGGAGCGCATGGAGCAGGAGGGCATCGTCGGACCCGCAAACCACGCCGGAAAACGAGAGATTCTGCTTGAATCTCCGGGAGCAGGAGACGATTAAACTCCTAAAGCGCATCGTGCGGAAAAGTGGGAACCGGTTTTCCGCGTTGAACGATGCGCCAGCTAAGAGAAGGAGCATCGGATGGATCCCAAAAGTGCAAATCCACTCATGGGTCCGATGCTCGCTGGAACCTTGGCCGCGGCCCTGCGTCATTGTTGAGCCATGTGCAATGGCCAAGCAGCGGTCATAATCGTTCCGGTCAGGAGATCCTTCGGATGCGTCCCCTCCCCCTCGTCGCCTTGGTCACGGCCCTGTCCGCTTGTGCGGGCATCCTGCCGGCCGTGGGACAGACGCTGCCGATCGAGATGATCCTTCCCCCTGTACGACCGGCCCTCCACGTCTTCAGCCGATCCTCCGTTCCCCTGCCGACCGCCTCCTTCCGTCAGGCGGGATCCCCGCACCATGCAGCACAGCCGGCCCGGCCCGTGATCGCGAGACCCGCCAATGGGGAGCAGGTGCTCGCCGCGACGGCTCCCCTTCCGCCGAGCCGCCCGGCCGTGGAGGAGCGCGAAGCGACTCCCGAGCCCATTGCGATCGCGCCCAGGCCCATCGTCACCGCCTCGGCCGTTCCGGTGGCCCTCAACCAGCCGCTGCCCGGCAGCGTGGTGGTGGAGCGGGCCAACGCCTTCTTCACGAACCTGAGCACCATGGTGGCGGATTTCACGCAAGTGGGCGGCGACGGGCGCCGGCAGGGCGGCACGCTCTATCTCCAGCGTCCCGGCAGGGTGCGCTTCGAGTACGATCCGCCGGCCACCCTCCAAGTGATCGCCGACGGCCGCTCGGTGGCGGTGCGCGACCGCAAGCTCGCCACCCAGGATCTCTATTCCATCTCGCAGACGCCCCTGAAATTCCTCCTGCGCGAGCGGGTCAATCTCGGCCAGGACATCAAGATCACCGGCATCGCCCATGACGGCGATGCGGTGCGGATCAACCTGGAGGATTCCTCGACGCTCGGCGGCACCTCGCGCATCACGCTCTATTTCGACCCTCAGGTGGAGAGCCTGAACCAGTGGCGCATCATCGATGCCCAGGGCTTCCAGACCATGGTGGTGCTCGACAAGGTCGAGCGGGGCCGCCGGATCGACCAGGACCTGTTCAAGATCCAGTACGAGGCCGTCATCGGCACCGGCAACAACCGGTAGCCACGGTCTCAACTGGTGAGACCGGGCGTCATTCCCGGCCGGAGCGCAGCGGAGGGGAAGGGAATCCATAGTGCTGTGGACGCGGGTGGATCCCCTTCCCGGTCCTGCGGACCGCCGGGGATGACACGGGGTGCCCTTCCCTCCGGGCGAATTCTGTCGTAGCCGGAAAGGGTCTTCGTCCGAAGGGCCTTTCCCCGTGCAACTGACCGTCTCGACCTGGAACATCAATTCCGTTCGCCTGCGCATCGATCAGGTGGGCCGCTTCCTGAAGGAGCGCCGCCCGGACATCCTGTGCCTGCAGGAGACCAAATGCCCGAACGACAAGCTGCCCCTGAAGGACCTGCAGGCCTTCGGCTATCCCTTCGTGGTCCATATGGGCCAGAAGGGCTACAACGGCGTCGCCATCCTGTCCCGCTATCCGTTCTCCGAGACCGGCGTGATGGAGATGTGCGGCCGCCAGGACGCCCGCCACATCAGCGTCACCTTGAGCCGGGAGGCGAAGGCCGCGGCAGGTCTCACGATCCATAACTTCTACGTTCCGGCCGGCGGCGACATTCCCGATCCCGCGCTCAACGAGAAATTCCGGCACAAGCTCGACTTCATGGCCGAGATGCGCAGCTGGGGCAGCAGGTCCAGGCCCGCCGCGGGTCCTGCGATCCTCGTCGGCGACCTCAACGTGGCGCCATACGAGCACGACGTATGGAGCCACAAGCAGCTCCTCGACGTGGTGAGCCATACCCCGGTGGAGACGCAGGCGCTCGAGGAGCTGCGCCAGGAGGCGGAGTGGATCGACGCCATGCGGCATATGCGCCCGGAGCCGGAGAAGATCTATTCCTGGTGGAGCTACCGCTCGCCGGACTGGGCCTCTGCCGACAAGGGCCGCCGGCTCGACCATATCTGGCTGTCAAAGGGCCTCAAGGACACGCTTCGCACCATCGACGTCACCCGCGACACCCGCGGCTGGGACCGCCCCTCCGACCACGCGCCCGTGACGGCGGTGCTGGAGCTTTGAGGCTCCCAGGCCAAAAAAGCTTTGCGGCGCGGCTGTTTCATCATGGGAAAACTCTGTTATGGTTTTCCCCATGACACAGGGGAATGCCGCCGCCCGCGATGAACCGGGCGCAGTCCAGGACGACAGCGCGGCTGTCGAGGCCGTCGGCCGCATCGGGGCCGTCTCCTCCATTCTGGAACTCCTGCTCGACAGCACGGGCCTTGGATTCGGGGCCGTTGCCCGCGTGACAGAAACCTCATGGACGGCCTGCGCGGTGCTCGACCGCATCGGCTTCAGGCTCCCGGTGGGCGGGACGCTTCAAGTCGCAACCACCTTCTGCTCGGAGATTTGCGCCTCCACCACCCCCATCGTGATCGAGCAGGCCAGCACGGACCCGTTCTACAGCACCCACCGGACGCCTAAGATGTACGGCTTCGAGAGCTACATCGCGGTGCCGATCATCCTGCGCTCGGGGGAGGTCTTCGGCACCATCTGCGCCCTCGACCCGAAGCCGGCCAAACTTTCCGACCCCAAGACCCTGAAGACCCTGCAGCTCTTCGCCGAGCTGATCGGCTCGCAGCTGGAGCTCGACGACACCCTGGCCGATCAGCGGAAGGCGATCAGCCATCAGACTCTCCTGATCAACGAGCTGAACCACCGGGTGAAGAACACCCTGGCGACCGTGCAGTCCATCGCCTTCCAGTCGCTCAAGAATGCTCAATCCCTGGCCCACGCTCACGAGAGGCTTGAGAGCCGTCTCATGGCCCTTGCGCGCGTTCACGACGTTCTGACCCAGGAACGATGGGACAGCGCCGAGCTGGAGACGATCGTGCAGAAGGCGATCCTGCCCTTCGAGGGGGTTGGGCTGCAGCGTTTCCGCCTGTCCGGCCCCCCGGTCCGGCTCCCGCCGCATCAGGTGCTGCCCCTGTCCATGGCCATTCACGAGCTGCTCACGAATGCGCTGAAATACGGGGCACTCTCGGAACCGGCCGGGTGGGTTGCCATCCGGTGGAATCATGCCGGCGATGGCCGGACCCTGTCGTTGCGCTGGAGCGAGAACGACGGCCCCGCCGTCCGCCCGCCGTCCGAGCGCGGGTTCGGCACCCGCCTGATTCAGCGCGGTCTCGCGCAGGAGCTCGGCGGATCCGTCGAGATCAGCTTCAACCCGTCCGGCGTGACGTGCACGATCTCGATTCCGCTCGATCAGGCGTCCGCATAAGCCTGGCGAAACCCAGCATCAATCCTGAGCCTTGCCGTCGTCCGGTGACGTGGCCGGAACTTCCTCGCCGTCGATGGCGATGAGCTGCTGGCGCACGCGCTCCAGGCCCTCCGTGAGGCGGGTCAGCTCCTCGGTCATGGCCTCGTGGATGGCCGCAGCGGCATCCGGGAACTCCTCCAGCACCCGGCGCATGAGGCTGGGGGTCACGCGGATGATACCGGAGGGCTCCTGCGCCGTGGCCGTGGCGCGGCGCTCGATGCGGGCGAACAGGGCCGCCTGCCCGATCAGCGCGCCGGTGCCGGCCACGAAGGCGGCCGGCGAGCCGTCATCAGTGGCATCGAGCGCGATGGACCCGCGGGTCACCACGTAGCCGCCGTCGGAACGGTCGCCCCTCCGGAACAGCACGTCGCCCTCGCGGTAGCTGCGCGTCTCCGACGCGAAGGCCACAAGCCGCAGGGCGTCCTTCTCCAGCAGGTTGAACAGGGGAGCCTGGCTCAAAGTGGCGATGTCGTCATCGAGGGCCATGATGCTGGTTTTACGGGATCAGCTTGTAGCCGCCCGGCTCCGTCACAAGGATGCTGGCGTTCGACGGATCGGTTTCGATCTTCTGGCGCAGGCGGTAGATGTGCGTCTCGAGGGTATGGGTGGTGACGTTGGAATTGTAGCCCCACACCTCGGTCAGCAGGGTGTCGCGCCCGACCACGGCCTGGCCGGCCCGGTAGAGATAGCGCAGGATAGCCGTCTCCTTTTCCGTCAGCTTGAGCTTGGAGCCCTTCTCGGTGGTGAGCATCTTGGAGCCCGGACGGAAGATGTAGGGGCCGATCTGGAACACCGCGTCCTCGCTCGCCTCGTATTGGCGCAGCTGCGCCCGGATGCGGGCAAGCAGCACGGCGAACTTGAAGGGCTTCACCACATAGTCGTTGGCGCCCGCCTCCAGCCCCATGACGGTATCGGTTTCGGACCCTTGGGCGGTGAGCATGATGATCGGGCTGCGAAAGCCGTTCTGGCGCATGACCTTCACGGCCTCGCGCCCATCCATGTCGGGCAGGCCCACATCCATGATGGCCAGATCGATTCGGTCGCCCTTCACCGCCTCGATGGCGCCATTGGCCGTCTCGGCCGTGGTGACCTGGAACTCGTCATGGAATCCGAGCTGTTCGGCTAGGGTGTCGCGCAGATCCTGATCGTCATCGACGACGAGGAGGCGGCTGGCATTCGACATCTCAAACCCTTCACACGATGAACCGCAAATTGGCAGAAGCGGCATTCCGAAAGCGAAAAACCGTCAAGTCCCGATCCGGTTCGTTCACCCCTTGTCGCCGCTCATGATCCGGATCGAACATCGCCGGCTCAAGCTGAATGCCGGCGCGAGCCTTGAGCCTCGGATCATGCTCGACGCATAAGAGTAGTCATTCCCAGCTTGACAACAAGGGGGGCCTCGGGCCCTTCCACTGCCGATGGAACACTCTCGCGTCAATGTTATCCGTGTTTTCCGCTCCCCGCTCGATCACCGGCGCGGGCGCCTCCAGGCGGGCAATCTCGTGATGCCGTGCGCGCTCGGCCGCTCCGGCACCTCCCATGCCAAGCGCGAGGGCGACGGCGCCACCCCGGTCGGGCGCTTCAGGATCCTGCAGGCCTTCTACCGGGCCGACCACAGCCCGCGTCCGCGCACCGGCCTGCCCTTGCGGGCGATCCGCCCCGGCGACGGCTGGTCCGACGACGTGCGGGACCGCCGCTACAACCGCCTCGTGCCCCTGCCCTGTCCCACGGGCCACGAGAAGATGTGGCGCGACGACCATCTCTACGACGTGGTGCTCGACATCGCCTGGAACCGGGGCCCCATCAGACGGGGTCGCGGCAGCGCCATCTTCCTCCACCTCGCCCGCCCCGGCTTCCTGCCCACGGAAGGCTGCGTCGCCGTGGATCGCCGCATGATCCGCCGCCTTCTGGAGCGGATCGGGCCGAACACGCGCATCGAGATCCTGGGCTGACCGCATGATCCTGATCGCCACCTGCTCCGAGTATCCGCACCCGACGCCGAACCTGGAGGCCCTGCTCGGCGCCTTGAAGGCTCAAGGCATGGAAGCGGCTTATCTGCCCTGGAAGACGACATCGCTGGAAACCTTCGCGGCCGCCGACGCGGTGCTGCCCCTGTGCTGCTGGGACTATTACGATGATCCCGGCCGCTTCCTCGCCTGGATCGATGCGATCGAGGCCAGGAACACGCGCCTCCTCAATCCTCCCGGGCTTCTGCGCTGGAACTTCCGCAAGACCTACCTGCTCGAGATGGCCGCCGCAGGACTGGCCGTTCCCAGAACCATCCGCTTGGCCGACGCGAGCCGGAAAGCCGTTGCGCAGGTGATGGAGCAGGAGGGTTGGAGAACGGCCGTGCTCAAGCCGGTTTCGAGCCAGAACGGGCATGGCATCCAGAAGCTGGAATGGGCGGATCGTGCCCAATGGCCCGTTGAAGGCGCAACGGGCGACATGCTGGTGCAGGAATTCCAGGAGGATATCGGCGCCCTCGGCGAGACCACCATGACCTTCATCGACGGCGCATTCTCCCACGCCGTCCGCCGTGTGCTCAAAGCCGGCGAGTGGCGGGCCAATCCGCAATACGGTATCACCTATGAGCGCGTGGAGGTGAGCCGGGCCGTGATCGACACCGCGCAGGCTTACGTCGATTGTCTGCCGCAGACGCCGCTTTACGCCCGCGTCGACGGACTCGTTCGCTCCACCGGCTTCATGCTGATGGAGCTGGAGCTGATCGATCCGTATCTCTACCTCGAATTCGCCCCCGGCAGCGCCGACGTGATGGCGCGGGCTGTGCTTCAGCGGCTTGGCTAACCATCCGCCGTCATAACCGTCCACGTTTTCAAACCATCGCGTCTCCCTCAGCCCTCATCCTGAGGAGCCGCTGAAAGCGGCGTCTCGAAGGATTGTCCAGAGAGCACTGGAGCCTCCTTCGAGACGGATTGCTGGCGCAATCATCCTCAGGATGAGGGTTGCGATTCATAACGCGGAGGAACACGTCATGCCGGGCATGACGTGTTCCAGTGCGGCAAGCACCGTTTATCCGAGAATGCTCTCGTAAAACGCCTCCGGCCCGTCGATCTCCCGCAGCTTTCCCTTGTCGATGAGCAGGAAGCGGGTGCCGATGGCGGTCACGAAGCTCCGGTCGTGGGAGACCACGATGCAGGTTGCCTCCGCGTCAAGGATCTCCGCTTCCAGCTGCTCCCGGCCCGGAATGTCCACGTGGTTGGTGGGCTCGTCCATGAGGTAGAAGTTCGGCTCGGAGAGGCGCAGCGCCAGAAGCCCGAGCCGCGCCTTCTGGCCCGGCGACAGCCTTGCGATCGGCAGCCCCTGCCGCTCGATGGAAAAGCCCGCCTCTGCCAGAACCGCGCGGCTGCGCTGATCGCCCAGTCGGAACCCCGACAGGATGAAGTCGTGCGCCGTTGCCGTGTCGGGCAGCTGGCGCATGTCCTGATCCACATAGCCGAGAGCGAGGCTCGGGCTCACCCGGATGCAGGGCAGGCCTTCGGGCGCAAGCATCGACCGGTGCAGCAGGCCGATGAGCTGCGACTTGCCCGCGCCGTTGCGGCCCAGCACCACGATGCGGTCGCCCTGCGCCACCTCGAGCTTGGGGATCGAAAAGAGCCTGCGCCCGTCCGGCGCCTCCACCGTCACGTTCTCCAGCAAGACCAGCACGCGCGCATGGGTGCCGCGGTTGCCGAGCCGGATCTCGCCCGGCCGTTCCCTGTGCAGGGAACGCGCGCTTTGCTCCAAGGCGTCGGCCCGGCGCTTGATCTGCGCCGACTTGATCTGCGCGGCGTCGCTGCCGCTGTTGATGCCAACATTGCGCAAGGCCGAGGCGCTCTCGCGCAGGCGCTTCACCTCGCGCAGGGTCTTCTCCCGCTGCACTTGAGCCGCCGCATCGTGCGCCTCCAGCAGATCGCGGGCGCGCCGGTAGGGATGCGCGAAGGAGATGGATTCCTCAGGGCGCAGGAAGAGCGTCCTGCTCGTGCAGGCGTCGAGAAAGTCGCGGTCGTGGCTCGCCACCACGATGGGCGCGGTGTAGCTCGCATTGTTGATCCACGCCTCCAGCTTGAAGAGCTTCTCGAGATCGAGATGGTTGGTGGGCTCATCCAGCAGCAGCATGTCCGGCTGCGCGATCCAAGCCCGCGCGATCAGCGCAAGGCGCTGCCAGCCGCCGCTGAGCGCCCACAGCGGGAGGTTGCGCAGATCGGCAGGTGTCTCGAACTCGTCGAGCACCATGTCCACGCGCCATTCCTGGCTCTCCCGCTCGTCCGCGGGAAGCGCCCCGCGCAGCACGTCATGGAACGACAGGTCGAGGAGACCGGCTGGAACGTCCTGCTCCACCAGCGCGACACGCAAACCGCGTGAGCGGATGATGTCCCCGTGGGTGGGCTCGGTCAGACCGGCAAGGCATTTCAGGAGGGTGGATTTGCCGGCGCCGTTGGCCGCGACAAGGCCGAGGCGGTCGCCCTCGCCGATGACGAGGTTCAGGTTCTGGAACAGGGGCGTGTGGGCAACGACGCCGACATTGCGAAGGCTCAGGGAAGTCATAGGAGGATCTCACCGGTGCGGCGCTCGGGGTCCGAAGCCCTGGGAGCGCGCTGAAGTCTTGAACGTGTCAGACGCGCCGCTTCCTTGCGGAACCGCGGCACGAAAAGCCGTTCAGAGCTGACCAGAATGAGATGAAGGCGGTTTGAAAAACCGTCAGATCCGTTCGATGGCCGGCCCTGCAACAAGCTGCTGCAGGGCGTTCCAGGGGCCGAACTTGCGTTGATGCATCGCTTCCAACATGCAGCCCTCCCCGGTTCGAATGGTGGATCAAGGCCGTAAGCTTAACCGCGATGGCATGCAGATGCAATGCCACGCATAGCGAAGTCGGTACGTTACACCTTCGTGCGGCTCCCAAAGATCGCGCTGCCCACCCGCACATGGGTGGCGCCTAACTGGATCGCAGCGTCGAAATCGGCGCTCATGCCCATGGAGAGCGCCTTCAGCCCATGCCGCCGGGCGATGGTGTTGAGGAGCGCGAAATGCGGCGACGGCGGGTCTTCGGCCGGCGGGATGCACATGAGGCCCTCGATTGTCAGACCATGCTTCGTGCGGCAGGCCTCAAGGAAGCCATCGACCTCGGTGGGGACCACCCCGCCCTTCTGCGGCTCCTCGCCGGTGTTCACCTGAACGAACAGGCGCGGCGTCCTCCCCTGCCGGGCGATCTCCTTGGCCAGCGCCTCCGCCACCGACGGCCGGTCGAGGGTGTGGATCACGTCGAAGAGTTCCACCGCCTCACGCGCCTTGTTGGACTGGAGCGGGCCGATCATGTGCAGCTCCACGTCGGCATAGCGCTCGCGCAAGAGCGGCCACTTGGCTTTCGCCTCCTGCACGTAGTTCTCGCCGAAGACCCGCTGGCCTGCGGCAAGCACCGGCTCAATGTCCTCTGCGGGAAATGTCTTCGAGACCGCCACCAGGGTGATGGAGGACGGGTCCCGCCCATAGTCCGACGCCGCGCGCTGGATGCTCTCCTGCACTTGCCTCAGGCCACCGACGGCGTCGTTCTCGCTCATGGAGTCTTCTTTCGCTCTATATGGTCCCGCCTCTCCCCCCTCCCCCTTGCGGGGAGGGACAAAGGGTGGGGGTGGTTCGACCAGGTGAATGGCTTAAAGATCAGGCGCTGTATCAACCCTGCAGCTTAATCGCTGAAGAGCAGCGCTCCGACTTTACGACCCCCACCCCTACCCCTCCCCGCAAGGGGGAGGGAAAGCACACCAAGCTGATCATCACGATCTCCCACGCGAACCCGTTGACCGCGCGGGAGAGCTGTGTCCTAGTCCGCCGCACCATGGCGGCGCAAGCCGCCTGACCCTTTCAAACGACGGATACTAGAGAAAAATGAGGCCCGAGCGCTACAACGCCAAGGAAGCCGAGCTGAAATGGCGGAAGGTCTGGAACGACCGCGACCTGTTCAGGACCAACAACGACGACCCGCGTCCGAAATACTACGTGCTCGAGATGTTCCCGTATCCGTCGGGGCGCATCCATATGGGCCACGTGCGCAACTACACCATGGGCGACGTGGTGGCGCGCTACAAGCGCGCCCGCGGCTTCAACGTGCTCCACCCGATGGGCTGGGACGCCTTCGGCATGCCGGCGGAGAACGCCGCCATGCAGAACAAGGTCCACCCGAAGGAATGGACCTACGCCAACATTGCCACCATGCGCGCGCAGCTGCAAAGCATGGGGCTGGCCATCGACTGGAGCCGCGAGATCGCCACCTGCGATCCGAGCTATTACCGGCATCAGCAGCGCATGTTCCTGGACTTCCTGGAGGCCGGCCTCGTCGACCGCAAGACCGCCAAGGTGAACTGGGACCCGGTCGACCACACGGTGCTCGCCAACGAGCAGGTGATCGACGGGCGCGGCTGGCGCTCCGGCGCCCTGGTGGAGCAGCGCGAGCTGACCCAGTGGTTTTTGAAGATCACCGATTTCGCCCAGGATTTGGACGACCGGCTCGACACCCTGGACCGCTGGCCCGAGAAGGTGCGCCTGATGCAGCGCAACTGGATCGGCCGCTCGGAAGGCCTGCTGGTGCGCTTTGCCCTGAAGCCTGAGACCGTGCCGGGCGGCGAGACCGAGCTGCAGATCTACACCACGCGTCCGGACACCCTGTTCGGCGCCAAGTTCATGGCGGTTGCGCCCGATCATCCGCTGGCCAGGGCCGCGGCCGAGAAGAATACGGAACTGGCCGCCTTCATCGAGGAGTGCAAGCGCGTCGGCACGGCCCAGGAGGCCATCGACAAGGCGGAGAAGCTCGGCTTCGACACCGGCATCCGGGCCGAGCATCCGTTCGACCCGAGCTGGACCCTGCCGGTTTACGTCGCGAACTTCATCCTGATGGAATACGGCACCGGCGCCATCTTCGGCTGCCCGGCGCATGACCAGCGCGACCTGGACTTCGTCAACAAGTACGGCCTGGGCAACACGCCCGTGGTCTGTCCGCCGGACCAGGACCCGGCTGCCTTCATCATCACCGACGAGGCCTATGACGGCGAGGGCCGGATGATCAATTCCCGCTTCCTCGACGGCATGACCATCGCGGAAGCGAAAGAAGAGGTCGCCCGCCGTCTGGAAGCCGAGACCCGCGGCAACCGTCCTGTGGCCGAGCGCAAGGTGAATTTCCGCCTGCGCGACTGGGGCATCTCGCGCCAGCGCTACTGGGGCTGCCCGATCCCGGTGATCCATTGCGACGCCTGCGGCGTGGTGCCGGTGCCAAAGGACCAGCTGCCGGTGGTGCTGCCGGAGGACGTGTCCTTCGACGTGCCGGGCAATCCGCTCGATCGTCATGCAAGCTGGAAGAATGTGGACTGCCCGCAATGCGGCGCCAAGGCGCGCCGTGAAACGGACACCATGGACACCTTCGTGGATTCGTCCTGGTACTTCGCGCGCTTCACCGACCCGACTCTGACCGATCAGCCCACCGACCGCGAGACCGTGGATTCCTGGCTGCCGGTGGACCAGTATATCGGCGGCATCGAGCACGCGATCCTGCACCTGCTCTATTCGCGCTTCTTCACCCGCGCGATGACGAAGACGGGCCATGCGGGCCTCGACGAGCCGTTTGCCGGCCTGTTCACGCAGGGCATGGTGGTGCACGAGACTTACAAGGACCAGAGCGGCGGCTGGGTGCTGCCCTCCGATGTGTGCTTCGAATCCGAGGGCAATGTGCGCAAGGCCTTCCATGTGGAGACCAGCGCTCCGATCGAGATCGGCTCCATCGAGAAGATGTCGAAGTCGAAGAAGAACACGGTCGATCCGGACGAGATCATCGCTTCTTATGGCGCCGACACCGCCCGCTGGTTCATGCTCTCCGACTCGCCCCCGGAGCGCGACGTGATCTGGACGGAAGAAGGCGTGCAGGGCGCAGGCCGCTTCGTCCAGCGCGTGTGGCGTCTGATCGGCGAGATCGCGGACCGGATGGCAGGCCCCAACGGCGCGTCCGCCGAGGGTCCGATCGCCCTTGCCGTGCGCAAGGCCGCCCACAAGGCGCTGGCCGCCGTCGAGGAGGATGTGGAGCGCCTGCGCTTCAACCGCTGCGTCGCCCATCTCTACGAGCTCGCCAACGCCCTGCAGGACCTGGCGAACCAGGCGAAAAGCACCGACGAGCCGGGCGTCGGCACGGCCTTTGCCGAGGCCGGGCGCGTCTTCGTGCAGCTGCTCGCCCCCATGATGCCGCATCTGGCCGAGGAGTGCTGGGAGTCTCTGGGTCAATCCGGGCTGGTCGCCGACGCTCCCTGGCCGGAGGTGGACCGCTCGCTCCTGATCGAAGACACGGTCACCCTGCCGGTGCAGGTCAACGGCAAGAAGCGTGCCGACGTGACGGTTGCCCGCGACGCGGATCAGGCTACAGTCGAGGCAGCCGTGCTTTCCCTCGAGGCCGTGCAGAAGGCCATGGACGGAAAGCCCGCCCGCAAGATCATCGTCGTTCCCCAGAGGATCGTGAATGTCGTCGCTTAACCTGAAGGGCCTTGCCCGCGTTGTCTTCGTGGCAGGCCTCTCTCTGGGTCTGTCCGCCTGCTTCAGGCCTCTCCATGGCCCGACGACCTCTGGGCAATCGCTCCAGACGGAGCTTGCCTCCATCGAGGTGCCGGAGGTGGATTGGACGCCTCGGTTGGCGAATGCGGGCCATTACCTGCGCAGCGAGCTGATCTACGCGCTGAACGGCTCGGGATCGGCGACGCGGAAGCGCTATAGGCTGGCTCTGGCCTTCACGGAGTCTCAGACCAGCCCGATTGTCGACTCGGAATTCGGCACGGCGAGTTCCGTGATCGTCGGCGGCACGCTGCGTTACACGCTGACCAGCCTGGACGGCAAGACGGCCATCTCCCAGGGCACGGCGACCTCCACGGCGAGCTTCGACCGGTTCCCGCAGCGCTTCGCCAATATCCGGGCGGCACGGGACGCCGAGATCAGGCTCGCCAAGGATCTGGCCGATCAGGTGAGAACCCGGCTGTCGGCGGTGCTCGCCACCCGAAGCTGACGCCATGGTGGCGGTCAAAGCCGGCGACGTGGAGGGGGCGCTGCGGCGTCCCGATCCGCGCATCGGCGTATTCCTGTTCTACGGGCCCGATATGGGCCTCATCAACGAGCGCGCCCGCCTGGTCGCCGAGCGGTCCGTGGATGATGCGGCCGACCCGTTTCAGCTGATCCGCATCGATGGCGACGACATCGCGGCGGATCCCGGACGCTTGGCGGACGAAGCCGGCACCATGGGGTTGTTCGGTGGCAAGCGCGCGATCTGGATCAAGTCCACCTCGCGCAACATCGCCCCGGCCGTGGATGCCGTCCTGAAGGGCGAGTTGCAGGATACGGTGATCGTCATCGAGGGCGGCGACCTGCAGAAATCCTCGCCCCTGCGCACCCTCTGCGAGCGCTCGCAGAAGGCCCTGGCCCTGCCCTGCTATGCGGATACCGGGCGCGACCTCGGCACGGTGGTCGACGAAGCCCTGAAGGCCAACGGCTTCTCGATCCAGCGCGACGCGCGCACGGCCCTGATCGCGAGCCTCGGCGGCGACCGGCTCGCCACCCGCGGGGAGCTCGCCAAGCTGATGCTCTATGCCCATGGCCAGCGGGAGATCACGCTCGCCGACGTGGACGCGATCATGAGCGACGTCTCCAGCCTCGCCATGGATGCGGTGGTGGACGCCGCCTTTGCCGGCGAGGGCACGGGCCTCGAGACCGGCTCCCGGCGTCTCGCCGCCGAGGGGGTGAATGCCAGCGTGCTGCTCGGCGCCGCTTTGCGCCACGCCCTGATGCTGCTCACCGCCCGCCTCTCCGTCGAGGAAGGGCGCCCGATACCGGCCGTCATGGAGACCCTGCGCAGCCTGCACTTCCGGAGAAAACCCCTGGTCGAGCGTCATCTCCAGCGCTGGACCGGCGACAGCCTGCAGGGCGCCATCGCGCTCCTGCAGACGAGCCTCCTGCAGACCCGCCGCATGGCCGATCTCGCCGATACGATCGCAGCCAAGACCCTGCTCGACATAGCCCGGGCGGCGCGGCGGTAAGTCGCTTCAGGTCGCTCTCAGTTTCTTCTTCAGATCTTCGATGCCATTGAAGACAATGCCCTCTTTGCTCTCCTGAAAGGTCATCACCGATATCTTTTGATCCTGCAGAGCCCTTCTGAAATTCGGATCGCTTCGCACGGCTGGACAAACCAGAATACGCTGGGGTGTCTTCGACTGAGATGCTCCATAAACCAGGAGCTGGCCCAGAGCCGTAAACCAGCTTTGCGTGTCTGAAGACGCTTTCACCTCGAACAACACTTCCATCTCGCCTGAAGCGTTCTTGATATAAAGATCCGGGCGCATGTCGTTGTAGGTGCTGTTGATGGCTCTCCGACCAAGCTTTTCCTGTAAGGCGTTGACGACCCGCCCGTGCAATCTCCTGATCTCAACGGAAGTGTAAGGACGGCCGGTGCCGGTCCCATCCTGAGCGTTTTCAGAACGGAAGTGTCCCGATTGGGAACCGGAGCTCGATTCAGGCTTGGTGCTGATTTGCGAGCCTGCTCCCTTGAGAGTTCGGGCATAAGCCCGCAGACGTTCGGCTTCATCGACAAAGGCTTTTAGCCTCTGCAGGAACCCGACCTGACCTGGTTGACCAATGACGAAGACATATTCTTCCTTGCCGCTCTCCAGCTCGATCGCTTCTGGGACCCACCCCTTGATGGAGTTGCGGAAGCTCTGCATGGACATTTGCCCACCTCGCCCTCCGCCGAGCAGACCCTTATGGCCCAGATAATAGCCCTTCGCATTGTCCTTGATGGCCCGGCCGGCGATCACACGGTCCAGGGGATCGACAGCGAGATTGATCTCGATGCTTGAATACAAGGTGTCGTTGTCGGATCCGACTGACGTTCCGAAGGCGCAGTTCCATTGGCCTAATTGTCCATAAGCCCTGTCACTAAAATGACCCCACAGGCCCAACTGAGGGAGCCAGTACAGATCGGCTGCAATGACTCCGCCAGGAGAGCTGATCCGACGCCTCTTGATCTTATGGTTTGACCGACTGAACTCTGAAAATACCAGATTTCTGACGGTCTCAACTTCGTTTCTGCTGACCGCTTTGAGCATGCGTCCCCCTGAAGATGATCGGTTCAGGGAATGCTAGCATTCAGCCAGACTGTAACAATATCCGATCAACTGAAGGAACAGGTTATTGAGCCGTGACCTGGCCGGAACTCGGCGGACCGGGCTGGTCTTCTTAGGGGTTCAACCGACGGCACAGGCCGTCCAGCTGGTCCAAGGTCTTGTACTTGATGCGCAATTCGCCGCCATGGCCCTTGTGGTCGATGCTGACGGTGAGGCCGAGCACGTCCTGCAGGGCCTTTTCCAGGGCGCGGGTGTCGGGGTCCTTCTCCACCGGTCCTGGCTTGGCGGCTTTAGCCGCCCCCTTCGACGGGTTCCCTGAATCGTTCTGAGCGATCTCCTCCACCTGGCGCACGCTCATGCCCTCGTCGAGGACGCGCTTGGCCACCTGGACCGGGTCGCCGACGGAAAGCAGGGCGCGGCCGTGGCCAGCCGTGAGCTTGCGCTCGATCAGCAGCTTGCGCACCGGGGCAGGCAACTCCGTGAGGCGCAGCATGTTCGCGATGTGGCTGCGGCTCTTGCCGATGATCTTCGACAGGTTCTCCTGGGTGTAGGAGAACTCGGCCATCAGGCGCGAGTAGCCCTCCGCCTCCTCGATGGGGTTGAGATCGGCACGCTGGACGTTCTCAAGGATCGCGTATTCGAGCGAGGTCTTGTCGTCGATCTGGACGACCACCACCGGCACCCGGTGCAGCCCCGCCTTCTGGGCGGCGCGCCAGCGGCGCTCGCCGGCGACGATCTCGTATTCGTCCCTGTGGTTGGGCAGGGGCCGCACGACGATGGGCTGGATGATGCCGCGATCCTTGATGGACTGGGTCAACTCGCTCAGATCCGTGTCGTCGAACACTTTGCGCGGATTGCGCGGGTTCGCGCGCAGGAACTCAACCGGTACGGATTTCGGCGTGTAGCCCTTGCGCTCGAGGGTGCCGATCTCCTCCCCGACCTCGCCGATCAGAGCGGCCAATCCACGGCCAAGGCGCGACTTTCCTTCTTCAGCCATTGTCGTCTCTCAATACTCTCAGGCGGCGCGCAGCGCGCGTTCGCGCTGGATGACTTCGGAGGCCAGCCGCAGATAGGCCTGCGAGCCGGCGCATTTCAGATCGTAGAGCAGAACCGGCTTGCCGTGGGACGGCGCCTCCGACACGCGCACATTGCGCGGGATCATGGTCTCATAGACCTTGGCGCCCATGAACTGGCGCACATCCGCCACCACCTGCCCCGAGAGGTTGTTGCGCGGGTCGAACATGGTCAGCACGACCCCATGGATGGTCAGGTCCGGGTTCAGGGCCGAACGGACCTGTTCGACCGTCTTGAGCAGCTGGCTGAGACCTTCCAGAGCAAAAAATTCGCATTGGAGCGGTACCAGAACCGCGTCAGCTGCGGTCAAGGCGTTGATGGTCAGGAGATTGAGCGATGGCGGGCAATCGATCAAAATATAGGTAAAAGGTTCGCTTACCTCGGAGGCCGAAAGCTCTTGAATAGCCGAGCGGAGGCGATGGGCCCGATTTCGCTCATGGGCGATCTCCAACTCGACACCCAGGAGGTCGAGAGTGGAGGGCGCGACGGACAATCCGGGAACCACCGTCTCGGTGATGCTCTCGTCCAGGGACGCCTCGCCGGCCAGTACATGGTAGGTCGAGATCTGTCGGTTCTTGCGGTCGATGCCGAGACCCGTCGAAGCATTGCCCTGCGGGTCGAGATCGATGATCAGCACCTTCTCGCCGATGGCCGCGAGTGCCGTACCCAGATTAATCGCCGTCGTGGTCTTGCCGACGCCGCCCTTCTGATTGGCGAGCACGAGAACGCGCGGCTTCACCCCACGCGCGCCTGCTTCGGGTCCGTTGCGGTCGGTCATCATGAATGGCTCTCGATGGAGGTTATGCGAAGAATCCTGGCGTTGGAATCGGTCAAGCTCGGCAGGGTCTCCGCCTCGAATGTCCACTTTTTCCGGGCCTCGGTCAATTCGATCTCGACGTCGCGGCCCTTGGGGAAGAGGCCCATAGTCCCCGCTTTCAACACCGGCGCGGTCCAGTCCAGGAGCTGTGGCAGTGCCGCCAGGGCGCGGGCCGAGACCACATCGGCCTTGCCGACGAAGCCGGGAATCACTGTCTCCAATCGCGCTTCGTGCACGGTCGCGGCTGAGCCGGTCAGCCGGGAGATGTGCCGAAGGAAGGCGCATTTGCGCGAATTGCTCTCAACCAGATGGACCCTCAGCCCCCTCTCCGCCCCTGCGATGGCAAGAACGAGGCCGGGAAAACCGGCGCCTGAGCCGAGGTCGAGCCACGTTTTGGCGTCGGGCGCGAGGTCGAGGAGCTGGAGCGAATCGACGATGTGGCGCTCCCAGATCTGGTCGAGCGTGGCCGGACCGACGAGGTTCTTGATCGCCTGCCAGCGGCGAAGCTCCCGCTCGAGCAGCTCTAGCTTCTCGAATGTTTCACGTGAAACATTGAGGTCGGATGCAGTCCTGGCTGCCGAGCTCATGCCTGCCCCGCTCCGACGGAACGAGCAGAGCGGCCCGGCGCCTTGCGGGCATGGGCGGCCAGAAGGGTCAGGGCTGCGGGCGTGATCCCCTCGATGCGGGCGGCCTGCCCGAGGGTCTTCGGCCGGACCAGATCGAGCTTGGCCTTGATCTCGTTCGACAGTCCAGGCAGCTCCTGGAAGTCGATGCTCTCCTCCAGCACAACGCTCTCGTCGCGGCGGTAGGCGGCAATGTCCGCCTGCTGCCGATCGAGATAGACCGCGTAGGTGGCGTCCGTCTCCAGGCGCTCACGAACGGGAGCGCTGACCGAGCCGAGATCCGGCCAGATCCGCAGCAGGTGGGACCAGCCGATATTGGGATAGGAGAGAAGCTGATAGGCCGAGCGGCGGATGCCGTCCTGGTTGAGCTCGAGCCCGTGCCGCGCCGCCTCCTGGGGGGTCACGGCCAGCGTCTGAAGTCGCTGCCGGGTCTCGCGAATATCCTCTTGAGAACGACGAAAATGCTCTTCGCGCTGCGACCCGACACAGCCGATCTCCACCCCCTTGCCGGTCAGCCGCTCGTCCACGTTGTCGATGCGCAGGCTGAGCCGGTACTCGGACCGGGAGGTGAACATGCGGTAGGGCTCGCTCACCCCGCGGGTGATCAGGTCGTCGACGAGCACGCCGATGTAGGATTCGGCCCGGTCGAACACGATGCCGTCCTGGCCGGCAGCCCGGCGGGCGGCATTCAGGCCGGCCACAAGACCCTGGGCTGCCGCCTCCTCGTAGCCGGTGGTGCCGTTGATCTGGCCGGCGAGGAAGAGCCCCTGCACGGCCTTGGTCTCGAGCCCGAACGTCAGGTTTCGCGGATCGACATAGTCGTACTCGATGGCATAGGCCGGCTGGAGCATGCGCACCTTCTCCAAGCCTGGGATGTGCTGCAGGAACGCGAGCTGCACGTCCTCCGGCAGGGAGGTGGAGATCCCGTTGGGATAGACCGTGGTGTCGTCGAGGCCCTCCGGCTCCAGGAAGATCTGGTGCCCGTCCCGGTCGCCGAAGCGCACCACCTTGTCCTCGATGGACGGGCAGTAGCGTGGACCCGTCCCCTGGATCTCGCCCGAATACATGGCCGAGCGGTGCAGGTTGGCCCGGATCAGGTCGTGCACCTTGGCCGTTGTGCGGGTGACGCCGCACTCGATCTGCGGATTGTCGATGCGGCTGGTGAGCAGCGAGAACGGCACCGGCTCGTCATCCGCCGCCTGCTTGTCGACGCCGGCCCAGTCGATGGTGCGGCCGTCGAGGCGGGGCGGGGTGCCGGTCTTGAGGCGGCCCAGCGCGAAGCCGAGCCTGGCAAAGGTCTTGGGCAGACCGAGGGATGGCCGCTCGCCCATGCGGCCGGCCGGGATCTTCCTCTCGCCGATATGGATCAGGCCTGACAGGAAGGTGCCGGTGGTGATGACCACGGCACCGGCTCCAAGCTCACGGTCGTCCGTGAGCAGCAGGCCGGCGATCCGGTCCGCGCGGACGATGAGGTCGTCGGCCTCCCCCTCGACGATGGTCAGGTTCGGCGTATTCAGGAGCTCCGCCTGCATGGCGCGGGCGTAAAGCTTGCGGTCGGCCTGGGTGCGGGGTCCGCGCACGGCAGGTCCCTTGCGGCGGTTGAGAAGCCGGAACTGAATGCCGGCCCTGTCGGCGATGCGGCCCATGATGCCGTCGAGGGCATCGATCTCGCGCACGAGATGGCCCTTGCCCAGGCCGCCGATGGCCGGGTTGCACGACATGGCGCCCACCGTCGACAGCTTATGCGTCACAAGCGCGGTCTTCGCTCCCATGCGCGCGGCCGCCGCAGCCGCTTCGGCCCCGGCATGGCCGCCGCCTACGACGATCACATCGAATACAGTACTCATGACGCTTTCCATCATCGGGGTCTACGAGGCGGCGGGTCGAAGGTCAAAAGGGCAAAATGTTTCACGTGAAACATTCCGGGCGATCCCCAGCTCCGCACAACCTTTCCACAGGCCGTCCAGAGCGGATTCAGCACCGTTCCACCGATTCGTGAACAGTCGAAATCAGGAGCCTGGTCGATTTTCCGGATGGTTATCGGCCCCCGTCGCCAGCCTGGCTATTTTCCGATGCAGAAACTGGAGAACAGGCGGCCGAGCACGTCCTCCACATCCACCCGGCCGGTGATCTCGCCGATGGAGCGGGCTGCGAGCCTCACCTCCTCGGCGGCGAGCTCCAAAGGCCCGCGCCCGATCAGCAGGGCGTCGGCCCGGTCCAGGGATGCATGGGCCCTTTCCAAGGCCTTTCGATGGCGCTCACGGGTGATGACCGGATCACCCTGCCCCATGAGGCTTGCCGCCTCCGCTTCGAGACGGGCGATCAGTTCCGGCAGCCCCTCCCCGGTCGCTGCCGCGATCGTCAGGTCGCAATCGGGCCGCGTCCGGCTGAGGTCCGCTTTCGTCCCCACTTTCAACAGGCGCCGGGCGGGCGGAGGCGCGCCTTCCTCCTCGTCCGGAGGCATGAGCCAGAGGACGAGGTCTGCATCCTGCGCCCGGGCCCAGGCCCGGGAGACACCCTCCTGCTCGATGAGGTCGCTACTCTCTCTCAGGCCCGCGGTGTCGACGATGACCACCGGCAACCCGCCGAGGTCGCAATGGACCTCGATGACGTCGCGCGTCGTTCCGGCAATGGGCGACACAATCGCCACGTCTCGCCGGGCGAGGGCGTTGAGCAGGGTCGACTTGCCCGCATTGGGCGGGCCCGCGAGCACGACGGTCAGACCCTCCCGCAGCCGCTCTCCGCTGCGGTTGGCGAGCGCAAGGCCGATCTCCCCCCGGACCCGGTCGATCATGCGGACGATGTCGGCCTCAAGATCCTCCGGCACGTCGCCTTCGTCGGAAAAGTCCAGGCTTGCCTCGAGCAGCGCCAGAACCTGCAGGATGCTCTCGCGCCAGCCCTCGGCGGCATTCCCGAGATGTCCGCCGAGCTGGAGCATGGCCTGCCGGCGCTGAGCCTCCGTCTCGGCATCGATGATGTCGGCAAGGCCTTCGACTTGGGACAGGTCCATCCGCCCGTTGAGAAAGGCCCGGCGGGTGAACTCGCCGGCCTCCGCCGGGCGGCAGCCCTCGACGGACGAGAGGGCCCGCAGCACGGCCGCACGGGTGGCGAGGCCGCCATGGATATGCAGCTCGGCCTGGTCCTCGCCGGTAAAGCTCCCCGGCCCCGGCATCCAGAGCACGAGGGCCTGGTCGAGGGGGTCGCCGGTTTGGGGGCTGCGCAAGGTCCGCACCACCGCCCTGCGGGGCTCCGGCACCCCGCCTGTGATCTGCTCCAGGAGGCCCCGGCAGCCCGGCCCGCTGATCCGGATCAGGCACACGGCAGCCCGGCCGTGGCCGGAAGCAATGGCGAAGATCGTGTCGTCGGACCGCATGCGCGTGAAACTCCTGAAGAGAAGAGGATTTAACCCTGGCGGAGCCCTAAAACAAAAGAGCACCCGGGTCCGGTTCAACCCGGATCGATCATCCCCGCCGGGTTACCCCGGAATCAGGAGCAGGACCGATGAATCGTCTTGAAGCGGCCAGTTCCCCCTATCTCCTGCAGCACCGGGACAATCCTGTCCATTGGTGGGAGTGGGGCCCCGAGGCCCTGGCCGAGGCCAAGCGGCAGGGCAAGCCGATCCTGATCTCCATCGGCTATGCCGCCTGCCACTGGTGCCATGTGATGGCGCACGAGAGCTTCGAGGATCCGGCCGTCGCGGAGGTCATGAACGAGCTCTATATGAATATCAAGGTCGACCGGGAGGAACGGCCCGACGTGGACCATGTCTACATGAGCGCGCTGCACCTCCTGGGCGAGCCCGGCGGCTGGCCGCTCACCATGTTCCTGACCCCGGAGGGCGAGCCGTTCTGGGGCGGCACCTATTTCCCGAAGGAGCCGCGCTTCGGCCGCCCTGGCTTCCCCCAGGTGCTGCGCGAGATCAGCCGCCTCTATCATGCGGAGCCCGAGCGAATCTCCAAGAACCGCGATGCCATCAAGCAGCATCTGGCCAAGGTGGAGGCGGGCGACGGCGGCGTGCTCGGTCTTGCCGATCTCGACCGGATGGGATTGCGGCTGACGGAGCTGATCGACACGGAGCATGGCGGGCTCAAGGGAGCCCCGAAGTTTCCGAACCCGCCGATCCTCGAATATCTCCTGCGCTACGCCGGCCGCAGCAACGACGGCGCGGCGCGGCATCGCTTCCTCCTGACCCTGGAGCGCATGGCGCTCGGCGGCATCCAGGATCATCTCGGCGGGGGCTTCGCCCGCTATTCCGTGGACGAGCGCTGGCTCGTGCCGCATTTCGAGAAGATGCTCTACGACAACGCCCAGCTCCTGGAGCTCTACGCCCTGGGCTTTGCGGAAACCGGCCGCCCCCTCTTCCGGCAGGCGGCCGAGGGCATCGTCACCTGGCTCGAGCGCGAGATGACCACGCCGGAGGGCGGCTTCGCGTCCAGCCTCGATGCGGATTCGGAGGGCGAGGAGGGCCGCTTCTACGTCTGGAGCCTTAGCGAAATCCGCGAGGCCCTGGGTGAGGAGGACGCGGCGTTCTTCGCAAAAGTCTACGACATCACGGAAGCGGGAAATTTCGAGGGCCACAACATCCCCAACCGGCTGATCTCCGGCGAGGCACCTGATCACGTGGAACAGCGTCTGGCCGCCCTGAGGACGAAGCTCCTAGAGCGGCGCGAGGCCCGGGTGCGGCCCGGCCTCGACGACAAGGTGCTGGCCGACTGGAACGGGCTGATGATCGGCGCCCTGGTGCGGGCCGCTCCCCTCCTCGGCCGGCCCGACTGGATCGCCCTCGCGGCCCGAGCCTATCGATTCGTGGCCGGATCGATGAGCCGGAACGGCCAGCTCGGCCATTCCTGGCGCGGCGGCGCGCTCATCTTCCCGGGCTTCGCCCTCGACCACGCCGCCATGATGCGGGCCGCCCTCGCCCTCTTCGAGGCCACGTCGGATGCAGCCTATCTGCGGGATGCTGAAACCTGGCGCGACGTGCTGCTGACGGAGTTCAGGGTGGAGGAGACCGGCTGCCTTGCCATGACCGCCCAGGGCGCCGACCCCCTGGTGGTGCGGCCCCAGCCGACCCATGACGAGGCGGTGCGGAACGCCAATGGCGTCTTCGCCGAGGCCCTCGTGCGGCTGGCGCAGCTCACGGAGGCCGAGGGCGACATCCAGAGGGCCACCGACACCCTCGGGGCGCTCGTGAGCGTAGCCCGCGCTTCGCCCCTCGGCCATACCTCGATCCTCAACGCCCTCGACCTGCACCTGCGGGGCTTGAGCATCCTCGTCACGGGAAACGACGCAGGAGCCCTGCACGAGGCGGCCCTGCAGGTGCCCTATCCCGACCGCAGCGTCCGCTGGCTGCAGCCGGACGAAGCGCTCGATGAGAACCATCCGGCGAAAGCGCTTGCCGCCTCGGGTGCTCAGGCCCAGGCCCTCGTCTGCGCCGGCCAGCGCTGTTCGCTGCCAGTGACGGATGCGGAGGGGTTGAAGGTGCGGGTGCGGGAGATGCTGGCGTCGGAGCCCGGCAGCGCCGGATAGAAGGCCGCCTCAGCAATCCGGCTCCCGCTTCTCCGCCTCCCGCTTCAGATGGGTCAGCGGCAGGGCGGCATCGGATTTCACCCGGGTGAGCGCGAAGTTGGAGCGGATGTCGCCGATCATCGGCAGGGTCAGGAGCTTTTCCGTGAGCAGCCGCTCATAGGCCTTGAGGTTGGCCACTACGATCTCGGCGATGAAATCGGCTGAGCCCGAGACCATGTGGCACGCCACCACTTCGGGCATGGCCAGGAGCGCCTCCTGCAGGGCCTGCGCATTGTCGCGGGAGTGCTTCTCGACCTTGATCTCGACGAAAACGGTGAGCCCCAGGCCAACCGATTCCCGATCGAGCACGGCCCGGTAGCCCCGGATGAAGCCCTCGCGCTCCAGACGCCGCACCCGGCGCAGACATGGCGAGGGTGAGAGCCCGACCTGATCGGCCAGTTCCTGGTTGGTCAGACGGCCGTCGGCCTGCAGAGCGGACAGGATCCGCAGATCGATGCCGTCGAGATCGATATAGGGCATAAGCTCACTCAGGATCGTTCAAGCGCAATATTCTGCCAAGATCGGGCCCACCGCAAGCCAAACTTCGCAAGGACATGCCCTGCCCCGCAAGTCTATGCTCGTGACCATGGAAGGAGTCTCTTCATGTCCGATCTCGCCTCCGCATCATCGCGTCCGTCTGCCCGGCCTGTGCTGGTCGGCTGGCTGGCGGCCTTGGCCACGGTGACCATATGGGCGCTCTGGGCCGTTGCCACCCGCCATGCGGTCACGCACGACCTGCCACCCGCCGCCGTGGGCCTGCTGCGCTTCGGAGTGCCGGCTCTGGTGCTGGCGCCCGTTGCCTGGCGCATCGGCATCTTTCCCGAAGGCCTGGGTCTGCTGAAAGGCATCGGCCTTCTCGGCTCGGGCGCCCCGTTCTTCCTCATCGTCGCCTTAGGGATGCAGTTCGCCCCGGCGGCGGAGATCGGTCCGCTTCTGCCGGGCACCATGCCGTTCTTCGTGGCCCTCATCGGCTGGCTGGTTTTCGGCGAGCGGCTCGCAGGCGTGCGGATCCTCGGCTTCGCTCTGATCCTGATCGGCATTGCCGGCATCGGGGGATACGGGGTGCTCGTGGCGGGCAGCGGGGCCTGGCGGGGCCATCTCCTGCTGCTCACCGGCGCCTTCCTGTGGGGCATCTACACTCATGCCTATCGCCGCTCTGGCTTGTCGGCGTTTCAGGCCGCAGCTCTGATCGCCCTCTGGTCCTTCCTGATCCTTCTGCCTTTCGGCGCGCCGTCGCTGCTCCAGGCATTCCGCGATGGCCTGGCGGGCCCCGTTCTTCTCCAGGCGGTGCTCCAGGGTCTCGTCGCGGGCGTCGCCGGGATCGTGCTCTATGGCATCGCCATCGACCGTCTCGGCGCCTCGCGGGCGGCAGCCGTACCGCCCCTGTCCATCGTGCTGGCGGCCCTGCTCGCCATTCCGGCCCTGAACGAAATCCCAAGTCCCGCAGCCTGGATCGGGATAATTCTGGCGACGTCAGGCGTTGTGCTCGCAAGCGGCATCATCGGCCGGGGCTCCTCGCGCCCTGAAGGATGACCATGCGCAAGGTTTCGCCATTGCTGGAGCGCCGATGTTCTTTTTCTTCTCGAACCGACTGGGCTGCGCAGGCTCGCTCCTGATCTCAGCCGTGCTGACCCTGATCGTGCTGGCGCTCATGGGGGTGTTCTGAAGTCAAATCCCGGAAAGGAGCTTTCCGGCGTTCCCTGTACCCTCATCCTAAGACGGTCGCTTAAGCGACCTCCTCAGGATGAGGGCGGTGATTTTATGATGGTGGATAGGTGGTCTCTTCGCCAACTCATGGAGCAGGTCGAAGTCCCCACGGATCACGGCTTCCTTCTCGGCACGCGTCCAGCGTTTCACTCAACGCTAATGTGCGGTGACATCGGTGATGCGGTCGAAACGCATGAACTACGCGAGCCTCGCCGGCCTGCGCTTGGCCGTATAGCCCCGGACAAGCCCGAATGATGCTGGCTGACCCATGTCTCCAGAGCATCCAACCGGCTCGTGCCGACATAGTAGCTGCCGTCAAAGCAACGCAGGATATGAAACCAGAAGCCCTGCCCCACGTGATCTTCCTGAGTCACGAACTCTCACCTCATCCTGAGGAGCAGACATGTCTGCGTCTCGAAGGATGGTCCAGAGTGCACCGGAAGCTCCAAAACAAAAAACCCCACCCTCCTTGAGGAGGATGGGGCCGGAATTCGCAGCCGGATGGTCCGCCTCAGGTGTTCATGGAGTCGAAGAAATCGCCGTTCGACTTGGTCTGACGGAGCTTGTCGAGCAGGAACTCGATGGCGTCCACCGTGCCCATGGGATTGAGGATGCGGCGCAGCACGTACATCTTCTTGAGCGTGTCCGACGGGACCAGCAGCTCTTCCTTGCGGGTGCCGGACCGGGTGATGTCGATGGCCGGGAAGGTGCGCTTGTCGGCGACCTTGCGGTCCAGGATGATCTCCGAGTTGCCGGTGCCCTTGAACTCCTCGAAGATCACCTCGTCCATGCGCGAGCCGGTGTCGATGAGCGCGGTCGCGATGATGGTGAGCGAACCGCCCTCCTCGATGTTGCGCGCCGCACCGAAGAAGCGCTTCGGGCGCTGCAGGGCGTTGGCGTCCACACCGCCGGTGAGCACCTTGCCTGAGGACGGCACCACCGTGTTGTAGGCGCGGCCCAGACGGGTGATCGAGTCGAGCAGGATCACCACGTCGCGGCCGTGCTCCACGAGGCGCTTGGCCTTCTCGATCACCATTTCGGCCACCTGCACGTGGCGGGTCGCCGGCTCGTCGAAGGTGGAGGCCACGACCTCGCCCTTCACGGAGCGCTGCATGTCGGTGACCTCCTCCGGGCGCTCGTCGATGAGCAGCACGATGAGGTAGCACTCGGGATGGTTGGTGGTGATCGACTGCGCCACGTTCTGCATCAGCACGGTCTTGCCCGTGCGCGGCGGCGCCACGATGAGGGCGCGCTGGCCTTTGCCGATGGGCGACACGATGTCGATGATGCGCGGCGAGAAATCCTTGCGCGTCGGATCGTCGATTTCGAGCTTGAAGCGGTCGTGCGGGAAGAGCGGCGTCAGGTTGTCGAAGTGAACCTTGTGCCGGATCTTCTCGGGATCCTCGAAATTGATCGTGTTCACTTTCAGCAGGGCGAAGTAGCGCTCGCCTTCCTTGGGACCGCGGATCGGGCCGTCCACCGTGTCGCCGGTGCGCAGGCCGAACTTTCGGATCTGGCTTGGGCTGACGTAGATGTCGTCGGGTCCGGGCAGGTAGTTCGAATCGGCCGAGCGCAGGAAGCCGAAGCCGTCCTGCAGCACCTCGACGACGCCAGCGCCGATGATCTCCACCTCGCGCGCCGCCAGCTGCTTGAGGATGGCGAACATGAGCTCCTGCTTGCGCATGGTGCTCGCGTTCTCCACCTCGAGCTCCTCGGCGAAGGCGATGAGTTCGGTCGGTGTCTTGGATTTCAGGTCTTGAAGCTTGATTTCCCTCATCGGGGAACACTCTCGGGGTAAGGTCGCGGGCAGGTTGGGCTGGACGCGGAAGGAGATCGGGAAACGTTCGACAGGGCCGCCGGGTTCACGAACCGTGACTGAAGAGCCCTGAGGGCCCGTGCAGCGCACCTGTCTTTGAGGAAGAGAATTCTTATTTAGCCTTTTTCGACGAGAATCTCAAGAGGCTTTGGAACACGACCTCTTGAGCATCATCCCTGACGGGGCGCAGCGAAGATCCGGGATCGGGTGCGGAATGCGGCTGTAACCCCTCACCTGCGCCTTCAGGCGCAACCTCTCCCTGAGGGAGAGGTGAACCAGCGCCATGCGCGTCCAGCGATCCCGGGCTCTGCTGCGCAGCCCCAGGGTTGACATCGTCAGGATGAGAAAGGCTTCACGATCACCAGGATCACGATGCCGATCATCAGAACCGTCGGCACCTCGTTGAGGATGCGATAGTACTTCGCCGGACGGGTGTTCCTGTCGGCGGCGAACTCCTTCAGCCGGCGCACATAGACGCCGTGCAGGCCGGACAGGATCAGCACCAGCAGCAGCTTCCCGTGCAGCCAGCCGGAGGTGTACCAGCCGCCGTCCCAGACGAGATAGAGGCCGAGCACCCAGGTGACGATCATCGCCGGGTTGATGATCGCCTTGAGCAGGCGCCGCTCCATCATCTTGAAGGTCTCGGACTGGATCGAGCCCTTGGGGGTCTCGCTGTGATAGACGAAGAGGCGCGGCAGGTAGAGCATGCCGGCCATCCAGGCGATGACGGCGATCACGTGAAACGCCTTGAGCCACAGATACAGCATTTTACATCAAGCCCCCCGCACGCGGGCGATCATCTGCCCCACGTGCTCGGTCGGTGTCTCCGGCAGGATGCCGTGCCCGAGATTGAAGATATGCGGGCGGCCGCGGGCCGCGCTGAGGATGTGATCGATCCCCTGTTCCAGCGGCTGCCCGCCGGCAATGAGCGCCAGGGGATCGAGGTTGCCCTGCGTGGCGAGGGTGTTCGGCAGGGTCGGGAGCACAAGGGCCGGATCGAGCGTCCAGTCGAGCGCGAGCGCATCGCCGATTCCGGCGGATGCGAAGCGATGGAGGTTCGCCCCGCCGCCGCGCACGAACACGATCACCTTGGCGTCGGGCCGTGCGCTTTTGAGGCCTTCGACCATGCGGCGGATCGGGTTGACAGACAGCCGATCGAAAAGAGCCGGCGGCAGGGCGGAGCCGAAGCTCTCGAAGATCTGCACGGCTTCCGCGCCCGCATCGATCTGGCGGACAAGATAGGCCGTGGAGGCGCGCACCAGCCGGTCGATGAGCGCGTCCATGAAGGCCGGGTCGCGATAGGCGGTGATCCGGGCGGGCGCCTGGTCGGGAGTGCCCTTGCCGGCGATCATGTAGCTCGCCACGGTCCAGGGCGCGCCGCAGAAGCCGAGAAGCGTGGTCTCCTTCGGCAGGCTCTTGCTCAGACGATCGAGGGTCTCGAAAACGGGACCCAGCCGCTCCAGCGGCAGCTCGTCGGCGAGCCTGGAAAAATCCTTCGCCTCGGTGACCGGATCGAGCTTCGGCCCTTCGTTCTCGACGAAGCGCACCTCCTGGCCCAGGGCATGGGGGATGACCAGGATGTCGGAGAACAGGATCGAGGCATCGAAGCCGTAGCGGCGGATCGGCTGAAGCGTCACCTCCTCGGCGAGCCTCGGGTTGTAGCAGAGATCCAGGAAGGATCCTGCCTGTTTCCGGGTCTCCCGGTATTCCGGCAGATATCGGCCGGCCTGACGCATGATCCAGATCGGCAGAGGCCAGACCGGCTCGCCGTTCAGCACGCGCAAAATCGCCTTGGTGGAACGTGTGCTCACAGGGCCTCTCTTAAAAGAAGAATCTTTGAATCTTAGAATCTGTTGTTTCTCTTGGGCCGTGAATCACAAAGCCGCAACCCCGTCCACAGGCGGTCCACACGGGACGGGATTTAATGGTTCGTTAAGGGATGGGGCCAGGCCCGCCACAATCCTTTCCGGAATCTTAAAGCTTAACAGCCCGTTAACGAAGGTTAACCAAAACTGAAGATGGACCTTGGGGGGTGATTCGTGCCGGATTCTCCCAAATGGCCGTCCCGAGACTCGCACATGGACGAGCCTTGTTGATGGTTTGCGGCGTATCCCACAGCCCCCTGCGCTGGACCTCCCGGCCCCGGCGCTTTATCCACACTGATCGACTCCTTGTCGAGCATCGGACCCAAAAGTGGATTTGCACTTTTGGGTCCCATCCGATGCTCTATTTTTTACGGCGCATCGTCCTAAGCGGAAAACCGGATTCACTTTTCCGCACGATGCGCCAGACGCGGGGAACCAGGGCCGTGGGACGCAGCTACTTCCATCTCCATCTCGTCTCCGACTCGACGGGCGAAACCCTGATCACCGTCGCCCGCGCGGTGGTGGCGCAATATGAAGGCGTGGCCGCCATCGAGCACGTCTACCCGCTCGTGCGCTCCACCACGCAGCTCGAACGGGTGATCCACGAGATCGAGACCGCGCCCGGCATCGTGCTCTATACCCTCGTGGAGCAGGACCTCGCCAGCCGCCTGGAGGAGGTCTGCCGCGCCACCGGCTCGCCGCATCTCTCCGTGCTCGAGCCCGTCCACGCCCTCCTCTCCTCCTATCTCGGTACCCATTCGACCGCCCGTCCCGGCGCACAGCACATGCTGAACGCCGAATATTTCAAGCGCATCGACGCCATGAACTTCACGCTCATGCACGATGACGGGCATCTGCCGCACGATCTCGACGATGCGGACGTGATCCTGGTGGGGGTCAGCCGCACCTCGAAGACCCCGACCTCGGTCTATCTCGCCAACCGGGGCCTCAAGACCGCCAACATCCCCCTCGTCCCCGGCGTGCCGCCGCCGGCCGTCCTGGAGACGGCCAAGACGGCCCTGATCGTCGGCCTCGTGGCCACGCCCGAGCGCATCGTGCAGATCCGGCAGAACCGGCTTTTGAGCCTGAACGCCGATGACGACACCTCCTACGTGGACCGCGAGGCGGTGGCCGAGGAACTGGCGGCCTCCCGGCGGCTCTTCGCACGCAACGGCTGGCCCGTGATCGACGTGACGCGGCGCTCCATCGAGGAGACGGCGGCTGCGATCATCGATCTTCACCGCGACCGTCGCCAGCGCCAGCGCGCGGAGTAGGCGATGCCCATGCTCTGGACCCATTCGGAAAAGCTGCTGCTGGCCTCCACCAGCGCCACCCGCCTGACCCTGCTCGTGAGCGCCGGGCTCCCGGTCGAGACGCAGGTCTCCGGCATCGATGAGAGAGCCGTGGAAGAGGCCGCTGCGCACGAGTGCCTCGATCCGCCGGCGCTCGCCGGGCGCCTCGCGGCGGAAAAGGCCCTCGCGGTCAGCCGGCGCCACCCGGAGCGGGTGGTGCTCGGGGCCGATCAGGTGCTCGCCTGCGACGATGAGGTGTTTCACAAGCCCGCCGATCGCGACGCGGCCCGTCTCCAGCTGAAGCGCCTCGCCGGGCGGCAGCACACCCTCCATGCGGCGGGCGCTCTCGCCATCGGCGGACAGGTGGTCGAACGCTTCTCGGAAGCCGCCCGCCTCACCCTGCGGCCCCTGACGGACGAGGCTATCGGCCTCTATCTCGACCTCGCCGGTCCCGATGTGCTCAAAAGCGTCGGCGTTTACCAGCTCGAAGGGTTTGGCATCCATCTCTTCGAAGCGGTCGAAGGGGATCAATCGACGATCCTGGGGCTCCCTCTTCTGCCGCTTCTTGCAGCCCTGCGCCGTCTCGGCTGCCTTGCTCTTTAGGACTTAGAATTCATGACGAAGGCCTTCGTCGTCGGCCATCCGATCAAGCATTCCCGATCGCCGCTGATCCACGGCCACTGGCTGAAGACCTATGGTCTCGACGGCTCCTACGAGCGCGTCGATGTGGCGCCTGTGAATTTCGGGGATTTTCTGTCGGGCTTCCACGCGCAGGGCTATGCCGGCGGGAATGTCACCCTGCCCCACAAGGAGGCGGCCTTTGCCGCCGTCGCCCGGCGGACCGGGCGGGCGCAGCGGGTGGGAGCCGTCAACACGCTCTGGGTCGAGGACGGCGTGCTCTGGGGCGACAACACGGATGCGCTCGGCTTCATCGGCAATCTCGATGCCAGCCTGGGGACAGGCTGGGAACAGGATGTGGAGACCGCCCTCGTGCTCGGCGGCGGCGGTGCCGCCCGGGCCGTGGTGGCGGGCCTTCAGGATCGGCCCCTCAAGCGCATCTTCGTGGCGAACCGCACCCTGTCGAAGGCGGAAGACCTCGTCCGCGATCTCAGGCCGGGCAGTCCGGTCGCGCTCGAAACCTCGGCCTGGGAGGCGCTCGGGCGGGTGATCCCCCACGCCCATCTCATCGTCAACACCACGTCGCTGGGCATGGCGGGCCAGCCACCCCTGGCCCTCGATCTCTCCCGCGCCCCCCGCAACGCCGTGGTGGCGGACATCGTCTATGCGCCTCTGGAAACGCCGCTCCTGGCCGCCGCCGCCGCACAGAACCTGCGAACCGTCGACGGCCTCGGCATGCTGCTGCATCAGGCGGTCCCCGGATTCCGGCGCTGGTTCGGCGTGACGCCCGAGGTCACGCCCGATCTGCGGGCCTTGATCCTCGCCGACATCGGGCGCTCCACATGACCTTCGTCCTCGGCCTCACCGGCTCGATCGGCATGGGCAAGTCGGCCACCGCCGATCTCTTCCGCACCCTCGGCGTGCCGGTCCACGATGCGGATGCCACCGTGCACAGGCTCTATCGGGGCCGCGCCGCGCCGCTGATCGAAAAGGCCTTTCCCGGCACGGTGGCGAACGGCGCCGTCGATCGCATCAAGCTGGGCGCCGCCGTCCTGAACGATCCGGAGCGCATGCGGGCGCTGGAGGCCATCGTGCATCCGCTGGTGCGGGAGGAAGAGGAGAGTTTTCTCGCGACCGTTTCCGCCCTCGCCCCCCTGGCCGTCCTGGACATTCCTCTGCTCTTCGAGACCGGAGGCGACGGGCGCTGCGACGCCGTCCTGGTGGTCACGGCGCCGCCGCCCGTGCAGCGGGAGCGGGTGCTCGCCCGTCCCGGCATGACGGCGGAGAAGTTTTCTGCCATCCTGGCCAGGCAGATGCCCGACGCAGACAAGCGCGCCCGGTCGCATTTCCTGGTCGACACCAGCCGCGGCTTCGCCTCCGCCGAGGCGCAGGTTCGCTCGATCCTCGCCTGTCTCGCCGGCCGTCCCGGACGGCGTCACCGTTTTTGATGAAGAGTTTTTGTGATGTTGCGTGAAATCGTTCTCGATACCGAAACCACCGGCACCGACCCGGCCAAGGGCGACCGGGTGATCGAAATCGGCTGCGTCGAGATGCTCAACCACATCCCGACGGGCAAGAGCTACCACGTCTACATCAACCCGGAACGTCCGGTCTCCCCCGGAGCCTTCGCGGTGCACGGGCTCTCGGACGAGTTCCTGGCCGACAAGCCCGTCTTCGCGGCCATCGCGGACGAGTTCGCCGCCTTCGTGGCCGATGCCCGCCTCGTGATCCATAATGCCGCCTTCGACATCGGCTTCCTCAACGCGGAATTGGCCCGCACCGGACACCCCCCGTTCAGCCTGGCCGACGCGGTCGATACGCTCAGCATGGCCCGGCGCAAGCATCCGGGTGCGGCCAACAACCTCGATGCGCTCTGCGCCCGCTATGGCATCGACAATTCCCGGCGCACCAAGCACGGGGCGCTCCTCGACGCCGAAATCCTGGCCGAGGTCTATATCGAGCTGATCGGCGGCCGGCAGGTGGGCTTCGACCTGTCGCTGCAGCCGACCGCCCGCCGGAGCGCCGCGGCGGCGGAACGGGCCGCCCGCGACGCGAAGCCACGCATCCTGATCTCCCGCCTGACGGAGGCCGAGCGCGCCGCCCACGAGGCCTTCATCCAGTCCATCGGGCCGAGCGCGATCTGGCGCGAGTACCTCGGCGAGACGAAGCCGGAGGCTTCTTCGTAAGGCGAAAAGAATCTCACATCAGTGAGTACTTTGTCAGTGAGTACTTTGGATGTCATGGCCGGGCTTGTCCCGGCCATCTCGTTTTGAAGAGCGCTAAGCCTTTACAATCGGGATCACCGGCACAAGGCCGGTGATGACGAAGGTCAAGAATTGCCGGACAGTCCCTGAACAGGTCTGCATGAACTAAAAATCGGGCGAAGCTCCCGCCTCGCCCGACCCTTAGAACCTGCGATGTCGAGCCCGACGCTTACGACAGCGTCTGACCTGCGCCGTTCTCCTGCCCCTGCACCTCGGCGGCGCGCTGGCGGTAGAGGGCCACGAAGTCGATCGGGTCGATGTAGAGGGGCGGGAAGCCGCCGTTGCGCACCGCATCGGCCACCATCTGGCGGGCGAAGGGGAAGAGCAGGCGCGGGCACTCGATCATCACCACCGGGTGCAGCTGCTCCTGCGGGATGTTCTGGATCCGGAACACGCCCGAATAGGTGAGCTCGAAGGCGAACAGCACGTCCTTGCCGCCGATCTTGGCATCGCCCTCGAGGGTCAGGTCGATCTCGAAATCGGCCTCGGCGAGCTGCTTGGCGTTCACGTTGACCTGCAGGTTGATCTGCGGGCCTTCCGCCTGCTGCTGCAGGGAGCGGGGTGCGTTGGGGTTCTCGAAGGAGAAGTCCTTGCAGTACTGCGCAAGGGCGTTGAGCGAAGGCGCTGCGTTGTTTGCCGCATTCTCGGCCATGGGTTCATGCTCCCTAGGGGTGTCTCGTCGAGCCCGGGCGGAACGCCTCGTCAACTGAGGCGTCGGCTAGCGGCGGGCCATGGATCTTCGCGCTACCATGCTTCTCATGCGCGAAGCAAGATTTTGAGCCAACTCATTCGCTTGTCCGGGGCAGAGGTGGATGTTACGACCTCAAGACCCCATATGCGAAGGATGACACCTTCACCTCCTCGACACAACGCCCGGCAGCAACCGGGCGCGGGCAGGCTCACAACGGATCGACGATGCAGGACTCCTTCGACATCACGACCCTTATTTTCATCGTTCTCGCCGTGTTCGTGATCTGGCGCCTCCGCTCCGTGCTGGGGCAGAAGACCGGGAGCGAACAGCCGCCCTTCGATCCGATGGCGCGCCGGGATGCCCCCCTGCGCCCGGGCAATGCGCCGGCGGAGCCCGATCACAATGTGGTGCGCCTTCCCGGAGCCAACGGCCCGCGTCCTGCCGCCGACATCCCTCCGGCGGAGCGCTGGAAGGGCATCGCCGAGCCCGGCACGGCCACGGCTCAGGCGCTGGACGGCATCGTGCGGATCGAGCCGAACTTCGATGCCGCCGAATTTCTCGAAGGCGCCAAGTCCGCCTACGAAATGATCGTCACGGCTTTTGCGCAGGGCGACCGCAATACCCTCAAGGATCTTCTCTCCCGCGAGGTCTATGAGGGCTTCGAGCGCGCCATCACCGAGCGCGAGCGCCGGGGCGAGACGGTGGAAACCACCTTCGTGTCCATCGACAAGGCCGAGATGGCCGGGGCCGAGCTTCAGGGCAAGTCGGCCCAGATCGTGGTGCGTTTCCTCTCCAAGCTGATCACCGCCACCCGCGATTCCTCCGGCACTGTCGTGGACGGCAGCCTCGAGACCGTGGCCGACGTCACCGACGTGTGGACCTTCGCCCGGACGCTCGGCAGCCGCGATCCCAACTGGCTGCTCGTGGCGACCGAAGCGGGGCAATGAGAGATGCCGGGCGGGTCCTCTTCGTCTGTCTCCTTGCCGGCCTGGTCGCCTGGACGCTGAGCATGTCCGATGCCGCGGCCGGACCTTCCCTGAAGAACGTCGCACGCCTGGAGCCCCTCGCCTTCCGGGATCTCGCCGGCTGGGAGTCGGACGATCACGCGGCCGCCTACCGGGCTTTCCTGCGCTCCTGCCGGGCGCTTGAGGCCGCGTCCGCCGAGCTGCGGCCGGCGCAAGCGCCTCAAGGAGATCTCCTCGCGGTGTGCCGCGAAGCCCTGAAGAGGCCCGAGGCCGACAAGGCGGGGGCGAAGCGCTTTTTCGAGACCCATTTCCGGCCTCATAGAGTGGTCCCCCATTCGGGCGGGGGCTTTCTCACCGGCTATTACGAACCGGAATTCCAGGGCTCGCGCACCCCGGACGCCATCTACCGGGTTCCCCTGCTCGACCGGCCGCAGGACCTCGTCACCATTCCCCAAGGCGAGACCCTGCCCGGAATCGAGAAGGGCCTTCAGGCGGCACGGCGTACGGGCAACGGCTACGAGCCCTATCCGGACCGCGCCGCCATCGAGGACGGTGCCCTGGGCGCCCTCTCCAAGCCCATCGTGTACTTGAGCGAGCCGGGCGAAGCCTTCATCATCCATGTGCAGGGCTCGGCCCGCATCCGCCTCACCGACGGCTCCGTGATGCGGGTGGCCTATGCCGGCCGCAACGGGCGTCCCTACACCTCCATCGGACGGGTTCTGGTCCAGCAGGGCGAGATGGATCTGGAATCCATGACCCTCGAAAAGCTCATGGGCTGGCTCAAGGAGCATCCGGAGCCGGCCAAGACCCTGATGCGGCAGAACCGGTCCTACATCTTCTTCCGCGAGGCCGCGGAGCTGGCGCCCGAGGACGGTCCCATCGGCGGCGCCGGCCATCCGCTCGTGCCCGGCCGGAGCCTTGCCGTCGACCGATCGCTCTGGGCCTACGGCCTGCCGGTCTGGCTCGACGGTCAACTGCCCGTGACCCTCGACAGGGCGGAGCCGCTTCAGCGGCTCATGATCGCGCAGGATACGGGCTCGGCCATCGTCGGGCCGGCACGGGGCGATTTCTTCTTCGGCAGCGGCGAGGAGGCGGGCCGCCGCGCCGGGCTCCTGCGCCATCCCGTGGGCTTCGTGGTCCTGCAGCCCGAACCCCGTTCATGACCCGAAAAAGCCGCACCCGCCAGCTCAGCTCCGAGGAGAAGCGGCTCTGGTCCCATGTGGCCAGGCACGTGAAGCCCATGCAGGGCAAGGCTCTGCCGCCTGAGCCCGAGACCGAGAACAACCCCGCCGCCCCTGCCCCGCAGAGAGCCGCTCCCGTGTCCGTGCTGCCCCCTCTCCCGCCCCAGACACCCGCCCTGCCGCCGCTGGCCCCGGTGGAGCGCAGAACGCTCCAGGCCCTGCGCCGGGGCCGCAAGGACGTGGACAGCGTCATCGACCTGCACGGCATGCGCCAGGAGGAGGCGCATTTCGCCCTTCTGAGCTTCCTCCGGCGCGCGCAGAGCTCGGGTCATGCCCTCGTGCTCGTGATCACCGGCAAGGGCGGCGCTGCCGCCGGCAACAGCCTGTTCGAGGAACGGGGCGTCCTGCGCCGCATGGTGCCGCACTGGCTGCGGCTTCCCGACCTGCGCCACCTCGTCATCGGCTTCGAGGAGGCCTCTCCCCAGCATGGCGGATCCGGTGCACTCTATGTCAGGCTCCGCCGCCGGCGGGGCTCCGGCTGATGTCGGTCTGCTGCGCTTTCTCTCACACAACCGGCAACCACTTTTGTGGGAACGCTCTGGGTTAGGACAATGACTCCCTTCGGTGAACGGGTGCGGCAGCTGCGCCGGGAGCGCGGGCGCATGTTGAAGGACATGGCCGCTCATCTGGGCGTCTCGAGCGCCTATCTCTCGGCGCTGGAGCGCGGCGAGCGCGGCAAGCCGACCTGGACCCTCATCCAGGGCGTGCTGCAGTACTTCCACATCATCTGGGACGAGGCCGACGAACTCACGCGCCTCGCCGACCTCTCCGATCCCCGGGTGAAGATCGATACGGCCAATACCGACCCCAAGGCCACGCTGCTGGCCAATCGTCTGGCGCGGGAGATCCGCGGCCTGACACAGGACGAACTCGACCGGATGATCGCGTTGCTCGACCAGGCACAGGAGCGGGAGCGCAAAGTGACAAGCGAAAACGCCTCTTCCCTCCCCCTTGCGGGGAGGGATTGAGGGTGGGGTCGCAATGTCGGAGCGCTGCGCTCGACAAGAGCGTCAACACTCGTCCTACACGTCATCACCGGCCTTGTGCCGGTGATCCCGAATGCTTCGAGCGCAAGACTCTTCTTATCGGGATGGCCGGCACAGGGCCGGTGATGACAGGAAGGTTTCACCCGGTCGCACCACCCCCACCCGAGCGCTGCCGCGCCCACCCTCCCCGCATGGGGGAGGGAAAACCCAGCCCTTGACCTCCCCTGCCCCGGATGCGAAAGCGCCCCGTCTTGTCTCAAACCCGGTGGCTCATGTCCCAGACCCGCATCGACGTCCTCACCCTCGGCAACGCCATCGTTGACGTGCTCGCCCATACGGACGAGGCCTTCCTCCTCCAGAAGAAGGTCCACAAGGGCGCCATGCAGCTCATCGACGAGGCACGCGCCGAAGAGCTCTACGGCGACATGGGCCCGGCCATCATCGTGTCGGGGGGATCCGGCGCCAACACCGCCGCGGGCGCGGCGTCCTTCGGCGTGAAGGCGGGCTTCATCGGCAAGGTGAAGAACGACGAGACCGGCCGCCTCTTCGCCCACGACCTCAAGGCCATCGACGTCTATTACGACGTGAAGCCCGCCGAGGAGGGCCCGGCCACCGCCCGCAGCTTCATCCTGGTGACGCCGGACGGCGAGCGCACCATGAACACCTATCTCGGCGCCTGCCAGAACCTCACGCCCGACGACGTGAACCCGGACACGGTGCGCGCGTCCAGCATCGTCTATCTCGAAGGCTATCTGTGGGATCCGCCGGCCGCCAAGGAGGCTTTCCGGAAGGCGGTGAAGATCGCGCATGAAGCCGGCAACAAGGTGGCGCTGACCCTGTCCGACGCCTTCTGCGTCGACCGCTACCGCGACGAGTTCCTGGGCCTCATGCGCGACGGCAGCCTGGACATCCTCTTCGCCAATATCCACGAGCTGCAGAGTCTCTACGGCACGTCGGATGCCGACACCGCGCTCGCGGCGCTTCGCGAGGAGAACGTGCTCGGCGCCATCACCCGTTCGGCCGACGGCGCCCTGATCGTGAGCCGCGGCGAGACCAGGGCCGTGCCGGCCTTCCCCGTGGAGCGCGTGGTCGACACCACCGGCGCCGGCGACCTCTTCGCCTCCGGCTTCCTGGCCGGTCTCACCCTGAACCTGGAGCTGACCGACTGCGCCCGCCTCGGAGGCCTGGCTGCCGCCGAAATCATCAGCCATCTCGGCGCCCGCCCGCAGGTGAGCCTCAAGGAGCTGGCGCAGCAGCAGGGCTTGCTGGGCTGATGCACACTGTCATCCCGGGGCCGCACAGCCGAGCCTGGGATCCATCACCGCCGACATTGTAAAATCAATGCACGACGCTGCTCGTCTCTTTCTGAGACGTCGTGGTTATGGATCCCCGCCTGCGCGGGGATGACATCGGAGGCTATTTCGACGGCCTCACCCACCCGTCTGCCCGAACCACAGGCCGAACAGGGCCGCCAGCGATACGAGCGCCAGGAAGCCGTTGAAGATCACGAGCAGGAAGGGCGGGAGGCGCTGCACGTCCGGGTGCGGCGGCTGCGAGCCCGTGAAGACCTGACGCCAGACGGCGGACGCGAAGCAGAAGGCGCTGAACAGGATCAGGACCGAGCCCGTCGAGAGGATCATCCAGTCCGGCACCACGCCCGCGAGGAGCTTCTGCGCGCCGATGCCTGAGGCAAGCGCGGCAAGGCCGGTGCGCACCCAGGCGGCATAGGTGCGCTCGGCGGCGAAGACCGTGCGGTTGGCGGCAAGCTCCGTGCGCCGGTCGGCGCTGTCCTTCAGCTGAACGGTGGCCTTGGCAGTCGTCTTGGCTGCGGTCTGGGTGTGCTCCGCCGCCTCCTGCGTGCTCTCCGCCGCCTCCTGGGTCTGCTCGGCCGCTTCCTGCGCGTGCTCGGCGCTGCGTTTGAGCTTGTCGTCAACGGGCTGCGTGGCCATGCATCCTCCTTTTCGGAGATACAACGCTCAAGGTTGTGAAATGGTTGGCTTCAGGTGCTCGTGCCGAACAGCCCGGCCAGCAGCCAGGCGACCGCGAGCCAGGTGATGCCGCCGAGGACGAACAGGGCTCCCGTCGAAACGCTCGATGCCTTGTCGCCCCAGAGCGCATCCATGATCCGGCTCGGTTGATCCGCCGCACTGGCGGCCATCCCTGTCGACGCATTCACTCCGGGCGCCGAGCCGAAGAACATGAGGGCTCCGATGGCTCCCATTCCAAGACCTACATAGGATGCGATGTCGACCATTTCGGCAATGGAGCTTTGGCCGAGGAGCAAGACAAGTGCTGACGTGGCGGTGAGAGCCAAGATATTGAGAACAGCCAGTGCCTTGGCGAAACGCTTCATGTCAGGATCAATCCCGTCGCAGATCAAACCCCGTCTTCGTGTCACGCCTGAAACCCGCTTTTTCATAGAAACGCATGACGGCTTCGTCCTTCCGACCTGTCATGAGCATGACCTTATAGCAGTTTTCGCGCCAAGCATGATCAATGGCAGCGGCTAGAACGGCCTGTCCGATGCCAAAGCCACGATAAGCATTATGCGTGACGACATTCTCAATGAGAGCATAGGAGCGGCCGGCACGCGTGAGGTTCGGCACCACAACAAGCGTGCAGGTACCGACGAGTTCGCCTGCCAGTTCCGCCACGTAGATTGTAACACCAGATCGCCCCAAGAGATCTTGCCAAATGACTTCCGCATCGTTTTGAGCAAGTGACGGATCGCTTGGGTTGAGATGTTGGAGGAGGACGAGAAAACCCGCCATGTCCGCGTGAGCGGCCTTCCGGATCTCCAGCTGTTGCGATGGCTCAAGTTTTGAAGTCACGGATCACAACCGTCGCAGCGCCACGGTCTCGATCCGGTGGCTCGCCCCTTTCTTGAGAATCAAGCTCGCGCGCTGGCGGGTGGGCACGATGTTCTCCTGCAGGTTCAGCAGGTTGATGCGGTTCCACAACCCATCGGCGATGGCCATCGCCTCCGCCTCGGGCAGCTCCGCATAGCGCCGGAAATAGGACAGCGGATCGCGGAAGGCGGTGTGGCGCAGGCGCAGGAAGCGGTTCACGTACCAGCGGTGCAGGTCGGCCTCGTCGGCGTCGATATAGACCGAGAAGTCGAAGAAGTCGGACACGAAGGGAATGGCCGTGCCGTCCTTGGGCATACGCGCCGGCTGGAGCACGTTGAGCCCCTCGACGATGAGGATGTCCGGCCGGTCGACCGTCGTCTCCTCGCCGGGCACCACGTCGTAGACGAGGTGGGAATAAAGCGGCGCCTTCACGTTGCGCTTGCCGGCCTTGATGTCGGCGAGGAAGTGCAGGAGCTTGCCCGTGTCGTAGCTCTCCGGAAAGCCTTTTCGCTCCATGAGCCCGAGCCGCGTCAGCTCGGCGTTGGGCAGGAGAAAGCCGTCCGTGGTGACGAGGTCCACCTTCGGGGTGTTGGGCCAGCGGGCGAGCAGCGCCTTGAGCACGCGGGCCGTGGTGGATTTTCCCACTGCCACCGAGCCCGCCACGCCGATGATGTAGGGCACCTTGGCGTCCTTCTCGGCCAGGAGAAAGCGCTGGGTCGCCTTGAACAGGCCCTGGGTTGCCGCGACGTAGAGGGAGAGCAGGCGCGACAGGGGCAGGTAGATCGCCGCCACCTCGTCGATGGAGATCGGGTCGTTGAGGGATTGCAGCTGCATCACCTCGTCGGCGGTGAGGGTCATCGGCGCGTCGGCACGCAGCTTCGCCCATTCGTCGCGGGAAAAGACCCGGTAGGGCGAGAGGCCGTCATCGGTCTCTGGGGCAGAAACCACGTTGGGCTGGTCCATGCGAACCACCTCTCGAGTTTTAGGTCTTGCGCGCGGCCTTCTCTGCAAGACCCGACTGCGCCGTGCGGCGCTCCAGTTCGGCCATCACGTCAATTAGCGGAATGTTTGCGCCCTGCAACACGACCAAAAGATGATACAGCACATCGGCCGCCTCCGCCGTGAGGTTTTCGCGGTCCCCCTCGACGGCCGCAATGGCCGCTTCCACCGCCTCCTCGCCCAGCTTCTTGGCGGCTTTCGCCGGGCCGCCCTCGATGAGCTTGGCCGTATAGGACTCGGTCGCGGGCGCGGCGGCGCGTTCGGCCACGATGCGGGCGAGGTCGTCGAGGGTGAAGGTGGTCATAGCCGCATCATCCGGGCAGGGTCACGACAAGGGGGCCGTTGCGGGTGGCAACGACGGTGTGTTCGTACTGGACCGTGGGCGCGCGCGGCTCGCTGAACAGGGTCCAGGGATCGTCGCCGTCCTGGGCCCATTCCGCCCCCAGGGACAGGAAGGGCTCGACGGTGAAGACGAGACCCTCATTCATGATCCGGCGCTCCGAGCGGTCCGGCCAGGTGGCGATCTCCTTCGGCTCCTCGTGCAGGGAATGGCCGATGCCGTGGCTCGCGAGATTGCGTACGAGGGTGTAGCCGTTCTTCTCGGCAAATTGTCCGATGGCCTGGCCGATGCCGGCGATCGGCCTGTTGGCCCCGACCTGACGCAGACCGATCCACATGGCGCGGCGACCATCGCGGCACAGCCGCTTGGTGGCGTTCGTGACCGGCGGAACGGCGAAGGACGCACCGGTATCGGCGAACACGCCGTTCTTTTCCGCCGAGATGTCGATGTTGACGAGATCCCCCGCCTCGATCCGACGGGAGCCGGGAATGCCATGGGCGACCTGCTCGTTCACGCTGATGCAGGTGGCGCCGGGAAAATCGTAGACAAGCTCCGGGCCCGACCGGGCGCCGGCCTTCTCGAGAAGCTTGCGCCCGATCAGGTCGAGCTCCGCCGTGGTCATGCCCGGCTCGAGCGCCGCCGCCATGGCCTCGAGGGTATTGGCGACGATCCTGCCGATCTCCTGGAGCTTGTTCAGATCGTCCTCGTTGGAGACCGTCATGGACTGAGTTCTTTCATGCTGTCCGGTTTGAAGCGCTGTGCGCCGGCTCATCCAGCCGCATCTTCAGTCCTGCATTAGCCATGTAGCCCTTGGCCTCCGAAATCGTATGCGTGCCGAAGTGGAAAATCGAAGCCGCGAGCACCGCGCTGGCATGGCCCTTCTCGACGCCGTCGACCAGGTGATCGAGGTTGCCGACGCCGCCAGAGGCGATGACGGGCACCGAGACCGCGTCCGCGATGGCGCGCACGAGCGCGAGATCGTAGCCGCCCTTGGTGCCGTCCCGGTCCATGGAGGTGACCAGCAACTCCCCTGCCCCGAGCTCCGCCACCTGTCTGGCGAACGCGATGGCGTCGATGCCGGTGGCATTGCGGCCGCCATGGGTGAAGATCTCCCAGCGTGGAGGTTCACCCTCCCCTGAGACCTTCTTCGCATCGATGGCCACGACGATGCACTGGTTGCCGAATTTCTCCGAAGCCTCGCGCACGAAATCCGGGTTCTTCACCGCGGCGGTGTTGATCGACACCTTGTCGGCGCCGGCGAGCAGGAGGTTGCGGATGTCCTCGACACTGCGCACGCCGCCGCCCACGGTGAGCGGCATGAAGCAGGCCTCCGCCGTGCGCCTCACCACGTCGAGCAGAATTCCCCTCGCCTCGTGGCTGGCGGTGATGTCGAGAAAGCAGAGCTCGTCGGCGCCGGCCGCGTCATAGGCCTTCGCGGCTTCCACCGGATCGCCCGCATCGACAAGGTCGACGAACTGGACGCCCTTCACGACGCGCCCGTCCTTCACGTCGAGGCAGGGAATGAGACGCACTTTCAGCATCAGGCGGGTTCCTTGCGCACGGAGCGCAGCAGCGCCAGCGCCTCGACCGGGTCGATGCGCCCGTCATAGAGGGCGCGACCGGAGATGGCGCCGTTGAGCACGGCGCAGTCGGGTTGGGTGAGGCGCTCGATATCGGCCATGGAGGCGAGGCCCCCGGAGGCGATGACCGGGATCGAGACCGCACGGGCGAGGCCCAGCGTCATCGGGAAGTTGAGGCCCTTGAGAATGCCGTCGCGGGCGATGTCCGTGTAGATGATGGCGGCGACCCCCGCATCCTCGAAGCGGCGGCCGAGCTCTTCGGCCGAGAGGGTCGAGGTCTGGGCCCAGCCCTCCACGGCCACCAGCCCGTCCTTGGCGTCGATGCCCACCGCGATCTTGCCGGGATGGAGCCGGGCGGCCTCGCGCACGAAATCCGGGTCGCGCACGGCGGCCGTGCCGATGATCACCCGGGACACGCCCTTGGCAAGCCAGCCCTCGACGGTCTTCATGTCGCGGATGCCGCCGCCGAGCTGCACAGGAATGTTTATGCGCCTGAGGATGTCTTCGACAGCCGCCGCATTCATCGGCTTGCCGGCGAAGGCCCCGTCAAGGTCGACCACGTGCAGCCACGCGAAGCCCTGAGCCTCGAAGGTGGCGGCCTGGTCGGCAGGATCGTCGTTGAAGACGGTGGCCTGGTCCATGTCGCCCTGGATGAGGCGGACGCAGCGGCCCTCTTTGAGGTCGATGGCAGGATAGAGGATCACGGGCGCCACCTCAAAAAATTGGCGATGAGCTTGAGGCCGAGGGCCTGGCTTTTTTCGGGGTGGAACTGGGCGCCGACGAGATTGTCGCGCCCGACGATGGCGGTGACAGGCCCGCCGTAATCGGTGGTGGCGACCACGTCGGTCGGGTCCGCCGGCGTCAGGGCATAGGAGTGCACGAAATAGGCATGCAGCCCGTCAGGCCCGGTGGGGATGCCGTCGAGGAGCGGATGCGGCTTCGCCAGCGTCAGCGTGTTCCAGCCCATATGCGGGATCTTGAGCGAAGGATCGCTCGGCGTGATCGCCTTCACGTCGCCCTTGATCCAGTCGAGGCCGTAGCTGGTCGTATGCTCCAGGCCTCGCGTGGACATGAGCTGCATGCCCACGCAGATGCCGAAGAACGGACGCTTGTCCTCATGCACGCGCCGCTGCAGCACCTCCACCATGCCGGGCACGGAATCGAGGCCGCGGCGGCAATCGGCGAAGGCGCCGACGCCCGGCAGCACGATCCGGTCGGCTTTGGCGACAGCATTCGGGTCGGACGACACGGTGATGGACAGGTCGAGCTCCGCCTCCCGCGCCGCCCGCTCGAAGGCTTTGGCGGCGGAGTGCAGGTTGCCGGACCCGTAATCGATGATGACGACGCTCACCGGGGACGCTCCGCATCGGGAAAGAGGCCGATCACCGGCTCGGACCGCCGGGGGGTGGACAGAACCGGCGCCGGGCTGCGGGGCAGGGGCGCCGCCTTGGCATCGAGCCAGCGGGCAAAGGCTTTCGCCTCCGCCTCGTCCTGATCGGCGGCCGTCACCGCATCGACGGCCGGGCGGCCGCGGCGGGCGAGCGTCCAGCGCCTGAGGCTGTTGGCCTCGAGCCCGATCAGGCTCTGCAGCAGCAGCTGGGCGATGGAGCCGGCGAGGGGATGCACGTCCAGCACGGCCATGAGGCCGCCGAAGGTCAGCACCAGGAGCAGCACGGCAAGGCCCGCGAGCCACAGGCGATGGACGAAGAACCACAGGAAGGTGAAGAAGAAGGCCCCCCAGGAGAAGGCATCCTTCACGAGCTCGGATTCGTCCAAAGCGCTCGGATCACCTGGCCGCGCATCGCGCGGGAGGTGCAGGGTATAGGTGGTCATGGCGACGTTTCCTCAGGCCTTGCCCGATGAAGTGACGACGATGATCTCGCCAGGCAAGGCGTCTCTTCGAGCATCGAACCCAAAAGTGGACACCACTTTTGAGATCCATCTGATGCTCCACTTCCTAAGATGGCGCATCGTTCGGAGCGGAAAACCGGAACCACTTTTCCGCACGATGCGCCGATGGATCTAGAGCGTACCCTTGGTGGAGGGAACGCGGCCCTCTTCCCTTGGGTCCAGTGCCACGGCCTGACGCAAGGCCCGTGCCAGACCCTTGAAGCAGCTTTCGGCGATATGGTGGCTGTTCTCGCCGTAGAGCGTCTCCACGTGCAGGGTCAGGCCTGACTGGATGGCGAACGCCTGGAAGAACTCGCGCACCAGCTCGGTGTCGAAGACGCCGATTTTCTCCGTCGGGAAGGTGGTCCGGAACACCAGGAAGGGACGGCCCGAGATGTCGAGGGCGATGCGCGTCAGGGTCTCGTCCATCGGCAGATGGATGTCAGCATAGCGCGTGATGCCCTTTTTATCGCCAAGCGCCTTCAGGATGGCCTGACCCAAGGCGATCCCGGTGTCCTCGGTGGTATGATGCTGGTCCACATGCAGGTCGCCGGTCACCGTCACGGAGAGGTCGAAGTGGCCGTGTCGGGCGAACAGTTCGAGCATGTGGTCGAGGAAGCCGACCCCCGTGGAGATCTCGGCCTTGCCGGTGCCGTCGAGGGCAATCGACAGGGCGACATCGGTCTCGGCGGTGCGACGGCTGACGCTCGCGGAGCGCATCATCAAAATCCTTTGCGGAACAAGAGACGGGGCGTTCTAGCAAGCCGCGGGGAGAAATGCCACCCGCGTTGCTTTTGACGGACGAGTGATTAAGTCAGGGTTCAGGCGTCTACCAAACACCCCCTCATCCTGAGGAGCCGCGCAGCGGCGTCTCGAAGGAGGGTCCAGAGAGCACTGGAGACGCCTCGTCCTTCGAGACGGACCTGACGGTCCTCCTCAGGATGAGGCTGCCGGTGGGCCTTGGTAGGCGCGAGTTGCTTGTAACCATCCCTTTTCCGCCTGCCGGAGCCCTGCCTTGTCCGAAGACGCCACCCCCCGCATGCATGCCACCACGATCCTCATGGTCCGGAGAGGCGGCCGCGTCGTCATTGGCGGCGACGGGCAGGTGAGCCTCGGCCAGACCGTGGTGAAGGGCAATGCGAAAAAGGTCCGCCGCCTCGCCAAGGGCGGGGTGATCGGCGGCTTTGCCGGCTCCACGGCCGATGCCTTCACCCTGTTCGAGCGGCTCGAGGCCAAGCTCGAGCAATATCCCGGCCAGCTCACCCGCGCCTGCGTCGAGCTCACCAAGGATTGGCGCACGGACCGGTACCTGCGGCGTCTTGAGGCGATGATGCTGGTGGCCGACAAGGAGGTGGGCCTGCTGCTGTCGGGCGCCGGCGACGTGCTGGAGCCGGAAAACGGCATCATGGCCATCGGCTCAGGCGGCAACTACGCACTCGCGGCCGCGCGGGCGCTGGCCGAATACGAGACGGACCCGGAGGCCATCGTGCGCCGCTCCCTCGGCATTGCGGCCGAGATCTGCGTCTACACGAACGCGAATATCGTGATCGAATCGTTGGAAGCCTGATCGCCCGTCATGGCCGCACGTGTTGCGGCCATCCACGTCTTGAGAACCGCCACGTCACAGGACGTGGATCCCCAGACAAAGTCCGGGGATGACGACAAAGAGCCAAGAGATCCCATGACCACCTTTTCCCCCCGCGAAATCGTTTCCGAACTCGACCGCTACATCGTCGGCCAGAACGACGCCAAGCGCGCGGTCGCCATTGCGCTGCGCAACCGCTGGCGCCGGCAGCAGCTCGAAGGCTCGTTGCGCGAAGAGGTGGCGCCCAAGAACATCCTCATGATCGGGCCCACGGGCTGCGGCAAGACCGAGATCTCGCGCCGTCTCGCCAAGCTCGCGGGCGCGCCCTTCCTCAAGGTCGAGGCGACCAAGTTCACGGAGGTGGGCTATGTGGGCCGCGACGTGGAGCAGATCGTGCGCGACCTCGTGGAGATCGGCATCGGCCTCGTGAAGGAGGAGCGCCGCCGGCAGGTGCAGGCCAAAGCCCACATCGCGGCCGAGGAGCGCGTGCTCGATGCGCTGGTCGGCACCACGGCGAGCGCCGTCACCCGCGACTCCTTCCGCCGCAAGCTGCGCGCCAACGAGCTCGACGACAAGGAGATCGAGATCGAGCTGCAGTCGGGCGGAGGGCAGGGGATGCCCATGTTCGAGATCCCCGGCATGCCGGGCGCGTCGGTGGGCGCGATCAATCTTTCCGACATGTTCGGCAAGGCCTTCGGGGGACAGCGCAAGACGCGCCGCACCACCGTGCGCGAGGCCTACGAGCCGCTCGTGATGGAAGAGGCCGACAAGATGCTCGACCAGGATGCCATCGTGCAGGAGGCCCTGCGCCAGGTGGAGAACAACGGCATCGTGTTCCTCGACGAGATCGACAAGATCGCCGGCCGCGAGGGACGCACCGGTGCCGATGTCTCCCGCGAGGGCGTGCAGCGCGACCTGCTGCCGCTGATCGAGGGCACCACCGTGTCGACCAAGTATGGATCGGTGAAGACGGACCACATCCTGTTCATCGCGTCCGGTGCGTTTCACGTGTCGAAGCCGTCCGACCTGCTGCCGGAACTGCAGGGCCGCCTGCCGATCCGCGTGGAACTCTCGCCGCTCACCGTCGAGGATTTCCGCCGCATCCTGACCGAGACGGAGGCAAGCCTGATCAAGCAATCCGTCGCGCTGATGAAGACGGAAGGCGTCGACCTCGTCTTCACGGACGATGCCATCGATGCGCTGGCCGAAGTGGCCGTCGAGGTGAACAACACGGTCGAGAACATCGGCGCGCGCCGCCTGCAGACCGTGCTGGAGCGGGTGCTCGACGACGTATCCTACACGGCGCCCGACCGCTCCGGCGAAACGGTGAAGATCGACTCCGCCTATGTGCGCGGCGAGGTGGAGGAGCTGGCGAAGAACACGGACCTGAGCCGGTTTATTTTGTAGCTCGACGCTGTCATCCCCGGCACACGAAGTGCGGGAAGGGGATCCATAGCGTTTGCGCTCAATCGTGGATTCCCTTCCCCTCCGCTGCGCTCCGGCCGGGAATGACACTCCGACGTCATGGCCGGGCTTGTCCCGGCCATCCCGATCACATAAAGCGCGGCGTCTCTCCGCTCGGGATCACCGGCACAGGGCCGGTGATGACAGCGTTGTGGAACCGCCCCGCCGATTCGCGACTTGCCTCGGGATGAATCCGGACCTGCAGGACCTGAAGGAGAAGGCGCTCGTCATCCATGAGCGCCTCTGCGCGGTCTATGGCTGTCCGATTCCCTACTTCCATACCCTCGATCCGGTAAGCGAGCTGGTCTCCTCGCTTCTGTCGCACCGCACCCGCAATGCGGATTCCGGCCGCGCCTTCAAGGCCCTGCGGGCACGCTATGCGGATTGGCGCGCGCTCATGAACGCGCCGACCGAGGAGGTGGAGGCGACGATTGAAGGCGTGACCTGGCCCGAGCAGAAGGCGCCGCGCCTGCAGGCGGTGCTGCACGCCATCGAGGAGCGCCATGGCAGCCTCTCGCTCGATTTCCTGAAGGACATGCCGGTCGAGGAGGCGCGGGCCTGGCTCGAGAGCATTCCAGGCATCGGTCCGAAGACGAGCGCGGCGGTGCTCTCGTTCTCGGTGCTGCGCAAGGCGGCCCTTCCCGTGGACAGCCACCATCATCGCGTTGCCCAGCGCACGGCCCTCATCCCGCAATCGACGGCGGTGGGGCCGTCCCATGCGGTGCTCGCCGCGCTTCTGCCGGAGGATTGGGATGCGCAACAGGTCTACGACAACCACGAAGTCATGATGCTGCACGGCCAGCGCTGCTGCTTCTTCAAGAACCCGGCCTGTCAGCGCTGCGCGATCCTGGATCTCTGTCCGACCGGGCAGGGGAGAATGGAGGGAAGGCGGGTTTCGCCGATCAGATCTGAGGCTTCATCCGGTGACCTGCGCTCCTCACGTTCCCGCGAGAGATAGCTCGAAATTCCCAACATACGGAACGACCTTGCGCCTTTTTGCGTTCGCCTCCCAACATTGGAGGAGATCCCATGCGTAAATTCTTCATGGCTGCGGCCGCCACGGCCGCTCTCGCCGCCTTCGGCCTTGCCGCTCCTGCTTCTGCCGCCGAGACGCGGACCGCGCCGATCAACGAACTCGCCGCCGCCTTCAAGACGGGCGATGTGAACGCCGACTACGTGCAGTACCGTCGCTATTACGGCGGTAGCCCGCGTTATGTTGAGCGGCGCTACTATGGCGATCGCCGCTACTACGGGGATCGTCGCTATTACGGTGACCGTCGTTACTACCGTCGCGACCGCGGCAATGCCCTTGCGGCCGGTGCTCTCGGTCTGGCCACAGGCGCCATCATCGGCGGTGCCATCGCTCAGTCACAGGCTCAGGCCGCTCCGGTCTATGGCGGCAATGCTGCCTACTGCGCCCAGCGCTACCGGTCCTATGACCCGGCTTCGGGCACCTATCTCGGCTATGACGGCCTGCGTCATCCCTGCCCGTAAGCGCGACAGGACTTCAACGAAAAAGCGGGCCTTTTGGCCCGCTTCTTTTTTGCCTGGAAACCTTACTTCGCCGCGATGACGGCGATCTCGACCTTGAAGGCGGGCGTCGCGAGCTTCGCCTCGACGGTGGCGCGGGCCGGGGTGTTGCCGGGAGACACCCAGGCATCCCACACGGCGTTCATCTCCTGGAACGTGCCCATGTCGGTGATCCAGATGTTGGCCATCAGGATCTTCGACTTGTCGGTGCCGGCCTCGGCCAGCAGGCTGTCGATGATGGACAGGATTTCCTTGGTCTGCTCGGTGACGCTCTGGCCGGCACTCTGGTGGGCGACCTGGCCTGCGAGATAGACCGTGTTGCCGTGAACGACGGCGCCGCTCATGCGCGGGCCGGGCTTGATGCGCTGGATCGTCATGGAATGTCCTTGAGCCTCACTTCGAAAAAAACGAGACCTGCCTTTTCAGGGGCAGGGGACGCGAGGTCAAGCGCGTCGTGCGCAAAAGTGGCCCCGGTTGTGCGCTCCCGACGCTGCCGCGATAACAAAACCGTCAGTAAAGACTTGTGCGCTGCCGCTCGGGCAGAGCCTTGTCGTAGGCCTCGCCGCCCGCCTCGTTGTTCGTGAGCGCGGCCAGGATCTGACCGGCGCTCGGCAGGCTCCCACGCGGCACGTGGCGGGCCGGATTCCACAGCTCCGACCGCAGGATCGCGCGGGCGCATTGGAAGAACACCGTATCGACGGTGATCACGATCACGGATCTCGGCGGCTTGCCGTCAACGGCAAAACTCTCCAGCAGGCCCGGCTCGACGGAAATCACGGCCTGCCCGTTCACCCTTAAGGTCTCGCCGATGCCGGGGATCAGGAAGAGCAGGGCGACGCTCGGGTCGCGCACGATGTTCTTCAGCGAATCGATCCGGTTGTTGCCGCGCCGGTCCGGCAGGAGGAGGGTCTTGTCGTCCCGGATGCGCACGAAGCCCGGCCCGTCGCCGCGGGGCGAGCAGTCGAGCCCCTCCGGCCCGCGGGTCGCCAGCGCCGCGAAGGGCGCGGCCTCGATCAAGGCGCGGTATTCCGGCACGAGCCGGTCCGTCTCCTTCAGGAGCGAGGCCTTGTTGACCTCGCCATACAGCGCTTCGAGGTCGCTGAGGCTGGTGATGATGTGGGACATGATTCGCGGCGTGTTTGGGCAGCCTTGGGAATAAACCGATTCAAGGCCAAGTCCAGGGAAGGTGATTTGACTTTGGCCCGAGGGGCTGCACCTGCATAGCACACGCAATGCCGCCGACCCAGGATCGGGACCTCTCATCCGCCCATGAAGCAAACCAGCACAAGACCGGCATCCGAGGCGGCTTTGCCCGGAGCCCCGATTCCCTGGCGGGAAATCCGGCTGCTGTCGGGCCTCGTGCTCGCGATCTTTCTGCTCACCCACTTCAGCAACCACGCCCTGGGGCTCGTGTCCATCGACGCCATGGAGGCCGGGCGCGCCTGGTTCAACCGCCTGTGGCGCAACCCGGTGGGCACTGTCCTGCTCTACGGCTCCCTCGTGCTGCACTTCCTGCTCGCCCTGCAGGCGCTCTACCGCCGCCGGACCCTGCGCATGCCCGTCCGCGAGGCGGCGCAGCTGGGTCTGGGCCTGAGCCTGCCCTTCCTGCTGATCGCCCATGTGACCGGGACCCGGATCGAATGGGCTCTGACGGGCCATGATTCCGGCTATCCCGAGGTGGTGCGCAATCTCTGGCTTCTCAGCCCCGAGGCCGGAGCCCGGCAGGCGGTCACGCTCGTCATCGCGTGGCTGCATGGATGCCTGGGGGTTTATTTCTGGCTGCGCCCGAAACCCTGGTTTCCCGCTTGGGCGCTGCTGCTCTACACGGGAGCCATCCTGGTTCCTCTTCTGGCCCTGCTCGGCTTTGCGGAAGCCGGCCAGGAGATCGCCGCGGCGCCGGGGCGGTTTACCGGGCGCGCGGCTCCCGCGTCCGATCTCCTGCCCCTGATCGGTCCTGGCCTTTACGCTGTCTTCGGCGGTCTCCTGGCCCTGACGATCGCCGGCCGCATCATGCGCAGCGCCAATCTGTGGTCGCGGCGGGTCCGCATCCGCTACCCCAACGATCAGATCGCCACCGTACCGCAGGGCTTCAGCGTTCTGGAGGCCAGCCGCACCGCCGGGATCCCGCACATCTCCGTCTGCGGCGGGCGGGGCCGCTGCTCCACCTGCCGGGTGCGGGTGATCGACGGCCTGCAGGACCAGCCGCCGCCCACCGCGCAGGAGCGGGGCACGCTGGCGCGCATCAAGGCAGGCCCCAATGTGAGGCTCGCCTGCCAGTTCCGGCCCACCCATCACGTCACCGTGGTGCCGATCCTGTCCACGGGCCGCAACGGCGTGACGGCGCTGGTGCGCGGCGGCCGGGCCCAGGGGCAGGAGAGGGAGGTGGCGGTGCTGTTCTGCGACCTGCGCGGCTTCACGGGCCTCACCGAGACGCGCCTGCCCTTCGACACGGTGTTCATCCTCAACCGCTACTTCGAGGCGGTGGGCGAGGCGGTGGAGGATGCGGGCGGCTACATCGACAAGTTCATCGGCGACGGGGTTCTGGCCCTGTTCGGCCTCAGCACGACCCCGCAGGAGGCGGCACGCCAGGCCCTCGATGCCGCGCTCAGGATCAAGGCGGGGCTCGCCCGCCTGAACGAGGATTACGCCAGCGAGTTCGAGCATCCCTTGCGCATCGCCATGGGCCTCCACGCGGGTCCCGCCATCGTCGGCCAGATGGGCTACGGCCAGGCCACCAGCCTCACGGCGGTGGGCGACACCATCAATGCGGCGAGCCGCCTGGAGGGGCTAGCCAAGGAACTCGACGTGGAACTGGTGATCTCCGAGGATCTCGCCACCCGCGCCGGCCTCGACCTCTCCAGCCGCAATCGCCAGATCGTCTCCATCCGCGGCCGGGCAGCGCCCCTGGGCAGCTGGATCATCCCGGAGGTGGGGAGTTTGGTGCGTTCATCATGAGTTCGTCGAGTCCAGGCTGAAGCAACAAAAAAGCGCGGCTTTCACCGCGCTTTCTTTTCGTCTGAAGCGTGAGGCGATCTTACTCGCCGGCAGCCTTCTGCTGGTCGCGCTGGGCACGCTCGGCGTCCCGCTCGGCCTTGAGCTGCTCGGTGATGTCCTCGCCAGTCTCCTGGTTGACCACCTTCATGGAGAGGCGGACCTTGCCGCGCTCGTCCATGCCGAGGAACTTCACCTTCACCTTGTCGCCTTCCTTGACCACGTCGGTGACCTTGCCGACCCGGTTCTTGGCGAGCTCCGAGATGTGCACGAGGCCGTCGCGGGAACCGAAGAAGTTCACGAAGGCGCCGAACTCCATGACCTTCACGACCGTGCCCTCGTAGATCGTGTTGATCTCGGGCTCGGCCACGATGGAGCGGATCCAGTTGTAGGCCGCCTTGATCGACTTGCCGTCGGCGGACGCGATCTTGATCAGCCCGTCGTCGTTGATGTCGATCTTCGCGCCGGTCTTCTCCACGATCTCGCGGATGACCTTGCCGCCCGAACCGATGACTTCGCGGATCTTGTCGACCGGGATCTGCATGGTCTCGATGCGCGGGGCATGCTCGCCGAGCTCGGCGCGCGGTGCGGTGAGCGCCTTGTTCATCTCGGCGAGGATATGCGTGCGGCCGGCCTGAGCCTGGTCCAGCGCCACGCGCATGATCTCTTCCGTGATGCCGGCGATCTTGATGTCCATCTGGAGCGAGGTGATGCCGGCTTCCGTTCCGGCCACCTTGAAGTCCATGTCGCCGAGGTGATCCTCGTCGCCGAGGATGTCGGACAGGACCGCATAGCGCTCACCCTCGAGGATGAGGCCCATGGCGATGCCCGCCACCGGACGGCGCAGGGGCACGCCCGCATCCATCAGGGCGAGCGAGGCGCCGCAGACGGAGGCCATGGACGAGGAGCCGTTCGACTCGGTGATCTCCGACACGACGCGGATGGTGTAGGGGAACTCGTGAGAGGCCGGCAGCATCGGGTGGATGGCGCGCCAGGCGAGCTTGCCATGGCCGATTTCGCGGCGGCCGGGCGAGCCCATGCGGCCCGTCTCACCGACGGAATAGGGCGGGAAGTTGTAGTGCAGCAGGAAGGTTTCCTTGCGGGTGCCCTCGAGCTGGTCGATGAACTGCTCGTCCTCGCCGGTGCCGAGCGTCGCCACCACGAGAGCCTGCGTCTCGCCGCGGGTGAACACGGCCGAGCCGTGGGTGCGCGGCAGAACGCCGACCTCGGACACGATCTGGCGAACGGTCTTGAGGTCGCGGCCGTCGATGCGCGAGCCGGTGTCGAGGATGTTCCAGCGCACGACCTTGGCCTGCACTTCCTTGAAGGCAGCCTTGACCTTCTCGGGATCGAACTTCGGCTCGCCGTCGGCGGGGAGAAGCTCGGCCATCACCTTCGCCTTCACGGCGTCGACGGCGGCATAGCGGTCCTGCTTCTTGGTGATCTTGTAGGCTTCGCGCAGATCGGTCTCGGCGATGGCGAGAACGGCTTGCTCAACCTCGGACGAATCCGCAGGCTGGTAGTCGCGCGGCTCCTTGGCGGCCTTCTCGGCGAGGCGGATGATGGCCTCGATCACCGGCTGGAAGTGCTTGTGGCCGAACATCACGGCGCCGAGCATGACGTCTTCCGCCAGTTCCTTGGCCTCGGATTCGACCATGAGCACGGCATCGGCCGTGCCGGCGACCACGAGGTCGAGGGAGGTCTGGTCCATCTCCTGCAGCGGCGGGTTCAGCCGGTACTGGCCGCCGATATAGCCGACGCGGGCCGCGCCCACGGGACCCATGAAGGGAACGCCCGAGAGGGTCAGGGCCGCGGAGGCGGCAACGAGGCCCACGATGTCGGGATCGTTCTCAAGATCGTGCGAGAGCACGGTCACGACCACCTGGGTGTCGTTCTTGTAGCCTTGGACGAAGAGGGGACGGATCGGGCGGTCGATGAGGCGGGAGACCAGGGTCTCCTTCTCAGTCGGACGGCCTTCGCGCTTGAAATAGCCGCCCGGGATGCGGCCGGCGGCATAGGTGCGCTCCTGGTAGTTCACCGTGAGCGGGAAGAAATCGAAACCGGGCTTCGGCTCCTTGGCCGACACGACGGTGGCGAGAACGGTGGTCTCACCGTAGGTGGCGACGACGGCGCCGTCGGCCTGGCGGGCCATCTTGCCCGTTTCGAGCACGAGCTTGCGGCCGGCCCAGATCAGTTCTTCGCGTTGGGTATCGAACATGCTTTTTCGTCTTTCATGACAGCAGGGGCGGGGGCTCGATGCCATGAGCAAGACGGCAAGAGGCTCCGCTGCGGCCCAAACCCGCCTGCATAAGCCTCTTGCGATCCTGCCATGGTCATCGCGTCTGCCGCCTCCTAAGAGAACACCGGGACCTTGCGGTCTCGCCAGTGTCGAGCGAAGCGCTCTGACCTTGTCTGAGCATCCGCTCTGTTCTTGTGTTGGGCATGATCTGGTCGAAAAACCGGATTCCACTTTTTCGGATCATGCCCGAAAGCCGTCCGGAGCCGGGCTCCGGACGGAAGTCTTGGATCGAAGCTTAGCGGCGGATGCCGAGCTTCTCGATCAGGGTGCGGTAGCGGCTCTCGTCCTTCTTCTTCAGGTAGTCGAGAAGCGAACGGCGCGCCGACACCATCTTCAGGAGGCCACGACGGGAATGGTTGTCCTTGTTGTGGGTCTTGAAGTGACCGGTCAGGTTGTTGATCCGCTCGGTCAGAATGGCGACCTGCACCTCGGGGGAGCCGGTGTCGCTAGCCTTCTGGGCGAATTCCTTCACAAGCGCGTTCTTGCGCTCAGCCGTAATCGACATCGTCAGTCCTTTCAGGTTGGTTTTGTCAGGAGACCTTGAACTTTTAAGGCTTCAGGTCCGGTTCGTCCGGAAGGGCCGGGCCGGGATGTCGTCCAGCGCGGTCCGAACCAGGACGCGTCTCTCTGGGCTAGAGCCTCAGAAAAGATGGCGCACCATACACGAAATGCGGGCAAGTGCCAGAGAAATCGTTTTTCTCAAGCGGAGCAATAAGATGCGCCGTTTTGAGGCAATGTCCGGCGGAACAAGTTTTCCAGGTCACGGTTGGTGAACCAGACACCCCCAAGAGAGGAAACCGACATCATGACTGCCACCACTACAGGCATGGCCGACCTTACGTCCTCGGAAGACATCCGGAACATCTTCATCACCGGTCTGGAAAACGCCCACGCCCTCGAGAAACAGGCCATTCAGCTCATGGAGCGGCAGGTCGAGCGGTTCGAGAACTATCCGGAGATGTCGGACCTCCTGCGCAGGCACATCACCGAAACCGAAGGCCAGATCCGCCGTATCGACGAGATGCTGCACACGTTCGGTGCGGATCGCTCGATCCTGAAGGACATGGCCACCCAGTTCATGGCCAACCTGGCGGCGGCCGGCCACATGCCGATGGCCGACGAGGTTCTGAAGAACACCTTCGCGAACCACGCCTTCGAGAATTTCGAGATCGCGTCGTACAAGTCCCTGATCGTCATGGCTGAAGCGTCCGGGAACCAGAAGTTCATCCCGGCTCTCCAGGAGAGCCTGCGCGAAGAGGAGAAAACCGCTCAGGCGGTGTACGACATGATCGAGCCCATCACGCAGAAGTTCCTGACGCGCTCGGCTCAAGGGCTGAAGGCCGACCGGTAAGCCAATCAATTTCCTTCGACGTCATGGCCGGGCTTGTCCCGGCCATTTCCATGTCTGAAAAGTGCTTCGCTGTCGTTCCGGGCTCGGCCTCTGGCCGCTGCGGAATGACAGTGGGTAGGTCTTTTCTAACCGCCCAGATTGAACACCCGGTGCGGCACGAGTTCGCCGCGCTCCACGTCGCCCACGGCGATGAGCACACCGTTGCAGGTGGCGTAGACCTTGCCCGACAGGGGCGCCTCGCGTCCGCGCAGGATGATGGACTGGCCACGCATCAGGCGAGCGGCCATGTCGCGGCTTACGGCAATCGACGGGATTTCGTTGAGCGCGGTCTCCACCGGGCGCAGGGCCGCCGGGTCGGTGGTGACATCGTCGACGGTGACGGCGTCGTGTTCCGTGAACGGACCGACCCGCGTACGCCTGAGCGCCGCGATGTGCCCGAGGCAGCCGAGCGTCCGGCCGAGGTCGCGGGCGATGGCCCGCACATAGGTGCCCTTGCCGCAATCGGCCTCGATCACCGAGCGGTTGCCGTCGTGATGAACGAGGGCCAGGCGGTCGATCTCCACCGTGCGCGGCTGCAGCTCCACCACCTCGCCGTCACGCGCCAGGTCGTAGGCGCGCTCGCCCGCGATCTTGATGGCGGAAAAGCGCGGCGGCACCTGCTGCACCTGACCGGTGAAGCGGGGCAGGAGCGCCTCGATCTCGGCGGGATCCGGCAGCCTGTCGGTGCGCTCGACGATCTCGCCCTCGGTGTCGTCCGTGTTCGTCTCAGCGCCCCAGGCCACGGTGAACACGTAGGATTTGCGCCCGTCCATGACGAAGGGCACGGTCTTGGTCGCTTCCCCCAAGGCGATCGGCAGGATGCCGGAGGCCAGCGGGTCGAGGGTGCCGGCATGTCCGGCCTTCTTGGCCGAGAGGCTGCGCTTGACCACCGCAACCGCATGGGTCGAGGTCATGCCCACGCCCTTGTCGAGGATGATCCATCCATTGACGTCGCGCTTCTTCGGGCGATCCCCGTGAGGCCTGCGCTGCGGGCGTTCCTCGCTCATCGCTCTTGCTCGCTGTCGTCGTCGGAGATGTCGGTGTCGGACCTGGACGTGTCCCGGGCCACGCGCTCGGAGCGCAGCAGCGCGTCGATCCGGGCGGCCTCGTCGAAGCTCTCGTCGCGGCGGAAGCGAAGGTCGGGGGCGAATTTCAGGTTGACCCGGCGGGCCACCTCCTGACGCAGAAGCTTCCTGTTCTTCTCCAGGGCCTTGAGAACCGCATCCAGCTCGCGGCCCCCGAGCGGCATGACGTAAGCCGTCGCCAGTTTCAGGTCCGGCGACATGCGCACCTCCGGGATCGTGATGACGTTCTTCGTCAGCACGTCGTCCTGCAGGTCGCCGCGGGAGAGGACCTCGGCGAGGGCGTGGCGCACGAGCTCGGCCACGCGCTGCTGGCGCTGGGAGGGTCCAGTGGATTGTTCGAAACGTTTGGCCATCGTTGATCTCCGGGGTTGGACCGGACCATTGCGGGATGTGCGGCCGGGCTGTCCCGGCCTCTCGCGGGGGTAAGACTTGCGCGAGGGTAGGTCTTGCGCCCATCAAAGCGAGATCACCGGGACAAGCCCGGTGATCTCGCAATGTTCAGGCACTGAAGCAGGGAAGGGTGGCCTTACAGCGACCGCTTCACCTCTTCCACGCGGTAGCACTCGATGAGGTCGCCGACGCGCATGTCCTGGTAGCTCTCGAAGGACATGCCGCATTCCTGACCCGAGGTGACCTCGCGGGCGTCGTCCTTGAAGCGCTTCAGCTGCGAGAGCCTGCCTTCGTGGATCACCACGTTGTCGCGGATCAGGCGGACATGGGCGCCGCGCTGGACCACGCCGTCGAGGACGCGGCAGCCGGCGATCTTGCCCACCTTGGACACGTTGAACACCTCGAGGATCTGCGCCTCGCCGAGCCGCTCCTCGCGGAGCGTCGGAGCGAGCAGACCGGACATCGCCGCCTTCACGTCATCCACGAGGTCGTAGATGATGTTGTAGTAGCGGATCTCGATGCCGGCGCGCTCGGCCGCCTCGCGCGCTTCCTTGTGGGCACGCACGTTGAAGGCCAGGATGATGGCGCCCGAGGCTTCCGCCAGGGTGACATCGGATTCCGAGATGCCGCCGACGCCGGCCTGGACGATGCGGGCCGCCACTTCCTCGTTGCCGACCTTCTCGAGCGCGCCGACGATCGCTTCCGCCGAGCCCTGCACGTCGGCGCGGACCACGAGCGGGAACTCCTTGCGGCCGGCTCCGGCCTTGAGGTCGCGCATCATGTCGGCCAGCGTCCGTCCGGCGGAGCCCATGCGGGCCGCCTGACGCTCGCGCTTCTGGCGGGTGCGGTACTCGGTGACTTCGCGGGCACGGGCCTCGGACTCGACCACCGCGACGCGATCGCCTGCTTCCGGCGTGCCGTTGAAGCCCAGAACCTCGACCGGGACGGAGGGACCAGCCTCCTTCACGTTGGCGCCGAGATCGTTGATCAGGGCACGCACGCGACCCCATTCGGCCCCGGCCACGACGATGTCGCCGGTGCGAAGGGTTCCGCGCTGCACGAGCACGGTGGCCACGGGACCGCGGCCGCGATCGAGCTTCGCCTCGATGACGGTGCCTTCCGCCGAGCGTTCGGCATTGGCCTTGAGCTCGAGGATTTCAGCCTGCAGCTGAAGGCCTTCGAGAAGGGTCTCGAGCCCGTCGCCGGTCTTGGCCGACACCTCGAACTCGAGGGTCTCGCCGCCCATGGATTCGACCACGATGGAGTGCTGCAGCAGCTCGGTGCGCACCCGCTGCGGGTTCGCGTCGGGCTTGTCCACCTTGTTGATCGCCACGATCAGGGGCACGCCGGCCGCCTGCGCGTGATTGATCGCCTCGATGGTCTGGGGCATGACGCCGTCATCGGCCGCCACCACCAGGACGACGATGTCCGTCACCTTGGCGCCGCGGGCGCGCATGGCCGTGAAGGCCGCGTGACCGGGGGTGTCGATGAAGGTGATCCTGCCGCCGAGCGGCGAGGTCACCTGGTAGGCACCGATATGCTGCGTGATGCCGCCGGCTTCGCCGGACACCACGTTGGTCTTGCGGATCGCGTCGAGCAGGGAGGTCTTGCCGTGATCGACGTGGCCCATGATGGTGACGACCGGCGGACGGGTGACGAGGTTCTCGTCCACGTCCGGGGTGTCGAACAGGCCTTCCTCAACGTCAGATTCGGCAACGCGCTTCACCGTATGACCGAGCTCTTCCGCGACAAGCTGCGCGGTATCGGCATCGATCACGTCGGTGATCTTGTGCATCTCGCCCTGCTTCATCAGGAACTTGATCACGTCCACGGCGCGCTCCGACATGCGGTTGGCGAGCTCCTGGATGGTGATCGTCTCCGGGATCGTCACCTCGCGGGCGATCTTTTCCTTCTGTTCCACCTGGCGGTGGCCCATGAGACGCTGATTGCGGCGGCGGAAGGCGGCGAGCGAGCGGGTGCGCTCGTCCTCGCCCGAGGTCGCGTTGGCGAGCGTCAGACGGCCGCGGCGCTTCTCTTCGCCGGGAGCCGCCTTGGGAGTCTTCGGCAGCGCGGCGGGCTTCGCGGGAACGCCAGGACGGCGGATGGTGCGTGCGCCCTCCTCGTCATCCACCATGGGAGCGCGGGCGGCAACGGGAGGAGCCGTGCGGACATTCGGCTTTGCCGTTTCCGGATCGGGTACGACCGGAGCGGCAGGACGCGCCATGTGGTTCAGGCTCGGCGGACGGCCTCCCATGGTGCCACCGCCGCTGCGGGGACCACCATAGCCGCCCGGACGGGGACCATCCGAACGCGGGCCGCTGGGGCGCGGACCATCGGACCGGGCGCCGGCGGGACGCGGTGCATCGGAACGGGGACGATCCGGACGGGGACCCTCGAAGCGGCCACCCTCCTGGCGCGGGGCGCCGGAACGGGCCGCCGGGGCGGGGCTTTGGGCAGCGCGCGGAGCGGCCTCTTCGCCGAGACGGCGGCGAGCCTCGTCCTCGGCGCGGCGCTTGCGCTCCTCGTCCTGACGACGGCGTTCCTCTTCCTCGCGCTTGCGGGCTTCGGCAGCTTCGCGCTCCTGGGCCTCGGCGGCCTCGCGCTCGGCGCGGCGGGCTGCCTCGTCGGCCTGCCTCTTGCGGTCTTCCTCGTCACGGCGACGGGCATCGACGAGCGCATTCATACGCGCGTCGCGCTCCTGCTCGGAGAGGGTCTGAAGCACCATGCCGCCGGAACGGGGCGTGTTCGGAGCGGACCGCTGCGGGCGGCCGCCCTGAGCGGGCGCTGCCGGCTTCGGCGCTGGAGCCGCTGGCTTGGGCGCAGGCGCAGGGGCCGCTGCCTGCTGCGGCGCGGGTCTGTCTTCCTTGGCTCCGCTGCCGGGGCCAACAGCAGGGCGACGCTTGACCGTCTCCACCACGACTGCCTTCGAGCGGCCATGGGAGAAGCTTTGGCGCACCACGCCCTGTTCGACGGGTCGCTTCAAAGAAAGCGTCTTGGACGACACATGGAGAGTCTTGTCGCCCTGGTTTTTCGTATCGCTCATTCCGCCTCAGTTCCTGCGGGTTTCAAAATCGTGGGTTCGCCGGTCTCGTCTCCGAGGCCAGTTTGATCGGCGCCGATGCCGCGAAAGACGCGGTAACGGTGCCATCGGTTCAGAAAGCCGTCGCTCCCAGCGCCCGCGACGAGGGCAGCATGTATCACATTTGACCGGCCTAATGCCAAATCCAATTCGTCGTTCGACAATTCTTGGATGACCGGAAAGCTAGATATTGCCTCGCCGAGGCGTTTTCGCAACGGGTTCGCCAATTTTCTTCGCCCATCTTCGGCCGCCTCTGCGGCATGAATAAGGGCAACGATGGGCTTATCCGTGATCGCCGACTCGACCTTATGGAAGCCGGTGATCACCGATCCTGCCTTGTTGGCGAGAGAGAGGCCCTGGCGGAGATCGTCCCGGAGAAGCCGCTCGATGTCCTGGGCCAGGGTCTCGGAAACCTTGGCCTCGGCCTTGAAGGCCCGGGCGAAGAGGCGACGTTTGGCCGCCTCTTCCACCATGTCGTGGCGCGCCGTCACCCAGACGCCGCGGCCCGGCAGCTTGTGCCTGAGATCGGGCACGACCTGATGGTCGGGCCCGAGGACAAAGCGGATCAGCCCCGCGGGCGTTTTCGCCTCACGGGTGACGATGCAGGTGCGCTCCGGTTCATGCCGCGGCACGGGTGCTGACCTCGCTTCCTCATCGCCGTTTTAGGACGGCTGAGCCTCGGTCTCGGCCTCTTCGGCCGATCCCTCGGTCTCCACCGTCTCTTCGGGCTGCTCGATCCAGCCGGCCTTCACGCGGGCGGCCATGATCATGTTCTCGGCGTCCGCGCGGGACAGGTCGAAGCCGTCGAGGGCGCCCTTGTAGCGGGTGGCGTCGGGGCCGCGCCCTTCGGTCCAGCCGACGAGATCGTCGGTGGCGCAGCCGGCCAGGTCCTCGACATTCTTGATGTCGTTCTCGCCCAGGGCCACCAGCATGGCGGTCGTGATGCCGTCGATCTCCTTCAGATCCTCGGAAACGCCCAGTTCCTGGCGGCGGGCGTCGTTCTCGGCCTCGATGCGGGCCAGATATTCCTGCGCGCGGTTTTGGATCTCGGCGGCCGTGTCCTCGTCGAAGCCCTCGATGTTGGCCACTTCGCCAGCATCCACATAGGCGATTTCCTCGACCGAGCGGAAGCCTTCCGAGGCCAGCAGCTGGCCTACGACCTCGTCCACGTCGAGCGCGTTCATGAACAGCTCGGTGCGCTCGGCGAATTCCTTCTGGCGGCGCTCCGATTCCTCGGCCTCGGTCAGGATGTCGATGTCCCAGCCGGTGAGCTGCGAAGCCAGGCGCACGTTCTGACCTCGGCGGCCGATGGCCAGCGACAACTGGTCGTCGGGCACCACCACCTCGATGCGGTCGGCCTCCTCGTCGAGCACCACCTTGACCACTTCCGCGGGCTGGAGCGCATTGACGATGAAGGTGGCCTGATCGGGCGACCACGGGATGATGTCGATCTTCTCGCCCTGGAGCTCTCCGACGACCGCCTGGACGCGGGAGCCGCGCATGCCGACGCAGGCGCCGACGGGATCGATGGAGGAATCGCGCGAGATCACGGCGATCTTGGCGCGGGAGCCCGGATCACGGGCAACGGCCTGGACCGTGACGATGCCGTCATAGATCTCCGGCACCTCGGAGGAGAAGAGCTTCGTCATGAACTGCGGATGGGTGCGCGACAGGAAGATCTGCGGGCCTCTCGCCTCGCGGCGCACGTCGAAGAGATAGGCGCGGATGCGGTCGCCGGGGCGGAAGGTCTCGCGGGGGATCAGCTCGTCGCGGCGGATGATGGCCTCGCCGCGGCCGAGATCGACGATCACGTTGCCGTACTCGACGCGCTTGACCGCGCCGTTGACGATCTCGCCGATCCGGTCCTTGTATTCCTGATACTGGCGGTCGCGCTCGGCGTCGCGCACCTTCTGGACGATCACCTGCTTGGCCGATTGCGCCGCGATGCGGCCGAAATCGAAGGGCGGCAGGGTGTCGGCGATCACGTCGCCCACCTGGGCCGCCGGGTTGTGGCGGGTGCGGGCCTCGGCCAGGGTGATCTCGCGGGAGTCGTTCTCCACCGCGCCGTCCTCGACCACCAGCAGGTGCCGGGCCAGGCGCAGCTCGCCGGTCTTGGGGTTGATCTCGGCATGGATGTCGGTCTCGGCGCCGTAGCGGGACCGGGCCGCCTTCGCGATGGCGTCAGCCATGGCGTCGAGGACGATCTGCTTGTCGATCACCTTCTCGCGGGCGACCGCATCGGCGATCTGCAAGAGTTCAAGCCTGTTGGCACTGATAGCCATCGAGGTCGCTCCTTCATTCGGTTTCGTCTCAGAGTGGCTGCGATACCCGCATCCCACCCCTGTTCTCTTGTTCTATCGCACGATCCTGCCGGCGAACCGGGATCCGCTTCACCGGATCATGCGTCGTTGGATGGGTTCTGCGGCTCATCGGGCGCATCCACCACATCAGTGTCTTCATCAAGGTCGTCCGTGGTCGGCGCCGTTCCCCGGCGCAGCGATTCACGGATGAGGTCATCGGTCAGAACGAGGTGAGCCTCGCCCAGATCCGTCAGGGGCAGGCGCGCGATGGGGTCGAGGCCTTCCTTCACGTCCGGCAACTCGACAACGAGCATCCCGTTCTCGACGCCGCGGAGAAAACCCCGGAAACGCTTGCGGCCCTCCAGGGGCACGGCCATCTCGATCTTCGCGTCATAGCCGTTCCAGCGCACGAAATCGCTCTCGCGCACGAGGGGCCGGTCGATCCCCGGCGAGGAGATCTCGAGGTAATAGGCCGTATCGATGGGGTCTTCGAGGTCCAGCACCGGGGAAATCGCCCGGCTCACGGTCTCGCAATCGCTCACCGACATGGTGCCGTCCGGCCTCTCGGCCATGATCTGCACGGTGCATCCGTTCGCGGGGGTGACCCGCACCCGCACGAGATTGAAGCCCAGATCCTCGATCACGGGCTCGACAATGGCCGCCACTCGGGCGGCTACGCCGTTCTCGGTAATCAGCCGCTTGTCGCGTTCGTTCGTCATGGCTCTCCGCACGCTCCGGCGTTCAAGCAATAAAAAAGAGCGGACCCGGTGGGGCCCACTCTTGACCAGCAGCTTGACGCTGCAACCAGAGCTGACGGCGAACTTATAGCGATTCAAGCCAAAAAAAGCAAGGGTCCTGCAGCAAGCCTGCCCGGCTCGCCCTTCCGCTGGGTTCGATCCGGTCGGGCAGACATCTCCGGAAAGTTCCTCAATCGCCGCCACGCTTCGATTGTGATAGATGGACCTGTCGCTCGGGAACCGTGTCGTGAAGCTGTCCCGCCTTCTCATCCTTCTCGCCCTGCTGCTGGCGGCCGCTGCCGGTTTCTGGCGGTTCAGCCGGCCGCCGGAGGTCGCTCTCGTATCGCCGAAGCGCGGCGAGGCCGCCGAGATCGTCTATGCCACAGGCATCGTCGAGCCCCGCACCTGGGCCAAGGTGACGCCGCTGCTGCGGGAGCGGATCGTCGAGCTGTGCAATTGCGAGGGCGAGGCGGTGGAACGCGGGGCCGTGCTCGCCCGCCTCGACAGCCGGCAGCCCGAGGCGGCGCTCGCCGAATTGCGGGCGCGGCAGAAATTCACCCAGACCGAATACGAGCGGATCACCGCCCTCATGGAGCGCCGGGTGGCGAGCGAGCAGGCGCTGGACCGGGCCCGCAGCGAACTCGGGCAGATCGAGGCTCTCATCGCCGGCCAGGAAACGCGTCTCGAATCCTACGCCTTGAGGGCACCGGTGAGCGGCGTAGTCCTGCGCCAGGACGGGGAGGTCGGGGAGGTGGCCGAACCCGGGGCGGTTCTGTTCTGGGTGGGCGAGCCCAAGCCCCTGCAGGTGGAGGCTGACGTGAACGAGGAGGACATCCCCCGCGTTGCGGTGGGGCAGCGCGCCGTCCTCAAGGCCGATGCCTTTCCGGACCAGGTGCTGGAGGCGAAGGTCGATTCGATCACCCCGAAGGGCGATCCGGTAGCCAAAACCTACCGGATCCATCTCGCCCTGCCGGATGACACGCCCCTGCGGATCGGCATGACGGTCGAGGTGAACGTGATCGCCCGCGTCGCGTCCGAGGCTCTGCTCGTGCCCAGCAGCGCTCTTCGCGGCACAAGCCTCTTCGTGGCGGAAGGCGGCGTCGCCCGACGGCGCGACCTGAAGCTGGGCATCCGCGGAGCCGGCCATACGCAGGTTCTGGAGGGCCTGAGCGAGGCCGACCGGATCATCGCTCCCTTCCCGGACGATCTCGCGGACGGGACGAAGGTTTCGGAAAAGAGGTGAGACATGCGCCTCATCCTCGAGCTCGCCCTCACCCACATCGCCGGACGCGGCCGCCAGACCATCGTGGCGATCCTCGGAGTGGCCCTTGGCGTCGGCTTTTCCATCGCCATGGCGGCCCTGATGCAGGGCACCGAGAAGGACTTCATCGCCCAGCTCGTCGACACCATGCCGCATGTGCAGATCACCGACGAGCGCCGCACGGCGCGCCGGCAGCCGGCGGAGGACCTGTTCGCCGCCGCCCAGTTCGAGGGCCTGCGGCCGAAGGAGGACCGCCGCGGCATCCTGAATCCCGCTGCCGCCACCGCTTCCTTACGCTCCTGGGTGCCGGGCCGCATGGCCCAGAGCCTGCGCACGCAGGGCGTGATCCGCTATGCGGGCCGCGATGTGGGCGTGTCCGTCATCGGCGTCGAGCCGGAGACCGAGGCGAGGGTCTCGTCGGTGGCGGGTGATTTCGTGGAGGGGAGCTTCGAGGCTCTGCGCGCCGGCGGCAACAACATCGTGGTGGGCGACAGCCTTGCGCGCCGGATCGGCGCCTCCACGGGCACCACGATCCAGGTGGTCGCACCCACCGGACAGTCCCGCGGCTTTCGCATCGTCGGCCAGTTTCACACCGGCAACAGCGCCCGCGACGAGGGCGAGGCCTATGTGCTCCTGAAGAGCGCCCAGATCCTGTCCGAACGGCCCAACGCCATCAACGACATCCGCCTGCGCCTCGACGATCCGGAGGCGGCGCCCCGTGTGGCCCGCCAGGCCGAGGCCGAACTCGGCTACAAGGCCGTGCCCTGGCAGGAGGCGAACGAGTCGATCCTGGAGGCGCTCGTGGTGCGCAACGTGGTCATGTACACGGTGGTGGGGGCGATCCTGCTGGTGGCGGGCTTCGGCATCTTCAACATCATCTCCACCATCACCCACGAGAAGGCGCGCGACATCGCCATCCTGAAGTCGCTGGGCTTCACGCAGGGCAACATGCGCCGCCTCTTCCTCGTCGAGGGGCTGGCCTTAGGGATGGCCGGCTCGCTGGCCGGCTGGCTCATCGGCTTCCTGCTGTGCTTTGCCCTGTCCCAGGTGGAGTTCAAGGTCTCGGGCGCGGGCATCGGCCGCGAGATGACCCGCCTGCCCCTGTTCTGGAGTCCCTGGCACTACGCCATCGCGTCGGCCTTCGCGCTGATCTCGTCCGGGGTGGCCGGCTATCTCCCGGCCCGGCAGGCGGCGCGGCTCAATCCGGTGGACATCATCCGGGGGGCCACATGAGCCCCCTCATCGAATCCGCGCACCTCACCCGCATCCTGCCCGCCACGGTGCCGGTGACCCTCGTGCGGGACGTGTCCCTCACGGTGGGCGAGCGCGAGTTCATTGCGATCACCGGCCCGTCCGGGTCGGGCAAGTCGTCGCTCCTCTATCTCCTCGGCCTCCTCGATCGCCCGACGAGCGGAACCTTGAGGGTTGCCGGACAGGATACGCCGTCCCTGGGCGATGACGCGCTTGCCCGCCTGCGGCTGGACATGCTGGGCTTCGTGTTCCAGTTCCACTTCCTGCTGCCGGAATTCTCGGTTCTGGAGAACGTGAAGCTGCCCATGCGCAAGGCGGGTCGTCTCTCCTCGAACGAAATGCGCGGCCGCGCCGCTGGTCTGCTCGAGGAGCTGGGCCTTGCGGGACATCTGGAAAAAAAGCCGGATCAGCTCTCCGGCGGCCAGCGACAACGGGTCGCCGTCGCCCGCGCGCTCGCCAACGATCCCCATGTGGTGCTCGCCGACGAGCCGACCGGCAGCCTCGACAGCAAGAGCTCCGAACAGGTGTTCCAGATCCTGCGCGACCTCGTGAAGAAGCGCGGCAAGACGGTGATCGCCGTCACGCACGACATGGACATCGCAGGCCGCGCCGACCGACGCATCCATCTCGTCGATGGGGCAGTGGTGAGCGACGAGCGCGTGGTTCAGGAAGATGTTTGAACGCTCGGCGCCCATCTCTCCCCTTGTGGGGAGGGGCAGCCGCGTAGCGGCCGGGTGGGAGTCGGACAGTCGGAGTGATACGCTCGATGGATATCGGCGAGGCCTTTCACACCTCGTCATCACCGGCCTTGTGCCGGTGATCCCGATCCGAAAAGCGCTGCTCGCTTCCGATTGTGATGGCCGGGACAAGCCCGGCCATGACGGGAAGGTTTCACCCGGTCTGACCACCCCCCTGCCCCTCCCCGCAAGGGGGAGGGAAGAAGAGGCTAACGTCCTGCGACGCGCTTTAGACCCGAACGAGGGTCAGATAGCTCGGCACGCGGCCTTCCCGGATGGCCTTGGCCTCGTAGCGGGTGCCGGGCCAGCCCTCGTAGGGAACTCGCCAATCGTCGGCGCGGGCGGCTGTCCAGCGGAAATGCGGGGAGCGCAAGGCGCGGGCGAGCACCCAGGCGATGTAATCATCGATGTCGCTGGCAAAGCGCAGCTGGCTGCCTGGCTTCATGACGCGGGCGAGCATCTCCAGGGTCTCGTCCGAGACGAGGCGGCGCTTGCGCTGCCGGCGCTTGGGCCAGGGGTCGGGATAGAGGATGTAGACCCGATCGAAGGAGGCATCGGGCAGGGTCGGCAGCAGGTCGGTGACGTCGTCGTCCCAGACCCGGATGTTGTCGAGGCGCTCGTGCTCGATCACGGCCAGGAGCTTCGCCATGCCGTTCACGAAGGGCTCGCAGCCGATGATGTTGACGTCGCGATGGGCGCGGGCCTGCGCGGCGAGGTGCTCGCCGCCGCCGAAGCCGATCTCGAGCCAGGTCTCGCGGGCCATCGGGTTCGGAAACTGGCCTGGAATGTCGCTGCCCGGGACCACGCGGATCGCGGGCAGCAGGGTCTGGACGAGCTCGTCCTGTCCGGCGCGCAGCTTCTTGCCCTTTCGGCGCCCGAAGAAGGCACCGGCGCGTTCGGAGGCTTCGCTCATGGGACACATGCTCCTGAAGACAGCACGAAGGGGTTGGTAAACCCGGTGTCTTTATGCCGGACAATGCATTTAGAGCCGGTCCGCCTGACGGGGAACCGGCTCTTTGTGGTGGGTCTCAGAGGGGCCGAAGGGTGTTCGGCCTGCCAGAACAGCGATTAGCGGAACGCGGCCTTCAGGCGGTCGGCGAGGTCCGTGCGCTCCCAGGAGAAGCCCCCGTCCGCATCGGGCTTGCGGCCGAAATGGCCATAGGCCGAGGTGCGGGCATAGATCGGCCGGTTGAGGCCGAGATGGGTGCGGATGCCGCGGGGCGAGAGGTCCATGGCGTCCATGAGCACCGCTTCGAGCTTGCCCTCGTCCACCTTGCCGGTGCCGTGCAGATCCACGTAGATCGACAGGGGCTTGGCCACGCCAATGGCATAGGAGAGCTGCAGGGTGCAGTTGTCGGCGAGACCCGCAGCCACCACGTTCTTGGCGAGATAGCGGGCGGCATAGGCCGCCGAGCGGTCCACCTTGGTCGGGTCCTTGCCGGAGAAGGCGCCGCCGCCGTGGGGAGCCGCACCACCATAGGTGTCGACGATGATCTTGCGGCCGGTCAGGCCGCAATCGCCGTCCGGGCCGCCGATCACGAACTTGCCGGTGGGGTTCACGTGCCAGATGGTGTCGGGCGAGATCCAGCCCTCGGGCAGGGTCTGGCGGATATGGGGCTCGACGATGGCGCGCACGTCCTCGGAGGACAGGCTCTCGTCGAGATGCTGGGTGGACAGCACGATCTGGGTGGCCGAGACGGGCCGGCCATTCTCGTAGCGCACCGTGACCTGGCTCTTGGCATCGGGGCCGAGCTTCGCCGCATCGCCCACCTTGCCCTTGCGGGCGGCGGTGAGGTTCTCGAGGATCTTGTGGGCGTAGTAGATCGGCGCCGGCATCAGCTCGGGCGTCTCGTTGCAGGCATAGCCGAACATGATGCCCTGGTCGCCCGCGCCCTCGTCCTTGTTGCCGGAGGCATCGACGCCCTGGGCGATATGGGCCGACTGGGCGTGCAGGTACACGTCGATTTCGGCGTTCTTCCAGTGGAAGCCGTCCTGCTCGTAGCCGATGTCCTTGATGGCGTCGCGGGCGAGGCCGATCACCTTGTCCTTGGTGATCGACTCGGGGCCGCGCACCTCGCCGGCGATGACCACGCGGTTGGTGGTGGCAAGCGTCTCGCAGGCCACGCGGGCCTCGGGCTCGGCAGCCAGGTAGGCATCAACCACGGCATCGGAGATCCGGTCGCAGACCTTGTCCGGATGCCCCTCGGACACTGATTCGCTGGTAAAGAGAAAGCTCGAACGCCGCACGACGGAATTCCTTCAGGCAATGGAAAAACGGGGACCGCGGATCCCCGCCGGTCTGAAACCATGCTCATGCCGCAGGCTTGGGGAAAGGTCAAGCGAACGTGTTCTTTATGACGAACGTTCCGATTCGTCCTGTGCGGCCAGCGAGGCGACGAGCTGGACGATGCTTTTACGGACTTTGGGGTTCTTGATGCCGGTGAAATTCCTGACGAGCTGCAGCCCCTCCGGGGTCGACATCACATCGGCCACATAGGCGGGAGGATTTTCTTCCGCGAAGCCGGGCGCGGATTTGGTGCTCGTGACGCCGTTGAGAAAGAAATGAATGTCGACGCCGAGGATCCTGGCGATTTCGATCAGACGGGCCACGCTGATGCGGTTCATGCCCTTTTCGTATTTCTGAACCTGCTGGAAGGTGAGCCCGAGCATGTCGCCAAGCTTTTCCTGGCTCATGCCGATGGACACGCGGCGCATGCGCACGCGGCTTCCCACTTCCTTATCGATAGAGCCCGTCGACTTTTTCATATGGCCCCACTTCCTCACCGGATCCAATGCAACGCAAGGTCATGGGTTACTTAAGGAAAAGTTGAATGTTTCCCACGACGTACAACCAGCAGCATTAAGCAGATGAGAAGCGTAACCGTCAAAGAAAACTTGCCCCATCTGCTGTAAACAGTGGCAGGTTCCGCAACTGGAAGAGTTGAGTCTATAGCTGATTCAACTGCCAGTGGAAGTTTCTCCACTATTCGTCCGAACGGATCGATGACGGCGGAGATCCCCGTATTGGCTGCGCGCAGCAGCGGCAGGCCTTCCTCGACGGCCCGCAGGCGGGCCTGGGCGAAATGCTGGTGAGGCCCAGGGGTTTGTCCGAACCACGCATCGTTGGTCACGTTCAGGATGAGATCGGGACGCGGGCCGTCGCCCAGGATCTCTCCCGGAAAGATCGCCTCGTAGCAGATCGTTGCCGCCACGGCCGGAAGACCGGGAATGGCGAGCGCCATCCGCTTCCCGGCAGGCTCGAAGCCGCCCGGGATGTGCACGAACTGGCGCAGGCCCAAGGCTCGGATCAGGGCATAGAGAAACCGGGGCACGTACTCGCCAAAGGGCACCAGATGCACCTTGTCGTAGGAGCCCAGGATCGTGCCCTGATCGTCGATGACCTGGATCGCGTTGTAGAACTTGCCCGCCGCCTCGCCGGGCAGCGGTTCGTCCATGCGGGCCGCACCCGTAATCAGAACGGAGCCGGGCTCAAGAAGAGCCGCGATCTGCGCGAGCGAGCCCGCATCCCGGTGGAGCAGGAACGGAAAGGCCGATTCCGGCCAGACGATGTGCGTCGGTGCAGTGCCATTCTGACCCGGCCCCGCACTCAGGGACAGGTAGTGCCGCATGATGGCGTCGCGGTTGCGCGGGTTGAACTTGGCATCCTGGGGCAGGTTCGGCTGCATGATGCGCAGCCGCACCTCCGGAACCGTGGCGGACGCCTGAGCCGGCACCCGCCAGAAGCCGAACCCTGCCAGGCCCAGAAGCGCTGCCGCCGCCAGGGCCGGCGCCGTCCAGCGGGCACGGGCCGTCCATCCGGTCGGCAGGACGGCCGGAGCGGCGCCGATGCAGAGGCTTAGGAACGTCAGGCCGTAGAGACCGACCAGCGAGGCCGACTGCATCAGCCAGAGGTTCTGGCCGAGCGCCATGCCGGGGCTGTTCCAGGGAAAGCCGGTGAAGAGATGCCCGCGCAGCCACTCGGCGACAGTCAGGCCGAGGGCAAAGGCGAGGATGCGCCGGGCATCGGGGAGCCAGAGCAGGCGGGCGAGGGCAAAGCCGAAGGCCGGGAAGAAAGCCAGGAGCGCCGGCAGGCCCAGGACCCCGAAGGGCATGGCCCAGGCGAACTGGTCGGCCTCTACGAGGAAGGCGGCCCCGAGCCACCAGAGTCCGGCAACGAAATAGCCGAAGCCCCAGCACCAGCCCAGCAGCGCCGCGGCTTTGAGAGGAGCCCAGCGGGACGGGCTGTCCATGACGGTGCCGTCCAGGAGCCAGATCGCCGGCACGAGGGACAGAACGAGGGCCGGCAGAAAGCCGAAGGGCGGCATGGCCAGGGCGCCGACGGCCCCGCCCGCAAAGGCCATGAGCCAGCGGCGCCACCCACGCGTAAGGGTGACGCGCTTTGCCACAAGCCTCATTCGGCGGCAGCGCTTTCAGGGCGCGGCGCGACCGGTTGGCCCTCAGAGATCTCCACCTCCGTGGAGGCCACGGTACGGCGGAGGATGCGAAGCCGCTTCACGCGCCGGGGATCCGCATCCAGAACCTCGAATTCGAGACCGGCCGGACCCACGATGACCTCGCTGCGGGACGGCACGCGGCCGGCCAGGGTCACGATGAAGCCCCCGATGGTGTCGATGTCCTCGGCGCCCTCCTCCTCGGTGAGGTCGACGCCGAGGGTCTCCTTGACCTCGTCGAGGCTCGCGCGGGCGTCGGCGACATAGGTGCCGTCGGCCGCCTCGATGATGGTCAGGGTCGCATCCTCGTCATGCTCGTCCTCGATGTCGCCCACCACCATCTCGACGAGATCCTCGATGGACACGAGACCGTCGGTGCCGCCGTATTCGTCGATCACCAGGGCCATGTGGGTGCGCGTCGCCTGCATGCGCACCAGCAGGTCGATCGCCGGCATGGAGCGCGGCACGAACAGCACCGGGCGCAGGATGTTGGCGGAGGCCAGCGTCATCGACAGGTCGATCTGGCCGAGGCTCGGCGGGGGCGTCTCGTCGCCGGCGCCTGCTTCCGAGGCGCCGCCATCAGCGCGCATGGCGATGAAATCGAGGAAGTCCCGAATGTGGACCATGCCCTTGGGATCGTCCAGGGTGTCGCCGTAGACCGGCAGGCGCGAGTGGCCGGCCGTGCGGAAGAGGTTCAGGAGTTCGCCGAGGTTGGTTTCGGACGCCACCGCCACGATGTCGGCCCGGGGCACCATCACGTCCTCCACCCGGATCCGGTGGAAGGAGAGCACGTTCTTGAGCATCGCCCGCTCCTGGGGCGAGAAGTCCGTGTCCTCGACGGTCTCCGCGAGAGCATCCTCAAGATCGTGACGGATGGATTCGCGGGGCTTCAGGCCGAGACGGGTCAGAACCCGGTCGTACCAGTGGTCGCGTGTGTCGTCTGTCTCGGTGAGGATTCGGACAGGGCGTTCGCTACGACTTCGATCTTCGTTCATTGCCGTGGGTTGTCAGCCGGTTATGCCGCCATATCGCGATAGGGGTCGGCGATGCCAAGGGTGGCGAGCGCCTTGACCTCGAGACCTTCCATGATGTCCGCCTCCGCCTCGACCTCGTGGTCGTAGCCGAGGAGATGCAGAACTCCATGAACGATCAAATGGGCGAAATGATGCGCGAGCTCCTTGGATTCCTCCTCGGATTCGCGCACCAGGGTTTCGTACGCTAAAGCAATATCGCCCAAATGGCGAGGACCGTCTGAGCCCGGCTGCTCCGGGGCCGGGAAGGACAGCACGTTGGTGGGCTTGTCCTTGTTCCGCCAGGTGCGGTTCAGCTCCCGGATCTGGGCGTCGTCGGCCAGCATGACGCTCGCCTCGAACTCGCCGTCCGCCTCGTAGGTGACGGCCAGCGCCGCTTGCGCCGCCTTCCGGGCCAGGGCCTCCACGTCCTCGAGGCGGTCCCAGTCGCCCGCCTCGATCATGATGTCGAGGGAGATCACGGCCTGCGGTCCCGGTAATCCTGGCGCGGTGGCTCCGGCGGCGCTTCGCGGGCGGCCTTGTCGTAGGCCGTGACGATGCGGCGCACGAGGTCGTGGCGCACCACGTCCGCTTCCTTGAAGGTCACGCGGGCAATGCCCTCGACCCCGTTCAGGATGCGCACGGCCTCGACCAGACCCGATTTCTGCCCCGGCGGCAGGTCGATCTGCGTCGGGTCGCCGGTAATGATCATCCGCGAGCCCTCGCCGAGGCGGGTGAGAAACATCTTCATCTGCATGGACGTGGTGTTCTGCGCCTCGTCGAGCAGCACCAGAGCGTTGGTGAGGGTGCGGCCGCGCATGAAGGCGAGCGGCGCGATCTCGATCATGCCGGTCTGCAGGCCCCGGTCCACGTGGCGCGCCTCCATGAAGTCGTAGAGCGCGTCGTAGATGGGGCGCAGATAGGGATCGACCTTCTCGCGCATGTCACCGGGCAGGAAGCCGAGCCGCTCGCCCGCCTCGACGGCCGGCCGGGAGATGATCAGGCGGTCGACCTTCCCGGCTTCGAGCAGAGACACGGCATAGCCCACCGCCAGCCAGGTCTTGCCTGTGCCCGCAGGGCCCTCGGCAAAGACGAGCTCGTTCGTCTTGAGCGCCTTGAGGTAGGTGTTCTGCGCGGCGTTGCGGGCGCGAACAGGCCCACGACGGCGCGTGGAGATCTGGTCGAAGGCCGTGAGCCCTGGAGCGGGCTGCTCCTCGGCCGCCGGGAAGAGGCTGCCCTGGAGGGTGCTCTCCTCGATGGCGCCGTCCACATCGCCGGTGCCGAGCCCTCCGCCCTGGCGGGCGCGCTCGTACAGGCCTTCCAGGACCCGTCGCGCCATCTCGGAGGCTTCCGGCGTTCCCTTCACGGTGACCCGGTTGCCATTGGCGATGGCGGTCACGTCGAGGCGCCGCTCCAGATGAGCGAGGTTCTGGTCGTATTGTCCGAAAACGAGGCTGGCCAGGCGGTTGTCGTCGAAGGTGAGGATGATTTCAGCCTCTTCGACGACGCCAGGATGCAAGCCGCCGGGGTTGCGTCCCTTTTGTGCACGTGCGGTCGCGTTGTCCGCTGGGCTCAAATGCCTCTCCTCTGAATCGCTGCCGCAGGCGTTGCGGCAGACGGATATGGGGCCTCCCTGGGCAAGGATCTAGGCCGCGGCTTGGCTGCCGGGCTCGGAAACTTCCCCGAACAGGCTGTTCGAGCCTGCTTGAACAATCCGCACCGTCACGATCTCGCCGACGGCATGGCGGTCGCTCTCGAACTGCACGGGCTGCAGGTAAGGCGACTTGCCGGCCATCTGGCCCGGGTGACGACCCGGCTTCTCCAAGAGAACGTCGAGAGTCCGCCCAACGGTTCCGCGATTGAAGGCCTGCCGCTGCATTTCCAGAAGATTCTGCAGCCGCGCGAGGCGCTCGGCCTTCACGGCCTCGGAGACCTGGGTTTCGATGTCCGCAGCGGGCGTTCCGGGGCGGGGGCTGTACTTGAACGAGAACGAGCTGGCGAAGCCCACATCCGCCACGAGCCGCATGGTGTCCTCGAATTCCGCATCCGTCTCGCCGGGAAAGCCGACGATGAAGTCGGAGGAGAGCGCCAGATCGGGCTGGGCGTTGCGGATGCGCTCGATCAGGCGGCGGTATTCGTCGCCCGTATGCCGGCGGTTCATGGCATCGAGAATGCGGTCGGAGCCGGACTGCACCGGCAGGTGCAGGTAGGGCATCAGGGCCGGCAGATCGCGGTGGGCGGCGATCAGCTCGTCGTCCATGTCGCGCGGGTGGCTGGTGGTGTAGCGCAGCCGCGCGATGCCGGGGATCCCGGCCAGGCGATGCAGCAGCCTCCCCAGGGACCACACGGCGCCGTCAGGTCCCTCGCCGTGATAGGCGTTCACGTTCTGACCGATGAGCGTCAGCTCGCACACGCCCGCATCGGCGAGACGCAGGGCCTCGTCCAGGATCTTGGCCACCGGGCGCGAGACCTCGGCGCCGCGGGTATAGGGCACCACGCAGAAGGTGCAGAACTTGTCGCAGCCCTCCTGGATCGTCAGGAACGCCGACACGCCCCGGTTCCTGATGGCGGTCTTCGTGGGCTTGGGCAGGTGGTCGAACTTGTCCTCGACCGGGAATTCCGTGTCGACGACGCGCTCCGAGCGCGGCCTCTTCAGCAGGTCCGGCAGGTTGTGGTAGTTCTGAGGTCCCACCACAACATCGACGGCGGGCGCCCGGCGCAGGATCTCCTTGCCTTCGGCCTGGGCGACGCAGCCGGCCACCACGACCTTGGTCTCGTAGCCTGCGGCCTCGCGCTCATTTTTAAGCTCTCGCACACGCCCGAGCTCGGAATAGACCTTCTCGGCGGCCTTCTCGCGGATGTGGCAGGTGTTGAGGATGACGAGGTCCGCCTCCTCCATGGCCTTGGTTTCGCTGTAGCCCTCCGTCGCCAGCATGTCGGCCATGCGCTCGGCGTCATAGACGTTCATCTGGCAGCCATAGGATTTGACGAAGACTTTTTTCACGAGGTCGGCCTGTCTGCTGAAACAATCGGGCGGGCGAAGATGTGGCGCCCTTTTAAGCCTTTTGCGCGCGCAAGAGAATAGCGGCCGTTTGGCTCAAGGATTTTCGTTTGCTCCAGTCCTTAGAAAGCTTCTGTCGTCATCCCCGGGCTTGTCCCGGGGATCCACGTCTCTTGCAGCGTTGAGGTTCTAAGACGTCGATGGCCGGAACAAGTCCGGCCATGACGAGGAGTGATATGTTCAAAATGTCTCTCACTCCCGGAACGCGCCCTCGACCGGGGCCGACAATTCCGCATCTGCTGCGAGGATTTCGGACACGACCTTGGCAAAGGCCGGACGCGTGCTGAGCCGATCATACCAACCAGCCAGGGTCTCATATCCCTTCAGGGAAGGTCCGCCCAGACGCCGGGTCCAGAACACGGTCATGAACACGGCGATGTCCGCGGCCGAGAAGGCGCCGCAGAGAAAGTCGCGGCCTCGGAGCTTGGCGTCGAGCGCGGCGAAATGGCCTGCAAGCGCCGGCTCGGCCTCCCGGGCCTTCAGCTCCTTCGCGTCCCAGCGCTCCAGATCATCCGGCTTCGGCTCGGTCCGGTGCATGAGGAAGCGCAGGGGCGCGAGCATCACCTCGTCGGCGAAGAGATCGAACAGCCGGCAGCGGGCGCGCTCGCGCGGATCCTTCGGGTAGAGCGCCGGCTCCGGATAGGCGTCCTCCAGATATTCGAGGATGACCGTCGAGTCGTAGAGGGACAGATCCCCGTCGACGAAGACTGGGACCTGCCCCTTGGGATTGAGGGCCAGCACGTCCGGGTGCTTCGGAGCGTAGCCCTTGGTCTGGCTGAAGGCGACCGCGATGCGCTCGAAGGCGAGCCCCTTCTCGTAAAGGGCGATCTCGACCTTGCGGGAGAAGAGGCTCAAGGGACCTGAATAGAGCTTCATCGGGGACCTTTCCGGGTGAGACTACCGGCTCATGGGCGGCAGGTGATCCTGCCAGGAGGCCTCATTCAAGCCCTCCACGTCGGCCCGCGACAACCCGATATCGGCAAGCGCGTGATCGTCGAGTTCGTACAGGATCTTGGAGGTCCTGCGCCGGTCGAGCCAGGCCTCATAGCGCAGAAGCAGGTTCATGATCGTGTTCCCATGGTTGCGGTGGGTGGTGTGGAGCCCAAGATTTGCTGCGGCATATCCGATCGCCATGATGGTTCTCCTTCAGGGCGCTTCACTGGAGATGAATGTGCTCCTGTGATAGGCTCAGGGCAAACGAGAAGTTCTTGCCTCCTGCCCAAGCAGAACTTGGGCAGAGCACCTCAAGGGTCCGCCATGTCCCGCCGTCGCCTTCCCCCGCTCAATGCCTTGCGCGCCTTCGAGGCCGCGGCCCGCCACCTCAGTTTCGAAAAGGCCGGTGACGAGATCGCCGTGACCGCAAGCGCCGTGGGCCAGCAGGTGAAAGCGCTCGAGGCCTGGCTCGGCCGGCCGCTCTTCCTGCGCCAGCCGAGCCGCGGCGTGGTGCTGACGCCTTTGGGCGAGCGCTATGCCGCCTCCCTGTCCGACGTCCTCGACCGGCTCGACGAAGCAACCGCCCAGGCCCTGCGGCCGGAGGCCTCCCATGTGATCACGGTCAGCGCCATGCCGAGCCTCGTGTCGAACTGGCTCATCCCCCGGCTCGGTACCTTCCACGAGCGCCATCCGGAATTCGACGTCCGCGTCTCGGTCTCCATGCAGCTCACCGATTTCGCCCGCGAGGACGTGGACATCGCGATCCGCTTCGGGCGCGGCGATTACCCTGGCCTGCGCACGGACCTGCTGATGGAGGAGGTCTTCTTCGCCGTGTGCAGCGCGGCCCTGCTCAGCCATCCGGAACGGCCGTTGCGCGAGCCCGCCGACCTGCGCCATCACACCCTCATCCACGAAGCCGTCGGGGGCGTGCCGGACTACACCACCTGGGACCGCTGGCTGAAGGCGCTGGGCGTCGAAGGGATCGACACCTCCCGCGGTCCGCGCTTCACCCATACCTATCTCTGCCTGCAGGCGGCCGCCTCCGGCCAGGGCGTCGCGCTGGCCACCAGCGTGCTCATCGGCGACTATCTCCAGGCCGGCCGCCTGGTGCAGCCTTTCCCGCAGCAGGTGAAAGGCGCCTATCGCTACTACGTGGTCTGCCCCGAGGCCACGGCGGACCGGCCGGCCCTGGCGGCGTTCAGGACCTGGCTTCTGGACGAGGCGAGGGCGCAATCGGCAGCGGAGGCGGCGCGGTCATGAAACCCACATCGTCATGGCCGGACTTGTTCCGGCCATCCATGTCTTCAAGGCCCATCATCACATCCTCTTCCTCATCCTGAGGAGCCTGCGTAGCAGGCGTCTCGAAGGAGCTTCCAGAGAGCACTGGATCCTCCTTCGAGATGGATTGCTGGCGCAATCCTCCTCAGGATGAGGTTGGGTAAAGCGGAAAGGAAGACGTGGATCACCGGCAAAGGCCGCTGACGACGTGGGGGACGTTGCCGACGTCACCCCGCCTTCAGCGCCCGCCGCACCTCGGCCTCGGCGAAGGCGGTCGCCTGCTTGCGGCTGCCGTTGAAGGGCATCGGGTCGCCCCAGGTCACCACCACGTCGAGGGGAATGCCCCGGATGAACAGCTTGAGGTGGGACGCGAGATCCATGTCGCCGTACCAGGCGATGAACGGGCGGTCGCGCCGGGTCACGGGCAGGCCGTGACGGCGGGTGTAGGTGATGGCGAGCGGCTGCAGGAGCACGCGCTCGACGCTGTCGTGCATGAGCGCCGTCTGGGCCGCGCCCACCAGGGAGGAACGGAACGGCAGGAGCCGGTTGCCGTCGCTCGTGGTGCCTTCCGCGAACAGCACGATCACCTCGCCCTTGACCAGCCGGTGGGCCAGCGCATCGTTCACCTCCGCCGTGGCCTTGCGGCGCTGGCGGTCGATGAAGACCGAGCGCTGGAGCCTTGCCATGAAGCCCACCACGGGCCAGCCCTCGATTTCGGATTTCGCAATGAACGAGAGCGGGTGCAGCGAGCCGATCACCGGAATGTCGAGCCAGGAGACGTGGTTCGACACCACGATGGTCGGCGCCTTGCCCGGCGGCGTGCCCCGCTCGATCACGCGCACGTTGAAGATCCTCACAAGCACCCGGTGAAACCACACCGGCAGCACGTGCAGGGTGGCGGACCAGCCGAGGCGAAGCGCCAGCATCTGCAGCGGCACGAGCACCAGGCTGCACAGGCCGAGCAGCAGCAGCCTGAAGGCGACGGCGATTTTGGTCACGCGTCGTCCTTGTCCAGGGGCACCGCGTAGAGTTCGAGCCGGTGATAGACCACCTTGTAGCCGAGCCGCCTGGCGATGGCGTTCTGCAGCGCCTCGATCTCCTCCGAGCGGAACTCGATCACGTCCCCGGTTTCGAGATTGATCAGGTGGTCGTGGTGCTCGCGGGCGGCCTGCTCGTAGCGCGAGCGCCCGTCGCGGAAATCGAGCCGCTCGAGAATGCCTTCCGTCTCGAACAGCTTCACGGTGCGATAGACGGTGGACAGGGAGATGCGGTCGTCCACCTGCGCCGCGCGGCGATGCAGCTCCACCACGTCGGGATGATCCTCGGCCGCATCGAGAACCTGCGCGATGATCTTGCGCTGACCCGTCATGCGCAGGCCCTTGTTGCGGCAGGCGCGCTCGATGGCGTCCGACCGGCGCGTTCTGGCGGATGTGCTGTTGCGTGTGGCCAAGGTTAAGCGACTCCTTGGGCAGCCTTATACGGTAGGTGAGCGGACGGGGCTATAGGTCCAGCGCCATGGTGAGGGCGGAGGCCTTCGCTCCGTCGGCCTTGCGGTAATAGCCCTCCCGCCGCCCGGTCTCGCGGAATCCCGCCCGGCGGTAGAGGGCGACGGCCGGTCCGTTCCCCTCCTCGACCTCCAGATGCACCCGGGCGACGCCGCGGCGGGACAGGGCGTCGAGATGGTGCGTGAGGAGGGTGCGTGCGTGGCCCTTCCCGCGCGCCTCGGCCGCGACGGCGACCGTGATGATCTCCGCCTCGTCGAGCACGATCCGCGACAGGACGAAGCCTGACGGCTTGGTGGTGCGGCCGAGGAAGAGCCCATCCGCCATGACGCCGCGCTCCCCGAGCAGGCGCTCGAAGTCGAGGGTGCTCCAGGGGCGTGGGAAGGCCGAGGCGTGGATCGCCGCGAGCCGCGCGGCGGCATCGGAGCCCACGGGCCCCACATGAGGGGCGGGCGGATGGAGGAAGCGTTCGAGAATTCTCATCGCCAGATTTTTTATTGCCTGGCGATCCGCGCCCCATCCTGCGGCTTGGCGTCGGGTTCGCGCAGGTAGAGCGGCTTCGGCAGGGCCTGGGCCGGATCGGCGAGCGCTCCGAGGCGCGCCACCCAGGCGATGTCGGGGAAAGCCGACATGTCGCTGATCTGGGCCTCGACGCCCTGCATCCGGGCTTCGGCCGCCAGCATGGGGGCGGCCGATCCGGCCACGATGATCGGCCCCGAGCCGAGAAGCCGGATCGCATCGCGATAGGTCATCAGCCCCGGCGGGATGATGGCGCGCCCGCCAGGGGCAATGGCCTGGATGTAGAGGTGGCCGTGCTTGGCATCGATGGCAGCGGTGAAAAGCCCGCGCCTGTCGCCGATCATGAGCGGCGCCAGGAAGGCCGAGAGGGTGGCCACGCCCACGACGGGGATGCCGGCCGCAAGGCCGATGCCGCGGGCGGCGCTGATCCCGACCCTCAAGCCCGTATAGCTGCCGGGCCCGACCGTCACCGCAACCCGGTCGAGGCTCTCGAAGCCGCCGTCCACCTGGGCGGAGAGCCGGTCGAGGAGCGGCATCAGGGCCTCCGCATGGCCGCGCTCCATCGGGATGGTGTCGGCGGCCAGCGGCACGGTCTCTCCGGCCTGGACGATGCAGGCCGAGCAGGCGCCGAGGGCGGTATCGATGGCAAGGACGCGCAACATCTGTCTCCGTCAGGTCTAAAGATTCCTTTAGAGCATGAAGCGGACCGGAGGAAACCCGGTTTCATGCTTGCGTCATGCGGCCGGGGAATTTCAGCTTGAGCAGGCTGGAAGGCCGGTGCCATGATCGATCCATGACAACCCCGCCCAAACCCGCATCCGCTGAACCCAGGCCTTGGACCGTGAGGAGCTCGCGGGACGTGATTCGCGACCGCTGGGTCAGGCTTCGCGCCGACGATTGCGTGACCGCCGAGGGCGTGGAGGTGGCGCCCTATTACGTGCTCGACTATCCCGATTGGGTTCACGTGGTGGCCCTCGACGACGAGGATCACCTCATCCTGGTCGAGCAATATCGCCATGCCTATGGGGGCGTCTCCCTCGAGGTGCCGGCGGGGGCGATCGACCCGGAGGATCCGTCCCCGCTCGCGGCGGCGGCCCGCGAGCTGGAAGAGGAGACGGGATATGTCGCCGAGCGCTGGCGCCTTTTCGGCAAGCACTCGCCCAATCCCGCGACCCATACGAACTTCTGCCATACCGTGCTGGCGCAAGGGGTGCGCCTGTCCGGCAGGACGCTGAACGACCCGACCGAGCAGATCAAGGTGGTGCGGGTGCCGGTTCAGGAAGCCGGTCGGCTTGCCGCCGACGGCACCATGACGAATGCGATGCAGATCGCCTCCCTGGCCATCGCCCTGAGCGCGATCGGCAAGTGGAGCCTGTGAACCTCACCCGGCCTAGGGAAGTCCTCAAAGAAAAAGCGCGGCTGAAAAAGCCGCGCTTCGATAACCGAGCATCCGGTCCAGGATCGGACGGTCGTCAGACCGCCTGAACCTCGCGCACGTCCGGCAGGAAGTGGCGCAGCAGGTTCTGGATGCCGTGGCGGAGCGTTGCGGTCGAGGACGGGCAGCCCGAGCAGGCGCCCTTCATGACGAGGTAGACCGTGCCGTCCTTGAAGCCCCGGAAGGTGATGTCGCCGCCGTCGCCCGCCACCGCCGGGCGGATGCGGGTCTCGAGCAGCTCCTTGATGGTCTCGACGGTTGCGGCATCCTGTTCGTCGAAGAACTCCTCGCTGTCCTCCTGCGTGGCGCCGTAGCCGTTGGCGAAGAGCGGCGCGCCGGTCATGAAATGCTCCATGATCGCCCCGAGGATCGCCGGCTTCAGGTGCTGCCACTCGCCGTCCGCCTTGGTGACGGTGACGAAGTCGTAGCCAAAGAACACGCCGGTCACGCCCGGCACGGCGAAGAGGCGCTGGGCCAGGGGGGAGACTTCACCCTGCTCGGAGGTCTTGGCCTCGAAGGTGCCCTCCGGCATGACCACGCGGCCGGGCAGGAACTTCAGGGTGGCGGGATTGGGAGTGGCTTCGGTTTGGATGAACATCGTCGCTTGTCCTCTGCGCCGGTTCAAGGCCGGCCGAGTGGTGGATTTAGAATTGTTCTAACAGATTCCTCTCCCAATGTGGATCGAATCGGGTCGGATTCCAAGGGGAGAACATATGCGGGCGCGTCATCCCGGGGCTGCGGTGCATGGGCCGTGAAGATCAGTCACCCCGCCAACGCGTCGATCTCCTCGTCCGACAGGCCGCCGGGCACGATGACGATGGGGACCGGGAAGGAGGCGGCGGCGCGGCCGCCCAGCGTCGACACCAGGGGGCCGGGGCCCTCCTTGCTGCTGCCGGCGCCGAGCACCAGGAAGGAGATGTCCTCGTCCTCCTGGATCAGCTTCATGATCTCGTCCGCCCGGGTGCCGACGCGGATGATCTGCTCGGGCTCGACGCCTGCCGCGTTGCGGGCCTCGCGGGCGGCCGCATCGAGGAGCTTTTCGGCTTCCTCGCTTGCCTCCTCGATCATGGCCTCGCCCACGCCGATCCATTCGAAATTGTCGGGCGGGTCGACGACGGCGAGCATCACCATGCTGGCGCCGGTGCGGGCCGCACGGCGCGAGGCGAAGTGCACCGCCCGGGCGCATTCCGGGGTCTTGTCGACCACCACCATGAATTTCGGCCTGTGGCCCGATTCGTAGGATCGGCGCTTGTCGCTCACGGAACGCTCTCCTGATGAACCCGGATGCTGCCCTGCCTTTGGGTCAACGGCAAGCGGGTCGCATGACGCTCTTTTAAGCAGCGCATGAGGTCAGCGGGCGCGCACGAATCCCACGATATCTTTGACCGCATCCATGGTGACGGAGGCCAGCGCCCGCGCCCGCGCGGAGCCGTCGGCCAGGACCGCGTCGATATGGCCGGGATCGGCCATGAGGCGGCGCATCTCGTCGGCGACCGGCGAAAGCTTCGTCACGGCCACGTCGACCAGCGCGGCCTTGAAGCCGGAGAACTGCGCGCCCCCATGCTGGCGCAGCACCTCTTCGGGAGTGGTGTCCATGAGCGCCGCATAGATCGCCACGAGGTTCTCGGCTTCGGGCCGGGTCTTGAGGCCCTCGACCTCGGAGGGCAGCGGCTCGGGATCGGTCTTCGCCTTGCGCACCTTCTGGGCGATGGTGTCGGCATCGTCCGTGAGGTTGATGCGCGAGTAATCGGACGGATCCGACTTCGACATCTTCTTCGAGCCGTCGCGGAGCGACATGACCCGGGTGGCCGGGCCCTGGATCATGGGCTCGGTGAGCGGGAAGAAGGCATCGCCGAAGCCGTGCGCGGCGATCGACTCGGACCAGTCGTTGTTGAACTTCTGGGCGATGTCGCGGGTGAGCTCCAGATGCTGCTTCTGGTCCTCGCCCACCGGCACATGGGTCGCGCGGTAGACCAGAATGTCGGCGGCCATCAGGTTCGGATAGGCGTAGAGGCCGACAGAGGCGTTCTCCCGGTCCTTGCCGGCCTTGTCCTTGAACTGGGTCATGCGGTTGAGCCAGCCCAGCCGCGCAACACAGTTGAACACCCAGGCGAGCTCCGCGTGCTGAGGCACCTGCGACTGGTTGAAGACGATGTGGCGTTTCGGGTCGATCCCGGCGGCGAGGAACGCGGCGGTCACCTCCCGAATCTGACGGGTGAGGTCGGCAGGATTCTGCGGCAGGGTGATCGCGTGCATGTCCACGACGCAGTAGATGCAGTCGTAGTTCTCCTGCATGGCCACGAAGCGCTTGATGGCCCCGAGATAATTCCCGAGATGAAGGTTTCCCGTGGGCTGAACGCCCGAGAACACCAGCTCCTTGAACTGCGCCATCGCCTTGAACTCCCATGGGGCGCGCATGCGAGCCGGATGAACCCGCAATCTGCCCCAGATCCTTTTTCAATGCATCGTCCTGCCCGAAGGCGGTGAGCCCGCGTTGCCGGAACATGCTTCTCTGCGGCGCGGGTTATGACAGGCCCGCGTCGGGACGCAAGGGTTCTGACGATTTTTTCGTGAGAGAGGCCCAGTCATCGCGGGTCACGGCGCCGGTCGCCAGGGCGGCCAGCGCATAAAGGGTGAAGCCGCCGAGGCAGAAAGCCGCCAGCACCAGGGGCTCCGCCTCGGGAAGCGCACTTCTGGCGCCCAGGAGCCCCAGGCTCATGAGGAGCGTTGCCGCACTCATCCGCACGAGGCGGCTCAGGCTCTGCCGCCCCGGCGCCCAGAGGCCGAATCGGAGCAGTCCCAGGATCACCGCGCCCGCGTGAACAAGGCACCCGAGGCTGACCCCCAGCGCAATCCCGGTCGGGCCGAGCGGCCAGGCGAGGAGGAGGGAGGCGGCCACGGTCACGGCCATGCCGAATCCGGCAGCTGCGAGAGCCGTCCTCAGGGAGCCGAGGGCGAAGAGGGTCTGGCTCAGGACCTTCGCCACGGTGGCGAAGGGCAGGCCCAGGCTCAGGGCCATGAGCACCAGGGCGGTGCCCTCGGCGTCGACGGACCCAAAGGCGCCGCGCTCGAAGAGAACCGTGCTGACGGGGCGGGCGAGGATGAACAGGGCGGCGCCGGCCGGCAGGGCCAGCAGAAGTGCCACCTCGAAGGCCCGGTTCTGCGCCCTCACGAGCGCCTGCCGCTCGCCGGCCTGGTGGCGCCGGGCCAGCTCCGGCAGAAGCAGGCCCGCGCTCAGGCCCGCCATGAGGCCGAGCGGCAGCTGCATCACCCGCTCGGCGTAATAGAGCCAGGACACGCCGGAGGGCCAGAACGAGGCGATCTGGGTGGCGGCGAGAAAGTAGATCTGCACCGCGCCGCTCGCCGCCAGCACGGGAAGCCCGGCAAGCAGCAGGCTCTTCAGGAGAGGCGACCAGCGAGGACGGCCAAAACGGACAAGGCGTGGGCCGCCCCGCAGGAGCGCTGCGGCCACGAGGGCGAGCTGGATCAGCCCGGCGAGGGTCGAGGCGGCCGCGAGCCATGCAGCCTTCAGGGCGAGAGGAAGCTCGAATCCGGTCTCAAGCACCACGAGTGCCAGGATTAGACCGCCGTTCACCGCCAGCGGCGCAAGCGCCGTTGCGGTGAAGCGCCCCCGCCAGTTGAGAACGGCCGCCCCGATGGAGGCGAGCGTCACGCAGATCACGATCGGAAAGGACAGGCGGGTGTAGAGCGCAACCAGGGCCAGCGTCCCGGCATCGTCGTGCAGGCCCGGCGCGAGGAGGAAGGCGAGCAGGCCTGCGCCGATCTCGACCAGTCCCGTGAGCGCCAGCAGCGCAAGGGCGAAGACGCCAAGCACGTCGCCGGCCACCTTCGCCCCTTCGTCCGGCTCCAGGCGGCTCAAGGCGGGCACGAGCGCCGGGTTGAGCCCGCCTTCGCCGACGATGCGCCGCACGAGGCTCGGCAGGCGGAAGGCTGCGAGAAACGCATCCGCCACAGGGCCTGCCCCCAAGGCCTGCGCGAACAGCACATCACGCGCAAAGCCGAGGATGCGCGAGGCGACGGAGCCGAGGCCGACCAGGAGGGAGGAGCGGATGAGCGACATGCGCTCCGAGGCTTAATGGGTCGCCCGATAGGCCGCAACTTTCCCTTATAAGGGTGACCGGGTGAGACCTTTCCGTCATGGCCGGGCTCGTCCCGGCCATTCCGATGATGTGAGGCGGAAGCGCTTTATGCAATCGGGATCACCGGCACAGGGCCGGTGATGACGGCGGCTCGATGGGAGCGCGTTAGCCCCTCGCCTGCGCGATCGCCTCGCGCTTCTGGGCAAGCGTCATGCCGCCGACGTAGGATTGCGTGGCGACCAGAAAGGACGGGGTGGCGACGAAGCCCAGCGAGTCACCGAGTTTGAGGGTGTCCTTCATCCACTGCGTCGTGCGCTCGGCATCGGCGGTTTCTTCCAGGCGCTTGCGGTCCCCGCCGAGGCGCTCCGCTTCCGAAAGTGCCCGTGCCCCGTCCACTGCGCCGCGCAGGCGAAAGAGCGCCAGGTGCAGGTCGAGATAGCGCTCGGGGCCCTGGAGCTGGAGATAGGCGAGCGCCGCCTTGTGGGCCGTCACCGAGGGCACGCCGAGCACGGCGAAATTCACCAGCACGTAGGAGAGGTCCGGCTCCGCCTTCAGGAGCTGTGGCAGATCCTGGGCCGACCGTTTGCACCAGGGGCAGTTGTAGTCGAAGTATTCGATCATGATCACGTCGCCATGAGGGTGGCCGAGCCGCACGGCACACGGCAGCGCGAGGGTGTCCTCCACCAGCTCGATGGGGACGAGCTGCGGCTCCGGCGCGGCTTGCGCGAAGGCGGGAATGCCGGTGCCGGACACGGCAAGACCGGCCAGAAGGGTGCGGCGGGACAGGATCATGACAAAACCAACTCGACGGGAGGGAAGCCCCTCGTGACGCCGGATCGTGGCGATGGCAAGGCCAAGGTTTGCCGTCTCGCACACTCGTGAAAGATCGGCCTGATCATGATGTCCGGCTACTCAGTTGCACTTGGCGCTGCTTGCGCCGACAATCGCCGCCGCAGATGAGGAATGCCCGATGACTTCCGCTTTTAGCCAGGACGAACTGGCCGTGATCCGGCGCGCCTACGCCAAGCAGATTCTCGCGCTCTCAGGCATTGCGGACGATCCCAGACTCGAGGAGGCCTTCGCCGCCGTTCCGCGCGAGCGCTTCCTCGGCGCGCCGCCCTGGCTGATGTCGCGCGGGCCAAGAGGCTACGAGACCGTCGCATCGCACGACCCGGCGGTGCTCTATCAGGACGCGCTCTTCGCCCTCGCGTCGGAAAACGGCGTCAACAACGGCAGCCCGTCCCTCCATGCCCGCTGCCTGCATGCCCTGTCCCTGCGCGAGGGCGAGCGCGTGGCTCATATCGGTGCGGGAACGGGCTACTACACGGCGCTTCTGGCCCAACTCGTGGGTGCAAAAGGACATGTGCTCGCGGTCGAGTTCGATCCCGTTCTTGCCGAGCGCGCCGGGGACAATCTGGCGGATCGATCCAACGCCACCGTCGTTCAGGGCGACGGTGCCGAATGGCCGCGCGAGGATGTGGATGCGGTCTACGTGAATTTCGCCGTCGAGCGGCCGGCCGAGGCCTGGATCGATCACCTCAAGCCGAATGGCCGGCTCATCTTCCCTCTCGGCGTTCCGCGGCCGAGGCCGAGTCCGGGGGGCGGGACGCATTCGCTTCATGGGGCGGGATTGTGCGTGACGCGGAAAAGTGCCGGCCTTGCGGTGCAGTGGCTCGGCCAGGTTTCCTTCGTCTGTGCGGAAGGCCGCCTGTCGCAGCCGGGAGAGGAGAGACAGGCGCTGCAGGCCGCCTTCGAGAGCGGCGGGATGGAATTCGTGCGCAGCCTGATCTGGCGGGGGAGCGCCCCGCCCGGACGGTGCTGCTTCACCGGATCGGGCTGGGCCCTGTCCTATGACGAGGTGCCGGATTAAGCGGCACGGGACAGGAGTTACATCCCCTGCCAGGATGTGATGAAGGACGGTACGTCGCCGGCCGGCATCGGGCGTCCGAAGTGATAGCCCTGGACCAGATCGCAGCTCATGCGCTGTAGGAGGGAGGTCTGGAAGGCGGTCTCCACGCCCTCGGCCACCACTTCGATCCCGAGATTGTGCCCGAGGCTCAGCACGGCTCTCACGATAGCGGCATCTCCCGCATCCGTTTCAAGGCCGGCCACGAAGGTCCGGTCGATCTTGATCGCGTTCACCGGAAAGCGCTTAAGGTGGGACAGGGAGGCGTAGCCGGTGCCGAAATCGTCGAGCGCGATGGTGACGCCCTCCTGGCTGAGAGTCCGCAGGGCCCGTTCCACGAACTCGGCGCCGGAGCCGAGGAACACGCTCTCGGTCACCTCCACCTCGAGACATCGGGCCGGCACCCCTGTCCGGTCCAGCTCTTCGAGCACGCGCTCCGCATAATCGCCGCGGCGGAACTCGGCGGCCGAGGCATTGATGGCGATCCGCCCGATGGGAAGGCCATCGTCGAGCCAGCGGCGCATGTCGTTCAGGATGCAGGAGCGCATGCGCTCCCCGATGGCGGTGCCGAGCTCCGTGTCGTTGAACGCCGGGGCGATCTTTTCCGGCGACTGGATGCCGCCGCGCGGATGCCGCCAGCGCAGGAGGGCCTCGAATCCGCCGAGGGCGCCGGAGGCCAGCACCACCTTGGGCTGGTAGAACGGCATGATCCAGTCGGCTCCCAGGGCCTTTGCCGCCACCTCGAGAGCCGAGGCCGTCTTCTGCGCCTCCTGGCGCAGGGCCGGGACGAACATCTTGAACGCGCTGCGGCCGGAGGTCTTGCTGTGGTAGAGGGCGAGATCCGCCTGCTTCTGAAGCTCCTCGGGGCTCGTTCCGGACCCGAGCGCGATCGCGCCGCCGATGCTGGTGCGGCAGTCCAGCGCCTTTCCGCCGCGCTTGAGCGGCGCCTGCATCCGCGACAGGATGGTCCGGGCGGTTGCGGCCACATCCTCCTCGCCGGCGGCGCCGGGCAGGATCACGGCGAACTCGTCGCCTCCTAAGCGAGCCACGACCGCGGTGGTGTCCACCGCCTGCCGCAGGCGCTGGGCGAACTCCTTCAGGAGATCGTCACCGGCATCATGGCCGAATCGGTCGTTGATCTGCTTGAGGTGATCGAGGTCCATGACCAGGAGGCCGACCGTATGAGACCTGTCCGCAATCGCGTCCAGGACCTGCTTGAGGCGTTCGCGGAAGAACCGCCGGTTGGCGAGGCCGGTGAGATCGTCGTGATAGGCGGCCCGGTGCAGCTGCTCCTCGGCGAGCTTGCGGTCATGGATGTCCTCGACCGTCCCGTACCAGCGGATCACCGCGCCGTCCTCGGAAAAGCGCGGGATCGCCCTGCTCCGGAACCAGCGGTAGCTTCCATCGACCAGGCGGCCGCGGCATTCCACGTCCAGCGGCTCACTCGTGCGGACGGCCTCGATCCACTTCTGTCGGACCAAAGGCAGATCGTCGGGGTGCACGACCCGGGCCCAGCCGGAGCCCACGGTATCGTCCGCTGGAATCCCCATCAGCTGGTTCCAGCGGGTGGAGGTGCTGAGGATGTTGCCCTGACTGTCCGCTGTCCAGGGGATCTGGGGGTTCAGCTCCACCGAGTAGCGGTAGTGCTCCTCGCTCTCGCGCAGGGCCGCCTCGCCCCGCTGTCGCTCGAGGGCCAAGGCCGCCAGATACGGCACGGCGTCGATGCTCTCCATCTCGGCCTGCGTCGGGACCCGCGGCTCGGCATAGTAGAAGCCGAAGGTGCCGAGCACCTCGCCGGAGCGCGAGAGGATCGGCTTCGACCAGCAGGCCCGCAGGCCGTGCTGCAGGGCGAGATCGCGCCATGGGGCCCAGAGCGGATCGCTGGCGATATCGGAGACGATCACGCTGCTGCGGCGATAGGCGGCTGTGCCGCATGACCCGACATCCGGCCCGATGGCGAGGTTGTCGACGGCGGCGTTGTAGGCGGGAGGGAGGTTGGGGCCTGCTCCATACCGGAGCCTCTGTCGCGACGGATCGAAGAGAAGGATCGAACAGCGCGCGCCGGAGATCTGGTCCTCAGCCAGGCAGCAGAGCGCCGTCACCACGTCGCCGAGCGCCCGTCCGGCGGCGATCATCTCCAGAACCCGGGTATGTCCCTGGTGGGTCAGTTCGGCAAGCTTGCGGTCATGGATGTCCTGGGTGGTGCCGTACCAGAGGATGACCGCACCGTCCTCGTTCCGGCGTGCTCCGGCGCTGGAGCGAAACCATCGATAGCTGCCCTCAGTCGTCCTGATCCGGTACTCGCATTCATAGGATGCACCGGATGTGAGGGTTTCCCGCCGGGCCTGCTTCAGGCGGGCGGCGTCGTCCGGATGCACGAACTGCATCCAGCCATGCCCCAGCAGGTCTTCCAGGGGATGGCCGATCGTCTCCGCCCAGCCGGGCCCCACATAAAGGATGTTCCCCTCCGCGTCGGAGACCCACGGGATCTGGTGGCTCAGCTCGATCGCGTAACGGTATAAACTCTCCCTTTCAGAGAAAACATTGCAGGCAGCATCGAATACCGTCTCGCGATGAAGACGACCTCCTGAGAAAGGAGTGATGGATTGGTTGCGATGCATTGAGCGAGCTTGATAATACTGCAAGATGAAGACGAAAATCTTGACCGACATGGGTCCATCTGTCCATGCGGCACAGGATATCTTGCAGTTGCAAGGGTTAATTAAGTAGGCAATCGACCTTTCCTTTACGGCTTCCGAAGCCTCGCTGCGTTTGCTTGCGGAGGGAACGCGGATGCTGTCCGCCGCGAAGCAGCTTCGTTAAGGATGTTGATAGGGTTTCGGAGGGCAGCCGGACCGAACGTCGAAAGGCCGGCCGTCTTGCGACGGTCGGCCTCAAAAATGTTCGGGCATCGATCCGGGATCGGCGGGAAAGGTCCGGCGTCAGTCTTCCTCGCCCGTCACGCCGGCGGCATCCTGGGCCTTGAGCACCTCGGGCCGCGGCATGGAGATGATGTTGTAGCCGGAATCCACGTAGTGGATCTCGCCGGTCACGCCGCGGGAAAGATCCGACAGCATATAGAGGGCAGCACCCCCCACATCCTCGATGGTGATGTTCTGGCGCAGGGGCGAATGGGCCTTCTGATAGGTGAACATCAGGCGCGCGTCGGCGATGCCCGCGCCCGCGAGCGTCCGCACGGGACCGGCCGAGATGGCGTTGCAGCGGATGCCGGCGGGCCCGAGATCGTTGGCGATGTAGCGTACGCTCGCCTCCAGCGCCGCCTTGGCCACGCCCATCACGTTGTAGTTCGGCATGACCCGGGTGGAGCCGCCATAGGTCAGCGTCAGGAGCGAGCCGCCCTGCCGCATGCGCCTGGCGGCGCGCTGGGCGATCTCCGTGAAGGAGAAGCAGGAGATCACCATGGTGCGCGAGAAGTTCTCGCGGGTGGTGACATCCACGTAAGGACCCTTGAGCTGAGACTTGTCGGAGAAGCCGATGGCATGGACCACGAAGTCGAGGCCGTCCCAATGCTTGTCGAGGGTGTCGAACACCGCGTCCACGGAGGCGAGATCCTCCACGTCGCAGGGGACCACAAGGTTGGAGCCCAGCGACTGCGCCAGCGGGGCCACGCGCTTGCCGAGCGCCTCGCCCTGATAGGTGAAGGCGAGCTCCGCCCCATGCTGCGCCACCGCCTTGGCGATGCCCCAGGCGATGGAGTGGTCGTTCGCGACGCCCATGATGAGGCCGCGCTTTCCTTGCATCAGACCGGTCACGTGGATCCCCCTCTGCATCGGCTCCAGGGTGCGACGCCAATTGTTATGAAAGTGTGCATCGCGAGCCGAAAATTGTGGTGTGGTCAGGCATGTCCATGCGACGTCCCCTTGGAAGAACCGGGACATCGCACGGACCTGTCTCAGGTTGATGACTTAAGCCTTACCCGTTGTGGCGGCTGAAGACGAGTGTGGCATTGGTGCCGCCGAAGCCGAAGGAGTTCGACAGGACGGTGTCGATCCTGGCGTCGTCGACGCGCTTGCGCACGATGTTCATGTCGGCGAATTCCGGATCGATCTCGTCGATATGGGCGCTTTCGCAGATGAAGCCGTTGTTCATCATCAGCAGCGAATAGATCGCCTCCTGCACGCCGGTGGCGCCGAGCGAATGGCCGGTGAGCGATTTCGTAGCAGAAATCGGCGGGCACTTGTCGCCGGAGCCGAAGACCGTGCGGATCGCCTCGATCTCCTTCTGATCGCCCACGGGAGTCGAGGTGGCGTGCGGGTTGATGTAGTCGACCGGGTTGTGTACGTCCTTCAGGGCCATGCGCATGCAGCGGATCGCGCCCTCGCCCGAGGGGGCCACCATGTCGTAGCCGTCCGAGGTCATGCCGTAGCCGACGATCTCGCCGTAGATGCGGGCGCCGCGGGCCTTGGCATGCTCCAGCTCCTCCAGCACCAGCACGCCTGCGCCGCCGGCGATGACGAAGCCGTCGCGGTTGACGTCATAGGCGCGCGAGGCGCGCGCCGGGGTGTCGTTGTACTTGGTGGACATGGCCCCCATGGCGTCGAAGAGATTGGACATGGACCAGTCCAGATCCTCGCAGCCCCCGGCGAACATCACGTCCTGCTTGCCGTACTGGATCATCTCGTAGGCATTGCCCACGCAATGGTTCGAGGTCGCGCAGGCCGACGAGATGGAATAGTTCACGCCCTTGATCTTGAACCAGGTCGCCAGCGTCGCCGAAGCCGTGGAGGACATGGCCTTGGGCACCGCGAACGGACCGATGCGCTTGGGGCCCTTCTCGCGGGTGATGTCGCCAGCTTCCAGGATGATGCGGGTGGAGGGACCGCCCGAGCCCATGATGATGCCCGTGCGCTCGTTGGAGATCTCGTTCTCCTCGAGGCCGGCATCCCGGATCGCCTGGTCCATGGCCACATGGTTCCAGGCCGTGCCCTTGGCATGGAACCGCATGGCGCGGCGGTCGACGATCTCCTCGGGGTTCAGGCTCGGGGCGCCCTGCACCTGGCAGCGGAAGCCGTATTTCGCGAAATCCTCAGCCTTGCTGATGCCGGATCTCGCTTCCCGCAGAGAGGCCAGCACCTCCTGCGTGTTGTTGCCGATGGACGACACGATGCCCATTCCGGTGACGACGACGCGCCTCATAGCCTACCTCTTCTAAGGACCTTCACTGCCGGCCTGTCCCGGAGACGTAAGGCCGACCCTGCTCAATCTCAACCGTGAGCCTGCGATTGGTTGACGGCACAATGCGAAAACCAGAGGCCCCTGCCGCCGAGCAGTGAGGCCGGTTTTCCGAAAAAAGCAGGCTTTGTCAACAGGATGTGGGCACGGCGTTGGCCCGATCGCCGACGCCGTGATGAATTCCAGAGCATCGGACCCAAAAGTGGATTTGCACTTTCGGGATCCATCCATTGCTTCTTCTTGGGATGCGCTAGCCGCCGACTGGGGCTTCGGCCTGGAACAGTCCGACCCGCATATCCTTGGCCTCGTAGATCCGGCGCCCGTCGGCCTCGAGCCAGCCGTCGGCGATGCCGAGCACCAGCTTGGACCGGAAGACCCGCTTGAGATCGACGCCGTAGACCACCTTCTTGACGCTGGGCAGCACCTGGTCGGAGAACTTCACCTCGCCGACGCCGAGCGCCCGGCCGCGGCCCGGAGAGCCGCCCCAGCCGAGGAAGAAGCCGGTCATCTGCCAGAGGGCGTCGAGGCCGAGGCAGCCCGGCATCACCGGATCGCCCTTGAAGTGGCAGGGGAAGAACCAGAGGTCCGGCCGCACGTCGAGTTCCGCCACCACATGGCCCTTGCCGTAGGCGCCGCCATCCTCGCCGATGGAGGTGATGCGGTCGAACATCAGCATGGGCGGGAGCGGCAACTGCGCATTGCCGGGACCGAACAATTCTCCGCGCCCGCAGGCAAGGAGCTCTTCATAATTAAAGCTGGACTGGCGGGCCATGCCGGGTGCCGATCCTTTCCCTAGCGTCTCGAATGGGCCTCAAGAAAGCCTCGGGGCCATGGTGCGGCTCTGGTAGCACAGGCTTGGCCGTCCATCAAAGGGACCCGAGCCGGATTCTTCGATCCCCGAGGATCATCTCGAGAGCCTGTCATTCCAAATGTCGCCCTTGGGCTAGCCTTGCGGCAACCCTCTCGCTTTCTTATTATCGTGATGTTAGAAGCGCGCATTCGTCCATTCAGTTCCGTGACATGACCGATCCTTTGTCCGCCTACATCGCATCCACCACCGCTCCGGCTCACCGGAAGGGCTGCCCCGTGTCCGAATTGCGGGACAAGCTGCGGCGCGTGGGCCTGCGCCCGACCCGCCAGCGCGTGTCCCTGGGCTGGCTCCTGTTCGGCAAGGGCGACCGGCACATCACGGCCGAAATGCTCTTCGACGAGGCGACCCGCGCCCGCGTGCCGGTGTCGCTTGCGACCGTCTACAACACCCTGCACCAGTTCACGGAAGCCGGCCTCCTGCGACAGCTCGCGGTGGACGGCGCCAAGGCCTACTTCGACACCAACCCGACCGAGCACCACCATTTCTTCCTCGAGGACGAGGGCGAGCTCGTGGACATGCCGATCTCGGGCCTGAGCGTCGCCGACCTGCCGCAGCCGCCCGACGGCATGGAAGTGGCCGGCGTCGAAGTGATCGTGCGCCTGCGCCGCAAGGGTGCTTGAGCATCATCTCCTGAAGCGGCGTCCGGGATTGACCGCATCGGGCGAAAAAGTGGCCCCGGTTTTCGCTAGCGCGGCCCGCTGGGTCCGCCTCAGACGAGGCGCCGCTTAAGGGATTGAGCATAGGATCAATCCCAAAAGTGCCTTCCACTTTTGGGTTCGATGTTCCAGATGCCGCTCAGCCATATCCTCGTCGCCCTTCTCGTCACGGCCATCTGGGGCCTGAGCTTCGTGGTCATCAAGCTCGGGGTCGGCACCACGCCGCCCCTGCTGCTGGCGGCCCTTCGCTTCTTCTTCGCCGCGATCCCGGCCGTCTTCTTCGTTCCGCGCCCGAAGACCAGTTGGAAGAACGTGGTGGCCTACGGCTTCTTCCTCGGCGTCGCCCAGTTCGGGCTGCTCTTCGCCGCCATCGCGTTCGGCATGCCGGCGAGCCTCGCCTCGGTGGTCATGCAGGCGCAGGTCTTCTTCACGGTGCTCTTCGCGGCCCTCCTCATGGCCGAGCGGCCCGGGCCGCATCAGCTGATGGGCGGCGTTGTTGCCGGTTTCGGCCTCGTCCTCATCGCCTGGCCGCGCATGACCGGCGGGGGCGCCGGACCCTTCGTCATGACGGTGATCGCCGCCGCCTGCTGGGGGGTGGCCAACATCGTGTCCAAGCGCGCCGGCCGGGTCGACATGCTGGGCTATATCGTCTGGTCGAGCCTGGTCGCGCCGCTGCCGCTGCTGGGCCTGTCGTTATGGCTCGACGGTCCTGCCGCGGTGATCGCCGCGCTGACCCGGATGGACGACGGGACGTTCGCGGCGGTAGCCTATCTCGCCTATCCCACCACGGTGTTTGCCTTCGGGATCTGGGCCTATCTGCTCTCCCGCCACCCGGCCGCCACCGTGACGCCCTTTGCCCTGTTCGTGCCGGTTGCCGGGATCCTGGGCTCGACCCTGATCCTGGGCGAGGCCATGCATCCGATCGAGGCCGTCGGCGGGGCGATCATCGTGCTCGGGCTCGCCTTCAACGTGTTCGGTCCGCGCCTCCTGGGGCGCCGGGTCGTTTGAGCCACACTGTCATTCCGGGGCCGCGCAGCGGAGCCCGGAATCCATAACCGCTAACGCTGCAGAAACTGGCGCAACGCAGTTCGCCTTCTTGAAACGCCGTGCTTATGGATTCCGGGCTCGACCAAAGGTCGCCCCGGAATGACAGTGTGGAGAGCGGGCTCTTAACTTTTCAGCGGATGAAGCCGTAGCCCACGAGGCCGTAGACGATCAGGAAGATCGCCACGAAGACGTTGAGAAAACGGGGAACGACCAGGGAGGCGACGCCCAACGCGATGGCAAGGATCGGGAGCAGCTTGAAACTCAGGTTCAGACTCATGGAGGAGGCTTCCGCGGATCGGGTTACGTTGTTGCCTTCTACCCCGGCAATTCTTGAGAAATCGGTAAAAGTTTATTCGACCGTCTCGTTGGGATAGACGCCCCACAGCTTCTCCTGCTGGATGTAGCCGTCCACGTCGCGGGCGCCCTCCATGGTGATCATCACCCGGCACCACTTGCCGTCGCAGCCCTTCACGTTGGTGATCACGCTCGGCTGGAGATGAGCCGCCACGCCGCTCTTCTCGTCGGCTTGGTCGAAGAGGCTGATCGGAGGCTGGTTGCCCTTGGCCCAGGGCATGACGAGGGCCGTGCGGCGCCCCGAGAGGAGCGAATGGAGAACCCAGCCCTCGGTGCCCTCCGAATCGCGGATGCGCCGCCAGGTCTCGTACTCGGCGATGATCTCCACGGGGAGCCCCGCGCGCTGGAACACCCAGGCGGTCCGGTGGTCCTTGGAGGGTCCCTCGCGCAGGTTCACCCGGTCGGTCTTGAGGCTGACATAGCGGGGCACGGGCAGGCCGGTGCCCAGGCGTCCGCCCGGAGGCTGCTGCTGGGCAAAAGCCGCTCCGGCGGTCAGGCTCACGACAGCAAGGGCAAGGACGGTCTTGCGCATGGTTTTCCCGATCATGACTTTGTCTTGGATGGCAGGCTCTGGTAGAGAAGCTTGACGAATGCCGCCACGCGGCGGGTCGTCACCTTTGATCGCCGAAACGGGGTTAAGAGAGCGTGAAACTCTTTCCACTTCGCGGCTTTTTCAGTGCTGAGGGTTTTTAGGCCGATGAAAAAAAGACCCTTGGTCGTTGTCACCCGCCGCCTGCCGGACGTGATCGAGACGCGCCTGCGCGAATTGTTCGACACCCGCCTCAATCTCGAGGACAAGCCGCTCTCAGCCGAAGAACTCGCGGAGGCGGTCAAGACGGCCGACGTGCTGGTTCCCACCATCACCGACGAGATCGACGCGGCCGTCATCGGGCAGGCCGGACCCAACCTGAAGCTCATCGCCAATTTCGGCAACGGGGTCGACAACATCGACGTGGCGGCGGCGGTGGCCCAGGGCATCACCGTCACCAACACCCCCGGGGTCCTCACCGAGGACACGGCGGACATGACCATGGCGCTGATCCTGGCGGTGGCCCGCCGCCTTCCGGAGGGCGCGCGCGTCATCCCCGACGGGGAGTGGGCCGGCTGGTCGCCCACCTGGATGCTGGGGCGGCGCATCACCGGAAAGCGCCTGGGCATCGTGGGCATGGGCCGCATCGGCCAGGCGCTCGCCCGCCGGGCCAGGGCCTTCGGCCTGTCGATCCACTACCACAACCGCCGCCACGTGCCGCCGAGGATCGAGGCGGAGCTCGAGGCCACCTATTGGGAATCCCTCGACCAGATGCTGGCCCGCATGGACATCGTGTCCGTGAACTGCCCGCATACGCCCGCCACCTATCACCTGCTCTCGGCGCGGCGGCTCAAGCTCATGAAGCCCGACGCGATCCTGGTGAACACCGCCCGCGGCGAGATCATCGACGAAGGAGCCCTCACCAAGCTCATCGAAGCCGGCGCCATCGCGGGCGCGGGCCTCGACGTGTTCGAGGAGGAGCCGGCCGTCAATCCGCGCCTCGTGCGGCTGGCCAAGCAGGGCAAGGTGGTGCTCCTGCCCCATATGGGCTCGGCGACGCACGAGGGGCGCGTCGCCATGGGCGAGAAGGTGATCGTCAACATCCGCGCCTTCGTGGACGGCCACAAGCCGCCGGACCGCGTGCTGCCCAGCATGCTCTGAACCCGCTGCAGAACCGGGGTGAAAGCCCGGACATCCGTGAATTTCCGAACGGATGCTCTTGCTCCGGCGTTAGTCTAACATATGTTAATCAATACGAGGTGCGAGTCGGTCCGCATTCTTCCGACCCCTTTCATCCGGCGCGAGAAACCTGTCCTGATGAAATCCCCTTCGTCTCCCCTGCGACCTGTTGTGCTCCTGGTGGAGGACGAGCTCTTCGTCCGCATGGCAACGGCCGATGCCCTCATGGATGCCGGGTTCGAGGTGATCGAGACGGTCAATGCGGAAGCCGCGCAGGAGATGCTCGCGCGTCGCGCGGATATCCAGGTCCTGTTCACCGACGTGAAGATGCCAGGCGCCATGGACGGGCTCGAACTCGCAGCCCTGGTCCGGCGCCGGTGGCCTCACATCCTGGTCGTGATCACCTCCGGGCATCTCAAGCCGGAGTGCGATGAATTGCCGGACGATACCGTGTTCATTGCCAAACCCTATGGCGAGAAGGCTCCGGCCGCTGTGATCCAGGCCCTTCTGACCTGACGCCGGACAGGAAGGCTTTGCGCCTCCATTCCTCTCCCGAATGTGAAGGTGTGGGCGGCCTCCCGATGCAACCGAAAACCATCTTGAGCATAAACATATGTGAGTGCGGCTAAGAACGGAGTTTGGCCAGAACAGGGCTGTTTCTATCCTCAGCAATGACCCGTATGACCAACCCCCTGATCCTGAAGCTCGAACAGCGCGATCAGCTCTCCGATGAAGAGAAGAGAGTGCTGGACAACGCGATTTCTCGCGTTCGGGTGGTGGAAGCCGATGAGGATATCGTGCGCGAGGGCGACCGCCCGACCGAGAGCTCCCTGCTCCTGGACGGGTTTGCCGCCCGCTACAAGATCGTCTCGAACGGACGGCGGCAGATCTCCGCCCTTCACGTGCCGGGCGACTTTCTCGATCTGCACAGCTTCCTCCTGAAGACGATGGATCACGGGGTTCTGGCGCTCACCACCTGCCGCATCGCAGCCGTCCCGCATGCGACCCTCGAGAAGATCACCGACGAATACCCGCACCTGACCCGGATGCTCTGGCTGAACACCCTGATCGACGGGGCCATTCACCGGGAGTGGCTGACCGCCATGGGCCGTCTTTCCGCCACGGCCCATATGGCGCATCTGGTCTGCGAGCTTTACCTGCGCCTCAAGGCCGTCGGCCGCGCCGAGGGGGACACGGTCCAGTTTCCCATCACCCAAGCGGAGCTCGGCGATACGCTGGGGCTCTCGACCGTCCACGTGAACCGGGTGCTGCAGGAGCTGCGCAAGGAAGGGCTGATCCGTTTTCAGGGCAATGCGCTCACCATTCTCGACTGGGAGCGGCTGAAGAAGACGGGCGAGTTCACCTCCACCTATCTCAGCCTGCAGAACGAGGACCGGTAAGCTTCGCGACGATCTCGCCGGCGGCCCGCTCGCCCTCCTCCCAGGCGCCCCCCGCCGTGCCCCATTGCGCGCGCGACAGCGCCTCGCCGCCAAACCAGATCCGCTCACCCACCGGCGCCTTCAGGATGTCGCGGATGGGATAGAGACCCGGCGGCACCACCGCCCAGGAGGCGCGCGACAGGGGATCGTGGCGCCAGGCGGTGCTGTGCAGGGCTGCGAGATTTCGAATCGACCGATGGCCGAAATGCTCCGCCAGCACCGCGCGTGCATAGCGATGCGGCGCGTGAGCATCGCGCCGGTCGAGGTCGGCGGCGGTGGGCTGGTCGAGCTCGAAGAAATGGAGCGGGGTGTTGTCGATGCGGGTGAGGAGCCCCGGCGGCTCCCGGTGCCTGCCGGTGAGGGTCGCCAGGCGATCCGCCCCGCGGAAGGGCGAATCCGGCCAGTGCAGCACCACATGCTCGTAGACGCCCTGGGTGAAGCCGTGGATCGCCTCCTGGACGGCCTTCGGCAGGGCGGGTGCAAAGCGGATCGCGTCCTGCTGCAGCACCGCCATGGGCGTGGTCACGATGACGGCTTTCCCGCGCAGCGTTCCGGCGGCGGTCTCGACCCGCACGCCGTCTCCCGACCAGTCGATGAGCCGCACAGCGGTGCCGAGACGGATCGGCAGACCTTTCGCCAGGCGGCCGATATAGGCCCCAAGCCCTCCGGCGATGAAGAGGTTGTCGGCATATTCCATGCTCGGGAAGTCATGCAGGCTGACCTCGCCGAGGGGCCGGCCCGAGACGAGCCCGTGGATGGAAGCGACCCGCCGTCCCTGCGGCCCCATGGGGGGCAGGACCTTTGCGGCCGGCTGGTCCTCGCTGGCCTTCGCTCCTTGCGTCATGGCCCGGTCGGCCGTGGCGAAGGCCCGGTCGAGGGCCGCGCCCTCGGCCCAGCTTCCCTGCCGACCCCGCATGAAGAAGTGCCCTTCCACAGGCGCCCGGCGCAGGGGCTCGCGCCGCTGACGGCCCAGCTTCACCAGCGGGTTGATCGGGCCTGCATGAAGCCAATGGGCGCCGAGATCGAGCGGATGCCCCCTGAAGGATCGCGTGAGCGTACGCCCGCCGATGCGGTGTCGCGCCTCCAGGATCGTGACCGTGAGCCCATGGGCGAGGAGATGCCGCGCAGCCGCGATGCCGGCGCTGCCCGCTCCGACGATGATCACGTCTGGATCCGCCGCAGGGCCGATCGACGATCCGGTTTCCAAAGACACAGATTCCTCCACCCCTCGCTTTGCGGCGGCTTCGTTCATAAGTAAGCTCCGCACCGCGCATCAAGCGTGGCCATGAGTGCATCGTGCGGACCCGGAGGGCCGCGCCGGCGAAAAGCCGGTTCGGCTTTCCGCAGCAGGCGATGCGCACGCGACCGTGAAAAGCATGGGGTTCATCCCCCGCCAGGAGACGAACGACAGATGCTGATCCAATCGGTTTTCGCGGCAGCCCGCGAGGTTTTCTCGCCAGCGCTGCGGCGCATCCTCTGGAAATCGATCGGGCTGACCCTGGCGCTGCTCGTCCTGGTCTGGCTCGGCCTGACGAAGCTCTTCGACATCTTCCTCACCAATCATGATCTCAGCGCCACCTACCCGATCATCGACAGCTTCGCGTTCTTCCTCGCGGGCTTCGGGCTCTTCGTGGCGCTGTTCTACCTTCTCCCGGCGGTCTCGGCCATCGTGGCGGGCTACTTCCTCGACGACGTCGCCGAGGTGGTGGAGCACAAGGATTATCCAGCCGATCCGCCGGGCCGGGCTCTGCCCTTCGGCAAGGCGATCCTCTACGGCATCCGCTTCGCTGGCCTATCGGTTCTGGTGAATCTCGTCGCCCTGCTGCTGTTCTTCATTCCGGGCGTCAACATCGGGGCGTTCTTCGTCGCCAATGCCTATCTCCTGGGGCGCGAGTATTTCGAACTGGCGGCGGGCCGCTTCTGGCCGGCGGAGGACGTGGCGCGCCTGCGCACGGAGCACCGGGGCACGGTGCTCGCCGCCGGCGCCGTGGTGGCAGGGCTCGTGCTCATCCCGGTTCTGAACCTCATCACGCCGGTCTTCGGTGCCGTGATGATGGTTCACCTGCACAAGAGGCTCACCCGAGGCTCGGCGAAAGGAGCCCTGGTGCGCCGGGAAAGCCCTGCCCCGATCGGGAAAACCTGACGGGCGGGCCGCTCAAGCCCTCAGCGGCTCGCCTGCTGGCCGATGGCCGGGCCGGAAGCCCGCTCCGGGTGGAAGTCGGATTCAGGCCCACCTGAGCGCGGGGCGAGCAGGTCCGGCATCGTCTGCGTCGCGTTGCGCTTGAGGTCGAACTGGCCGGTCTTGCGGAAGCGCACCAGATAGCTCGGCACGATCGCCTCGATGGTGGTGGGCGTGATGCCCAAGCCCTGGAGCGTGCGGCCATCTGCCGTTGCGCTCTCCGAAACCACATTGTCGCTCTCGAGCAGGATCGCCTGATCGCGGGTGGTCACGATTTCGTCCGGGATGAGGCCGAGCGTCAGCCGGTCGAGCATGCCCAGGACGCCGCCCATGGCCCGGGCCATGTTGTTCGGCATCGAGACGATCGCGCGCTTGCGCTCGGTCACCTCGAACACGAACTCCATCATCTGGCGCATGGTGCGGATCTCAGGCCCGCCGAGCTCGTAGATGCGGCCCGCCGGCACCCTGCCGTCCACCGCAGCCACGATGGCCGATGCCACATCGCCCGCATAGACCGGCTGGAACCGGGTCTCGGTGCCCGGCAGGGGCAGAATGGGCAGCATGCGGGCGAGCGTGGCGAAGCGGTTGAAGGAACTGTCGCCCGGGCCGAACAGGAGAGAGGGCCGCAGGATCACCGCATCCGGACGCTCCCGGAGCAGGGCGACCTCGCCCTCGGCCTTGGAGCGGGCATAGGCCGATTCGGAATCCGCGTCGGCCCCGATGGCCGACACATGGGTGAAGGAGACGGCTTTCTTGGCAAGCCGCGCGATCATGGCGGGCGCCTGGGCCTGGAGCGCGTCGAAGCGCTGGCGGCCCGTCTCCTGCAGGATGCCGACCAGGTTGATCACGTGGTCGGCGCGGGCCACCGCGTGGGCCACCGAATCCTCGTGGCGCAGGTTGGCGTGGATCGGGTGGATCTGCCCGACCTTCCCCAGGGGGAGGAAGTTCGCCATGTTCGGCTGCCGGGTCGGCACGAGCACCCGGTAGCCGCGCTGGGCCAGGCCGCTCACCACGTAGCGACCCAGGAAGCCCGATCCGCCGAAGACGGTGACGATTTGCTGCTCAGGCGTGCGAAGGGCACCGATCATGAAACTCTCCTGCCCGGACAAGAATGCGGTCCAGAGCTTGGGTATGAAATTTTGAATGTCTCTATAGCATCGAACCCAAAAGTGGAATCCACTTTTGGGACCCATCCGATGCTCTAATTCTTCAAGAGGCCCATCGTTCGGGGGTGAAGACCGGAGCGGCTTTTCGCGAGCGCGGCCTTTCGGGTTCGCACCATGCGCCGGTCAAAGGCCGCCGGCCTGTGAGGAGGTGCAGGCTGAAGAAAGCGCATCGGCCGCATTTTCGGTGATTGACGCGCCGCCAGAAGCACCGTAAACGAACCCTCGCCGAACAGGCAGGCCCAGGTGGCGGAATTGGTAGACGCACTGCTTTCAGGTAGCAGCGGGTAACACCGTGGAGGTTCGAGTCCTCTCCTGGGCACCATCCCTTCTTGAAGGGTTAATCTGTAAACTCCTGAAAACCGTAGAATCGTGACCGCTCCAGCGGATCGCTTCTGCGCGTACGCCGCAGCTCCCGACTGATCGATCGGCGATACTTCCTCCACATCCGACTGATCGGGTCCTCCGTGTCGGGCCGCGCCTATGCCATTGCAAGCTTCCATGGGCTGGGCGGCAGGATAGGGAAGGCCAGGGTCACGCCGAAGATCCCGGCGAGGCGGTCAGGGGTGAGCACGGCGTCGGGCGTTCCCCGGGCGGCGAGGCGGCCCCCATGCAGGAGGATCAGGTCGTCGGCGAGGTCGGCCGCCAGCTGCAGGTCGTGCAGCACCGCGATGATGGCGAGGCCGTCGCGGGAGAGGCTTCTTGCGGTCTCGAGCAGGGTCAGCTGGTGCTTCAGGTCGAGGCTGGCGATGGGCTCGTCGAGGAACAGCACCTGGCGCGCCTCCACCGTCCGCCCGGCCGCGAGCTGCGCCAGCACCCTGGCGAAATGAACCCGCTGCCGCTCGCCGCCCGAGAGGGTCTGGTAGTTGCGCAGCGCAAGATGCGCCACGTCCGCCTGCTCCAGGGCCTCGCGCGCCAGGCGCTGCCGGTCGTGGCGGGAGAGGCCGCGGCCGATTCCCTCGGTGCCGAGGCTCGCCACCTCCAAGACCGTGAAGGGAAAGCCGAGATCGGAGGCCTGCGGCATCACGGCCCTGCGATGGGCAAGACGCCAGGCAGGGATCGCGCGCAGCGGCTCCCCGTTCCAGCGCACCGTGCCGTGTGAGGGGGAAAGCTCGCCGCAGAGGAGGCGCAGGAGCGTCGACTTGCCGGCGCCGTTGGGGCCGATCACCACGCTGAAGGTGCCGCGGGCGAACGACAGGTCGATGCCGTCGACGAGCGTTCTGTTGCCGGTGCGATAGGAAAGATCCTCGGCCTCAAGCAACGCGCTCATAGGCTCATGCCTCCCGGACGACGCAGCAGCAGCCAGAGAAAGAACGGCGCCCCGATGGCAGCGGTGAGGATGCCGATGGGAAGCTCCGCCGGCGCCGCGATCGTGCGCGCCACCGTGTCGGCGGCGACGAGCAGGGCCGCGCCCAGAAGCGCCGAGGCGGGAAGCAGCATCCGGTGATCGGCACCCGCCATCAGGCGCAGCACATGCGGCACCACGATGCCGACGAAGCCGATCATGCCGGACGCTGCGACCGAGGCCCCGATGGCGACCGCCACAAGCAGGATGGCGAGCGCTTTGACCCGCTGCACCGGCACGCCGAGATGGAAGGCCTCCGCCTCGCCGAGGGCGAGCGCGTTCAGTCCGCGCGCAAGAAAGGGCATGGCGAGCAGGCACGGCAGGATGAAGGGTGTCGTCACCATCACCTTCGTCCAGGTTGCGCCGCTCAACGATCCGAGGGACCAGAACGACAGGTCGCGCAGCTGCCGGTCGTCGCTCACATACGAGAACAGGCCCATGATCGCGCCGGACAGCGCCCCGAAGGCGACGCCGGCGAGCAGCATGGTGGCAATCGAGGTGCGGCCGCTGCGCGTTGCGACGAGATAGAGTGCAAGCGTGGTCAGGAGCCCGCCGGTGAACGCCCCGATGGGCAGGGCCGTGAAGGGCAGGGGCCCGATCATGGGCGCGAGCAGGGCATCGCCGAGGACGATCGTCGTGGCGGCCGCGAGCGCTGCGCCGGCGGAGACGCCGATGAGGCCCGGATCGGCGAGCGGGTTGCGGAACAGGCCCTGCATCAGGGCGCCCGAGGAGGCGAGCGCTGCGCCGATCAAAAGCCCGAGCAGCAGGCGCGGCAGGCGCACCTGCAGGATGATGAGCCCGTCGCCGCCGAGCGCCACTGCACGGCCCGTGAGGGCATCCGCGAGGATCGTCAGCATCCGGGAGAGCGGAACCCCTGCGGCGCCGTGGCCGAGAGCCACGAGGCTCATCAGCAGGACCAGTCCGGCGAGCCCCGTCAGCAGAAGCGTCCTGTGATCGCGCAGCCTGAAGCGCATGGGGGCAGCAGCCAGTGCAGCGGAACTCATCGCCTTGCGCCGCTCACCTGATCGGGATGCAGCGCCGCCATCAGGTCTCGGGCGGCGGCGGGCGTGCGCGGGCCGAAGCCGAGGAGATAGAGCGAATCCATGACGACGAGCCGCCTGCCGTCGGCGGCGGGCGTTGCCGCAAAGGCAGGGTAAGCGAAGGGGTCGGAGGCCGCGCCGCCGGGTCCGTGGTTCATCATGACGATGGCCTCCGGCGCCGCCGCGATCAGGCCCTCGTCCGACAGGGGCTTCCAGCCGGTGAGGGACGCGGCCGCGTTGGCGGCGCCGGCCAGCGAGAGCATGGCATCGGCGGTGGTTCCCTGCCCGCCGACGAGCGGCCGTCCGTTCTGCAGCGAAAGGACGAAGAGCGTGCGCGTCGGGCGCTCGACCCCTGCCCGGGCCTCGGCGAGGTGCGCGAAGCCCGCGTTGATTTCCCCGACGAGCGCGGCACCCTGCTCAGGCGCGCCGACAGCCTGCGCGATCGCCTCGACCCGCTTCGCGATTCCGGCCGGGCTCGGTTCGTCGGGGACGCGGACGATGGCGACGCCGGCCTGCTCGATCAGCTTCAGCGCGTCCGGCGGGCCCGCACCCTCGGAGGCGATGACGAGGGTCGGGTTGAGCGAGAGGATGCCTTCCGCGCCGAGCGCGCGGACATAGCCCACATTGGCTTTGGTCTTGAGAGCCTCCTCAGGGTAAAGGCTCGTCGAATCCAGGCCCACGATCTCTCCGGCCCGGCCGAGCCGGTAGAGGATTTCCGTGACCGCGCCGCCGACGCTGACGATCCGGCGCGCGGGGGCTGCGCGCAGATGCGGGGCGCAGAGTACGAAAGGGGAGGCGAGAAGCAGCGTGCGTCGTGACAGCATCGAAAGGAGCCTTCTACTTGGTGAGGATCAGCTTGCCGTTTGCGGTGACCCGCAGGCGGTAGCGTTCGCCCCGGTGAAGCAGCACCACTTCGCGTCCCGTCCCGATCAGGCTCGCTACATCGATCTCTTTCGCCAGGGGGGCCCTGTCGGGTTTGGCTTCCGACGGTGAAGGCGGGTTATGCACGATCGTCTCCAGATTTTACTTATTCTAATTTCGGATAAATCTAAATTTCTTATGTATTCGCAGTTTAGAACTATGTAAAACTACGAATATCGTTGTCCGTATTGACGCAGTTACTTGATTTGGCTATCGGATGTAAACCCTCCTCCCGCAGGAAGGGACCAAGCAGCCAGCCAGCGTGAATTCGGTTTCTGCGCGAGCCAGCCAGTCATCAAGAAAAGCATCATGAAAGACTGGGATCGTCAGGATGATTACCTTCCTGCGCGGAGGACTTCGCGCGTCTACCTCGCCTCTCGCCCTTCTCGTTCTCTGCCCTCTCGCAGGCGCAACGCTCGCCACCGGCGCGCAGGCGCAGGTGCAGACGCAGGCTCCGGCGCCGGAAGCGCCCCTGTTCACCACGCTCGACGCCATCACCATCACGGCCGAGCGTGTGCCCACACCCGTTTATGACAGCGCCTCGACGGTCAGCGTCACGTCCCAGCAGGACATCGACCAAAGGAACATCAATTCGCCGCGCGACCTCGCCCGCGAGGAGCCTGGCGTCTCGGTGGGCAACCAGCCCAACCGCGGCGGCGCCACCAATTACGTGATCCGCGGCATCGGCGAGAACCGGGTGCGCGTGCAGATCGACGGTGTGAAGGTGCCGGACTTTCCCGAGACCAACATCGGCGCGGGCACCTATACCCGCGACTTCGTCGATTTCGACAGCCTGAAGCAGGTCGAGATCATCCGCGGTCCGTCCTCCGCGCTCTACGGCAGCGACGCCATCGGCGGCGTGGTCTCCTACGTCACCAAGGATCCGGCCGATTACCTCAACCTCGTCGGCAAGGACTGGTATCTCTCGGCCAAGACCGGACACGACACCGAGGACAGAAGCTTCCTGCAGACCTATACCGGCGCCGGGCGCTTAGGGCCGTGGGAGGCGCTCATTCTCTACACCCACCGCCAGGGCCACGAGGTGAAGCCGAACCTCGACGACGATTCAACGCTGCGACCCAACCCGCAGGATTTTACCGCCGACAGCGCGCTCGCCAAGCTCCTCTACAATGGCGGCGAATGGGGGCAGTTCAAGCTCACCGGCGAGTTCACGCGCAAGGAGGTCGGCACGGATCTTCTCAGCGACCGTTCGAATACCCCAGGCGGGGGCGGCATGCCCTTTGCCCGGGTGTTCGACTCCGATGCGGATGACACCACCACCCGTCCGCGCTTGAGCTTCGACTGGACGCTGCCCGTGACCTGGTCCGTGGCCGACACGGTGCGCACCAGCGTGTACTGGACCAAGGTGGACCGCGAGGAGAAGACGCTGCAGCAGCGCGGCACCTCGTTTGCCGGCCCGCCTACGGCGCCCGGCCGCATCCGCTTCTCGGATTTCGGCTTCGATCAGGAAATCTACGGCGCCGAGATCCAGCTCTCCGGCGTCCGGCAGTGGGGCGATTGGGAGCACAGCTTCATCTACGGCGCTTCCGTCGACGCCACCACGACCTCGCGCCCGCGCGACCGGCTCGAGCGGGACCTGGTCACGGGCGTCGTCACGCGCACCATCGCGGGCGAGACCTATCCCAACAAGAACTTCCCCGACACGGAGACGCTGCAGGCCGGCTTCTACGTCCAGGATACGGCCCGCCTGGGAAGGCTGCGGCTCATTCCCGCGATCCGCTTCGACACCTATCACCTCGACCCGAACCCGGATGAGGATTTCGCCCGGTCGAACCAGCGCGACTTTACCGTCGAGGAGCAGAACGAGTTCGCCGTCTCGCCCAAGTTCGGCGCAACGTACGACCTGACGGATCAGCTGCGGCTGTTCGGCCAGTACTCGCGCGGCTTCCGCGCGCCGCCCTACGACACGGCGAATTTCGGCTTCTCGAATCCGGTCTTCTTCTACGAGATCCTGCCGAACGGCAATCTCAAGCCCGAGACCAGCGACGGCTTCGAGGCTGGCGTTCGCGGGCGCTTCGACGACGGCTCGAGCTTCCAGGTGTCGGGCTTCTACAATTTCTACCACGACTTCATCGAGACGGTGACGGTGGGCACCTCGCCGGCGGGCCTCACCCAGTTCCAGTACCAGAACCTGTCGAACGTGAGGATCTGGGGCATCGAGGCCAAGGCCGATTGGCGCATCACGACCAACTGGTCGATCTTCGGCGCGCTGGCCTATGCGCAGGGCGAGAACGAGGAGACCGGGCTGGCGCTCGATTCCGTCGATCCGTTCACGGCCCATGCGGGCATCCGCTACGAGCACGAGGCCGGCTGGGGCGCCGAGCTTCGCGCGCGGGGCGCGGCGGCGAAGAACCAGGTCAGCGACGCGACCTATTTCCGGCCGGATTCCTACGTCACCATGGATGCGCTGGTCTTCTACAACCCGACGCCGAACCTGTCGTTCAACGTGAGCGCCTACAACCTGCTCGACGTCGAGTACCACAACGCGCAGGACGTGGTCGGCGTGCTGGCCTCCAACCGCAACCTCGACCTGCTGCGGGCTCCCGGCCGCACCTTCGCGCTCAATGCGACGGTCCGCTGGTGAGATTGTCTACGCGGCAGGATCCTGCATCCTGCCGCGCCTTTTGCCGAGAACGGAGACACCCATGTTCATCGCCATGAACCGCTTCAAGGTTCTGAAGGAAGCCACACAGGAATTCGAACAGCGCTGGCTCACGCGCGAAAGCTACCTGCACGAGCTCGACGGCTTCATCGAATTCCACATGCTGCGCGGCCCCGAGCGCGAGGATCACGTGCTCTATTCCTCGCACACCGTCTGGGCCTCCAAGGCGCAGTTCGAAGCCTGGACGCGCTCGGAGCAGTTTCGCGCCTCGCATACCCGCGCCAGCACCGGCTCCAACAGGCCGCTGACGCTCGGCCATCCGGAATTCGAGGGCTTCGAGGTCATCCAGACCGTCGGCCCCGTCGCGGTGGCGAAGGCGGCGGAGTGAGCGCAATGACAGCCGACCTGATCCGCCAGGACCTTGCCGCCAGGCCCGACGGCATCCTCGAGGCGATTGCCGAGAGCCGTGGCGTGCCCATGCAGGCGGTGCTCGACTGCCTTCCGCCCGAGGCCGCAATGCGGGCGCCTGGCGATCACTATGGGGCGATCTGGCGGGATCTGACGGAATGGGGCGCGATCACCCTGGTGGTGCATACCCGCGACGGCGTGTTCGAATGCCAGGGGAGCGTTCCGCCGGGACATGAAGGCCGGGGCTACTTCAACATCCATGGCGAGACGCCCATCGGGGGGCACTTGAGGATGGAGCGCTGCCGGTCCATCTATTTCATCGACCGGCCCTTCTTCGGGCGGCGCTCCTGCTCGGTGCAGTTCGTCAACCAGGAGGGCGGCATGATGTTCAAGATCTTCGTGGGCCGCAACGAGGACCGGACCCTCAAGGCGGATCAGGTCGGCCGCTTCGAGGCGCTGCGCGGGACATATTGCCCCCCGGCGGACCGGCCAGGCAGGGAGCAGTGAGGCCAATGGCGAAGGATCCGTTTCTGCCGGTCGACGACGAAGCCCGCGGGCTCGCAAAGAAGCTCATGCGCACGGTGCGGTCAGGCGCCCTCGCCACCAACGATGCGGAGAGCGGCATGCCGTTCGCGAGCCTCGTGCAGGTGGGAACCGATCTCGATGGCTCCCCCCTCATTCTCACCTCGCAGCTCTCCGCCCATACGCGCCTGCTGGAGGCCGATCCGCGCTGCTCGCTGCTCCTGTCGTCCCTCGGCAAGGGCGACCCGCTGGCCCATCCGCGCCTGACCCTCCAGGCGAAGGCTTACAGGCTCGAGCGGGAGAGCGACGAGGCGCGCCACATCCGCCGGCGCTACCTGCTGCAGCATCCCAAGGCCGAGCTCTACGTGGACTTTCCCGATTTCGCCTTCTGGCGCTTAGGTGTCGCGTCCGCCAGCCTCAACGGCGGCTTCGGCCGGGCCTACCGCATGGCCAAAGAGGATCTGCTGGCGGATCTCTCCGGGTTCTTCGACTTCTACGATTTCGAGGCCCAGGCTGTGGAGCACATGAATGACGACCATGCCGATGCGGTGGCGCTCTATGCGACGCAGCTCTGCGGTGCCCGCGAAGGCGCCTGGCGCCTGATCGGCATCGACCCTGAAGGCGTACAGGTGGCGCTGGGCGACGAGATCCTGCGCCTGCCCTTCCCAAGGGCGCTCTCCGGCCCGCACGAGGTGCGGCCGATGCTGATCCGGCTGGCGAACGAGGCGCGGGGCCGGGCTGCGTAGGAAAGCACCGGCAATCGTGGAAGCGGCGCCCGCTCCCGCGGCGAGGCCTAGCTCACGCCCTCGTCCTGCTTCCTCTCGCAATCCCGCTTCGGGGTCTGCTGGGGAGGCCGCTGCTCCTGGGCGACGACGGTGCTGCCGGCGGGCGCCTCCGTGGCGAAAGACGGGGCGGCAAAAATCGTCAACAAGGCGAGGGAGAGAATGCGAAGCATGTCGGTCGTTCCCTGGTCGAAGCAGCGCGATGCTAGAACCTGACGGCCCCTATGGCCAGCCCGTTTCACAAGCAAGTGATCAGGTTGGCGCGACCCTCTTGAAAACCGGAAAAAGCGCTCCTAACATCATGATCGCCAAGGCCTTTCAAAGGCTTGGCCATACGGGCGCCGGCGGGTGTCCGGCGCTCTCGGACCCATGTTGCTCAATGGAGGATGTGGCTATGAGATCAGCTTTCGACTTCTCCCCCCTGTACCGCTCCACGGTCGGCTTCGACCGGCTGTTCGACATGCTCGACCAATCGACCCAGGTCGAATCCATGACCAACTGGCCGCCCTACAACATCGAGAAGACAGGTGAGGACCAGTACCTCATCACCATGGCGGTTGCGGGCTTTTCTCCTGAGGAGATCGAGCTCACGCAGAAGGAAGGTCAGCTTCTCGTAATAGGCCAGAAGAAGGGTCAGGACGAGGGCAGGCAGTATCTGCACCGCGGCATCGCGACCCGCGCCTTCAAGCAGATCTTCAACCTCGCCGATCACGTGAAGGTGACGGGCGCGAGCCTGGAGAACGGCCTGCTGACGGTCGACCTCAAGCGCGAGGTGCCCGAGGCCCTGAAGCCGCGCCGCATCGAGATCAACCCAGGCGGCGTGAAGAGCTTAGGGCAAGACAACCAGGCTGCCCAGATCGAGCACGGCAAGGCGGCCTAACGCAGATCGATCACGTCGACGGCGCCGGCTTCAGGCCGACGCCGTACCCGCACGTTTGGGATAAGGAGGATGACGGCATGAACATGCGCGATCTCATTCCATGGGGTCGCAACCACCAGACGACCCCGAGCCGCTACCGCGATGAGGGCGATCCCTTCATGACGCTCCATCGCGAGATGAACCGGCTCTTCGACGATGTCTTCCGCGGCTTCGACATGGCCCCGTTCGCCGGCATGGGCCGCATGGCGGGGGGGCCGCATGTGGAGGTCGCCGAGACGGACAAGGACGTTCGCATTTCGGCCGAGCTGCCGGGCCTTGATGACAAGGATGTCGAGGTGCTGATGGGCGACGGCGTCCTCACCATCCGCGGCGAGAAGAGGTCGGAGATCGACGACAAGGAGCGCGCCTTCAGCGAGCGATCTTACGGCCGCTTCAAACGGCGCATTCCGCTCGCCTGGGATGTGGAGGAGGACAGGATCGATGCGGCCTTCAGGAACGGCGTGCTCACCGTCACGATGCCGAAATCGGCGCAGAGCAGGCCGAACGTGAAGCGCATCGCCATCAGCCGCGCAGGCGAGGAGACCAAGCTCTGATCGTGTAATCGGGCGTCCGGTTCGCCGGACGCCCTGGTTGGCGTGATGCCTAAGGCGAGGCGTGCATGAACAGGGCGGCCCTGACGAGACGATCGGGCCCGAAATCGACGTCTGCGTCGAACTTCATCAGTTCCGCCAGGCGGTTGCGGGCGCGATTGATGCGGCTCTTGATGGTGCCGATATTGGTGCCGCAGATGCGCGCCGCGTCCTCATAGGAGAGGCCTTCCGCGCTCACGAGGAGAAGCGCCTCGCGCTGGTCGACGGGCAGCTTGCCGAGCGCCTTCAGCATGTCAGTGAGGTCGAGCCGGGCGGCCTGGTCGGGCATGACGGCGACCTTCTCGGCCCAGGAGCCTTCCGGATCCTCGACTTCGCGCTTTTTCCTGCGGATCTGGGTCAGGAAGTCGTTGCGCAGGATCGTGAAGAGCCACGCCTGCATGCTGGTGCCGGGCTGGAACTTGTCGAGGTTGCTCAGCCCTTTGAGAAGGGCGCTCTGCACCAGATCGTCGGCCCTGTCGACGCTGCCGGAAAGGGAGATGGCGAAGGCGCGCAGATGCGGAATGGCACTGAGCATCTGGTCCTTCAGGGAGTTTTCGACTGACACTCAACGGCCCTTTCCCGTTCGAGCCTGCTAGCAAACCCTTCCCGTGGGCCTTCTGCATTAACCTATGCGAAGCCTGGGCATACTCCTTGGAATTTGCCGCGGATGGCGCCCGAACTTGGGGCAAGCGGGAAATGGCTCCCGGGTTCGGGGGCGGCAGGCGTTCGAACACGAAATGGAATCGGACAGACGCCTTTAAGGCCAAGTTTCACATGCATCAATGAAGCCGATGCCCGGTCAGGGTAGAGAAGTCTCCGGGGGTAACGGCCGCGGCCAGCCCTTCATCAGGGCCGCCATCTGAGCCAGCCGAGTACGAATGCGAAGACCGGAGCTGCGGATCAGCCTCGACCGGTTGGATAGCAAGGATCCTGCCGCCCGCGGCCTGTGCGGCGGCGCAAGACAAAAGCGGAACATGGACGCTCGGCGAACCGTTGTCTTGGGAGCTCCTGCTTCTTGGAGGGCACCATGCGCGTGTCGTTCAAATCCCTGATGACGGCGGGTCTTGTTCTCGCCGGCTCCATGATCGTTCAGCCCGCTCCCGCCGAAGCCCAGCCCTATTGGGGACCCCACTACAGAGCCGGATGGGGCTATCGCCCCTATGCCTTCGCTCCCCGTCCCTATTACGGTCCACGCTTCTACGGAGGCTACCGGTCCGCTTATTACGGTCCGCGCCGCCATTATGGTTACCCCTACCGCTATTACCGGCGCTCCAACGGCGGTGCCATCGCGGCCGGTCTGATCGGCGGCCTGGCCCTGGGAGCCATCGCGAGCGCGGCGGCCAACCCGTATTATTATGCTCCGGCCTATTACGCTCCGCCGCGCTGCTTCCTCGAGCGCCGGAGGATCGTCACCCCGTATGGGCGTGTCGTCGTTCGCCGGGTCCAGACCTGCTACTGAGGCCTCCCGCCTCGCCTGAGCCGGAAAGCCCCGCAGCAAGCGGGGCTTTTCTCGTCCGTTGAAGCCGCCGCCGAGACAGGCTAGATCCTTGTCGAGCGCATTTTTGGATCTCCCATGACAACACGCTTCCATCGCGGCGACCTGCCGGCGAATTACCAGCCCGGCTCTGCCATCGCGATCGACACGGAGACGCTGGGTCTCAACCCGCACCGGGACCGGCTCTGCGTGGTGCAGATCTCCACCGGGGACGGCACGGCGGACGTGGTGCAGATCCTGAAGGACGGTCCCCTGCCGGAGAACCTGATCCGCGTGCTGTCCGACGAGAGCGTGCTCAAGATCTTCCATTATGCGCGCTTCGATCTGGCCGTGCTCTTCCATACCTTCGGAACCATGCCGCGCCCGGTCTACTGCACCAAGGTCGCATCGCGCCTCGTGCGCACCTATACCGATCGCCACGGCTTGAAGGATCTGGCGCGCGAGCAGCTCGGCGTGGAGCTGTCGAAGCAGCAGCAATCCTCCGATTGGGGTGCCGACACGCTCACCCCCGCCCAGCTCGACTATGCGGCCTCGGACGTGCTGCACCTGCATGCCCTGAGGGAGAGGCTGGACCGCATGCTGGAGCGCGAGAACCGCCTCGGCATCGCCCACCAATGCTTCAGCTTCCTGCCGACCCGGGCACAGCTGGACCTTCTCGGCTGGCCGGAGACCGATATTTTCGCCCATTCTTGACGGGCACTTAAACTTTCCCCCATAAAACCCATATCCGTCATAACATCGCCATGACCGTCGGGCATGGCGCGATGCCGATCGAGAGGCGGAGGGGGTTTCAACAGTGGCGGTAATCCAGGGCAGCACGATGCGTGACGGCCCGGCCTTGAGGCTGGCCGGCCGGTCGACGCGCGCCTACACCAAGGCCCGCCGCCATTCCCGCTGGGTGCGCTTTGCCAAGATCGCCATTCCCGTCGGGTCCCTGATCGGCATGGGCGCCGTGGGCTTCGTGGCCTATTACGATCCGTTCCGGAACATCGAGAACCTGAGCTTCGGTTCGATCGGCGTGAGCGGCAGCAACGTCACCATGGCGAGCCCCAGGCTGACCGGTTTCAAGAACGACAACCGCCCCTATGAGGTGACCGCCAGCGAGGCCACGCAGGACGTGCGCAAGCCCAATCTGGTGCAGCTCAAGGAGCTCAAGGCGCGGATCGTCACCGACGACCGCGGCAGCGTCGCATGGCTCCAGGCTGCCAGCGGTGTCCTCGACACCAAGAGGGAGCAGATGCGGCTGCGCAACAACATCGTGGTCACCACGGATGCGGGCCACGAGGTCAAGCTCCAGTCGGCCTTCGTCCAGTTCAAGTCCGGTGCCGTCACGTCCAACCAGCCCGTCGTGGTCTCATTCGGCAGCGGCTCCATCGAGGCCGACAAGCTGAAGGTGACGGACAATGGGAAGGTCATGAGCTTCGAAGGCCGGGTGCGCACCGTTCTGGAGCCGTCCCGCTCCGCCCCATCGCCCAAGGACGCCGCCGGCACAGGCTCCACGATGCCCGCTTCGGTCCCGGCGCCTCAACAGACAAGTACCCGTCCATGATGAGTTTCTCACGCGCCGCCCTCACCGTCGCGCTTCTCGCCTCCCTTCCGATCCAGATCGCCTGGGCTCAGGCCGGCCGGGAGCGCGCGGTCGGCTTCGGCAATTTCGGCTCCAGCAAGGAGCCGATCAAGATCGATGCCAACAAGCTCGACGTCTTCGACAAGGAGGGCCGCGCGGTCTTCACCGGAGACGTGGTGGCGGTCCAAGGCGAGAGCACCATGAAGTGCACGGTCATGACCGTGTTCTACGAGCAGCGGGACCAGAACGGCGGGCAGGCCACCCCGGCCGCCCAGGGGACGGACGACAGCGCGATCAAGAAGATCGACTGCAAAGGACCCGTCACCATCGTGTCCCGGACCCAGGTGGCGACAGGCGAGAACGCCACCTTCGATCGCGGCTCCAACAAGATCATGCTCACCGGGAATGCCACCTTGAGCGACGGGCCGAACGTCACCAAGGGCGAGCGGGTTCTCTACGACATCAACACCGGCGTGGCCAATATCGAAACCACTCCCGGAGGCCGCGTGCGGGCGCTGTTCGTGCCCGGCAACGGCGGCCCGGCCCCGACGGGAGCCGGCGGAGGAGCCAACGCCCCTGGCAACGCCAGGCCGAAGCCCCAGCAAAAGCCGGCCACGAATTAAGGCGGGAAAGCTTCCTCCCGCGTCTGCCCTTTCATCATCAGCGACGATCCTGTGAAACCGCTCTTCAACCGTTCTCAACCCGGTCCTTCGGACCTGAGCCTCCTGGAGCCGCCTGCGGCCGGGCCGGTCTCTCACGGCCTTTCCCGGACCCAGGACGAGGCTGTCTTCGGCGGCGCGGGAATCCTGGCCGTGAAAGGCCTGCAGAAGAGCTACCGCGGCCGCACCGTGGTGCAGGATGCGGGCCTGCAGCTGCGGGCCGGCGAGGCCGTCGGACTGCTCGGACCCAACGGCGCAGGCAAGACCACGATCTTCTACATGATCACTGGGCTCGTCGGGGCGGATCGCGGCGTCATCAGCCTCGACGGCCACGACGTGACGGGGCTGCCCATGTACCGCCGCGCCCGTCTGGGCATCGGCTATCTCCCGCAGGAAGCCTCGATCTTCCGCGGCCTCAACGTGGAAGACAACATCCGCGCCGTGCTCGAGATCGTGGAGCCCAGCCGCAAGGAGCGTGAGCGCAAGCTCGACGCGCTCCTCGAGGAGTTCAACATCACGCGCCTGCGCAAGTCGCCCTCGATCGCCCTTTCGGGCGGCGAGCGGCGTCGCTGCGAGATCGCCCGTGCGCTTGCGGGCGAGCCGACCTTCATGCTCCTCGACGAGCCCTTCGCGGGCATCGACCCCATCGCCGTGGGCGACATTCAGAACCTCGTGCGGCACCTGACCCGCCGCGGCATCGGCGTGCTCATCACGGACCACAACGTCCGCGAGACTCTCGGGCTGATCGACCGGGCCTACATCATCCATTCCGGCCGCGTGCTGACGGAGGGCACGCCGGACGCCATCGTGGCGAACGAGGACGTGCGCCGCCTGTATCTGGGCGAGGATTTCCGGCTCTAGAGTTGCTTCCACTGGCGTGGGATCATCTCTTCATTGGTTTGCCGCATTTTCGATGGGGAACCGGATCCACTTCGCCGAAAAATGCTCTGGGACGATCGGCCCTTTGACCACGGGCGGCCGACCGCGGTAGAACCGATGAGGCACGCAAGAAGCATGCCTTTCGGGTGCGGTCATGAGTGCGATGCAACGGCTGGAGCTGCGCCAGGGCCAGTCCCTGACCCTGACGCCCCAGCTCGTTCAATCCATCAAGCTGTTGCAGCTCTCCCATGCGGATCTCGCCGCCTATGTGGCGGCGGAGCTCGAGCGCAATCCTCTTCTGCAGGAAGGCGAGTCCCAGATCGACGCGCCCGTGCCGAGCCTCGCCGATTTCCTCCGCGCCAAGGAGAAGGCGCAGGCCGCAGGCGCCAGGATGGTTCCCGGCCCGGCCCCGTTGCGGGGCCAAGCCGCCACAGGAGGGGCGTCCGGGGCGCCAGGCGCGGCTCACGGCGAGATCAGGCCTGAGCTGGAGGAGACGCTGGCCCGCACTGCCAGCCTGACCGAACATCTGCAGGCCCAGCTCGATCTCGCCACCTCCGATGTGCATCTGCGCGCGATCGGCGAGCACCTGATCCATAGCCTCGACGAAGCCGGCTATCTTGCGGAAGACCAGGCGGAAATCGCCCGACGGCTGAGCGCGTCGCCCGCCGATGTCGCGGCGGCGCTGCGGCTGATCCAGACCTTCGACCCCCCGGGCATCGGTGCGCGCGATCTTGCCGAATGTCTGGAGATCCAGCTGAGGGAGCGCGACCGGCTCGATCCGGCCATGCGTGCGCTGCTCCAGAATCTCCATCTCGTCGCCCGGCAGGATTTTGCCGCCCTGCGGAAGGTGTGCGGCGTCGACCGGGAGGATCTCGCCGACATGCTGGCCGAGATCCGCCGCCTGGAGCCGAAGCCCGGTCTCGCCTTCGCGCCCGCCGCCGTCGATGTGCTCGTGCCGGACGTGCTGGTCCGGCCTGCCCCCGACGGCAGCCTGGCGGTCGAGCTCAATACCGAGACCCTGCCCCGCATCCTGCTCAACCGCACCTATTACACCGAGGTGGCCAGGGTTCTGCGCAAGGACGAGGACAAGACCTTCCTGTCCGAGTGCGTCCAGACGGCAAGCTGGCTCACCCGCAGCCTGGAGCAGCGCGCCAGGACCATCCTGAAGGTCGCGGCCGAGATCGCCCGCCAGCAGGAGGATTTCTTCCGCGAAGGCATCGCCGGGTTGCGCCCCATGACGCTGAAAAGCGTGGCGGACGCCGTCGGCATGCACGAATCCACCGTCTCCCGGGTCGCCGCGAACAAGGCCATCGGCACGGAGCGCGGCACCTATCCGATGAAGTTCTTCTTCGGCGCCGCCACGGGAGAGGGCAAGCACGCCGCGAAAGCGGTCCGCCATCGAATCAGGCGGCTGATCGAGGCGGAAAGCCCCGACGATGTGCTCTCGGATGAGGCAATTGCCCAGAAATTGAAACGGGAAGGCATTCAGGTCGCCCGCCGCACGGTGGCGAAATACCGGGAAGCCCTGCGCATCCCGTCCTCGGCGGATCGTCGTCGCCGGCACGGTCGTGAAGCTTGACCGGTTGTGCTCGCGATTTCAAGACTTGCATTGGCTCCCATTCGGATCATCATCTCCAAGCGTCATTCCTGAAGGATCACGGCAAAGCGAAGGCGCCAAGGTAAAGGTGTCAGGTGAGGAGAATGCGATGACGTTGAGAGTGTCGGGGAAGAATCTCGATATCGGTGAAGCTCTCAGGTCCCAGGTCCAGGACCGCATGGCCGGCGCGCTGGCGAAGTATTTCGACGGCGGCTATTCCGGTCATGTGACCGTCACCCGCGACGGCGGCGGTTTTCGCACCGATTGCGTGCTCCACCTCACCTCGGGCATGACGCTCGAAGCCTCCAGCGCCGCTGGGGACGCCTATGCCAGCTTCGACCAGACCGCGGGTCGGATCGAAAACCGCCTGCGCCGCTACAAGCAGCGGCTCAAGGACAAGTCGGGCGCCGGCGCGCGCACCGGCGGCCTGGAGGTGCCCTACGCGGTCTTCGAGGCGCCGAGCGACGAAACCATGGAGGAGGAGGGCTATCATCCTATCGTCGTAGCCGAGACCACGAAGCCGCTTCACACGCTCTCCGTCAGCGACGCCGTGATGCAGCTCGATCTCACGGGAGCGGCCGCCCTTGTGTTCATCCACGCTAGCACCGGACGCCTGAACGTCGTATATCGCCGCGGCGACGGAGCGATCGGTTGGGTCGATCCGCCGCTTGCACAGGCTTGAGGGGAAATACCTCTTTTGGCCCAGTTCTTGCGTGGAACGGTGAGAGGCCTTCCAGGCTTCACATCAAGAATGCAGCGTGATCGATGCCCTTGCTGGACTTTCTAGACCCTCAGGCCGTTCTGCCCGCCCTGCGCGTCAGCGGTAAGAAACAGGCTCTTCAGGAACTGGCCTCCCAGGCGGCCCGGCTCACGGGCCTTCCCGATGGCGCCATCTACGAGGCACTTCTGCAGCGCGAGCGCCTCGGCTCCACCGGGATCGGCGAAGGCATTGCCATTCCCCACGGCAAGCTGCCGGGCCTGACCCGGATCTTCGGCCTCGTGGCGCGGCTCGACAAGCCAGTGAACTTCGAGGCTCTCGACAGCCAGCCCGTGGATGTTCTTTTCCTGCTCCTGGCCCCCGAGGGCGCCGGTGCGGATCACCTGAAGGCCTTGGCGCGGGTCGCCCGCGTCCTGCGCGAACCCGGCCTGATCGAGCGGGTGCGCGCCACGCGGGATGCGACAGCCCTCTACGCCATCATGACCGAGCTGCCGAAAGCCGCGTGAACCCGGTAGGGGCCGGGTTCTGACCTAACGTAAAGATATCTTTAAGACGTCCCCCGCAATCTTGCCGCAACGTGACAAGAGGGATTCGGGGCAATGGCGTTTCTGGCTCGGTTGAAGCAACCGTCGGTGCGGATGCGCGTCGCGACGTTGAGCGGCGTGATGGTGCTTGGCTTTGCGGTCATCGGGGCGGTGTTCCAGACGGGCCGTTCCGAGGTGGAGCAGGCCCTGTCGACGCAGCAGACCTATTCGGCGCTCGCCGAGAAGGCCAATGGGTTCCGCGGCCGGGCCGACGGCCTGAAGGTGGCGGCCAGCGAATGGACCACGAGCCGTCTCAGCCATCACGGCCAGGCCTTCATGGACCAGCACAAGGCCCTGGCGGCCCAGCTCGACGACATGGGCACGGCACCCGGCGCGGCTCTGATCGAGCCCGAGATCGCCGCCCTGAAGCAGCACGCCTCCGCCCTGCTCGGCCAGGGCAGGTCCCTCGACAAGCTCTATACCGGCATCGGCACCAAGCCGGACGAGGGAGCCCAGGGGCGCCTCCTCAAGGCCGAAGCCAACCTCGAGAAGCTGGTGCGGCCCCTGACGGGCAGCGGCGAGACCATTGCCTGGCGCCTGTGGGCCGCCATGCTCGGCATGTTCAACCAGGAGGCCCGCGCCCGGATCCTGCTCGAGGAGAGCATCCTGGGAGCCTTCGAGGTCGAGCAGGGACGCTTCACCCGCGCCCTCGCCCAGCTCTCCGGCGATCTCGCCAAGGAGAAGGCTGCCGTCGAGAGCGCCAGCGTGTCGTTCCAGGAGGCCTTCCATGCCTGGGGCGAGCTGGAACGGGAGGTGGCCGGCCAGAGCGAGAAGCTGATGGGGCAGTTCGACCTGCTCGTGCCGGTTCTCGACCAGCTGCTCGCCAAGGTCCGGGCCGAGGCGCACAAGACCGAGGCGCAGCTCACCGCCTCGCAGCAGCGCACCTTCACCCTGATCCTCTGGGCCATGGGCGCGACGCTTCTGTTCGGCCTTGTCCTGAACTTCATCGTCGGGCGTTCGATCTCCCTGCCGCTCACCCGTCTGCAGCAGGCGATGCGCCGGCTCGCCGACGGCGATGCGTCCACGGATATCCCCTCGACGGCAGCCACGGACGAGATCGGCGCCATGGCCCGCACCGTCCTGGTCTTCCGCGACAATGCCCGCGAGCGCGAGCGGCTCACCCAGGAGCGCGAGGGCATGGCGGCTCTCGATGCCGAACGCGCCCACGCGATCTCCCATGCGATCATGGCCTTCGATGCCACGGTCGAGCGGATCCTGGCCGAGGTCAGGGAAGTGACGGGCGATCTTGCCAAGGCATCCAGCCAGCTGGAGGGTTCGGCGAACCACGTCACCCAGCAGGCGCAGATCGCAGGCAGCGCCTCCATGCGAACCGCGCACAACATGTCGGCGGTGGCGAGCGCCGCCGAAGAGCTTGACGCGTCCCTGGCCGAAGTCGCCGCTCAGACGAACGCCTCGGCGAAAGCCTCCGAGCGCGCCGTCCTCGAGGCCCGCGGTGCCTCGGGCAGCATGTCTGTCCTGTCGTCGGCAACGTCGCAGATCGGCGAGGTCGCGGGCCTCATCCGCTCCATCGCGGCGCAGACCAACCTGCTGGCGCTCAACGCCACCATCGAGGCGGCCCGCGCCGGCGAGGCCGGCAAGGGCTTTGCCGTGGTGGCCAACGAGGTGAAGGATCTGGCCGGCCAGACCGCCAAGGCCACCGAGGAGATCGCCCGGCAGATCGAGGCGGTGCAGGCCGCCTCACGGGAAACCCTGGTGGCGCTCGGCACCGTGCAGGCCTCCGTCGAGGATCTGGCAGGGGTCGTGTCCACTGTGGCCGGAACCGTGAGCCAGCAGACGGCGGCGGTGTCGGAGATCGCCCAGTCGGTGGCCCAGGTCTCCACGGAAGCGCAGGCCGGCACCTCCGCGATCGAGACCACACAGGGCGTAGCTGTGCACTCTCTCGATGCGGCTCGGACTGTTGCAGATCTCTCGGTGGCTCTGGAGCACCAAGCACAGCGCCTCGGAGCCGAAATCCACCAGTTCCTCAACAGCGTCAAGGCGGCCTAGCGGCCTCTCGGCCGGGGGCCCTTATGGCTGCCCGGCCATTTCCCAGACGAGCTGGACATTGGCCGTGTAGCGGATCGTCGCCGGCGGCACGATCGGCACCGATTCGGCTCCCTTGGCCATCGCCATGGACATGCGCATGTCGGGCTGCGGCTCGAAGGGCTGGGCGGAGCCGTCCCGGATCTCAAGGAGACGGCCGAGGGACACGCCCGCGGCGGCGGCATAGACGCCGGCCTGGCGCTTCGCGTCCCGCACGGCGGCCTCGCGCGCCTTGTCCGCGCCCTCCTCCTGCCGGTCGAGGCCGAAGGATACCGACTGGAACGTCATGTCGCCGCTCGCCAGGATTTCGCCCGCGAGGCGCCCGACGCCGTCGAGGTCGCGGGTGGTGATCCGCAGCTGGTGATGGGCCGAGAATTTCGGGGTCTTCACCTCCTTGCCGTCGGGGCCCACCTGTTGGGGTGTCTGGAAGACCTGGAAATTCACTGTCCGGATATCCTCGCGCTTGATGCCGAGGCCCTGGATGCGGGCGAGCACCCGCTCCGTGGCGGTATTGTTGGCGGCGCTTGCCTGCGCCACCGTCTCGGCCTGCGTTGCCACCGTCACATGAATGCGCGCGAAGTCCGGCTTCAGCTCCGCCTCGCCCGCGCCCATCACGCTGATCGTGGGCTGGCGTGGAGAGGTGGGAGCCTGCGCAAAGACGGGAGAGACCAGGCTGATTGCGAGGAGTGCGACGGCTACGGAACGCATGACGGGATATCCTGTTCAAACGAAAAAGCCTCGCCCTGAGGCGAGGCTTGGCGGGCGCGCCGAATGTGCGCCACGGAAGCTGAGCGGCGGATTAACGGCCGGTCTTCACCCGGGTCCAGAGACGGGTGACGGTGCGCTGGGAGCGCTCGTCGTAGGCCGTGTTGGTGAAGAGCCGCTTCATGGTGGCCTCGTCCGGATAGATGCCGGGGTTGTCGAGGATCGCCTTGTCGATGTGCTGCTTCGCGGCGAGGTTGCCGGAGGCGTAGGACACGAAGTTCGTGTTCATGGCGGCGATCTCGGGGCGGAGCATGAAGTTGATGAATTCATGCGCCTCGGCCACGTTCTTGGCGTCCGCCGGGATCACGAAGCTGTCGAACCACATCAGCGCACCCTCGCGGGGAATGACATAGCCGACCTCGACGCCGTTCTTGGCCTCTTCGGCCCGGCTCTTGGCCTGGATCATGTCGCCCGAATAGCCCACCGCCACGCAGATGTCGCCGTTGGCGAGCGCGTTGATGTACTCGGAGGAGTGGAACTTCTGGATGTTGCCGCGCACCCGGAACAGGGCGTCGCCTGCCTTGTTCAGGTCCTCGACGCGCTTGGAGTCGGGGTTCATGCCGAGATAGGCGAGCACGCCGGGAAAGAGGTCTTCGGGCGAGTCCAGCATGTAGATGCCGCAGGCCTTCAGCTTCGAGGACACCTCGGGCTTCAGCACCAGGTCCCAGGTGTTGAGCGGCACGTCGCCTAGGGCTTCCTTGACCTTCTTGACGTTGATGCCGATGCCGGTGGTGCCCCACATGTAGTTCACGGCAAACTGGTTGCCGGGATCGAACACGGCGAGGCGCTGCGTCACTTCCGGCCATTGGTTGGCGAGGTTCGGCAGCTTCGCCTTGTCGAGCTTCTGGAACACCTTGGCGCCGATCAGGCGCTGCACGAAGGGCCCCGACGGCACCACGATGTCGTAGCCCGACTTGCCGGCCAGAAGCTTGGTCTCGACGATCTCGTTGTTGTCGTAGGTGTCGTAGACCACCTTGATGCCGGTCTGCTTCGTGAACTCGTCCAGCGCCTTCGGATCCACATAGTCGGACCAGTTGTAGACGTTGACCACGCGCTCCTGGGCGGCGGCGGCGGTCACAAGCCCTAAGGTGAGGGCAACGGAAGCGAGAAGACGGAACATCAGGGGTGGGAACTCCTCAAGATGAGATTGTTGACGGGAGCAGGCTAGGAAATTCTGAGCGAAGAAACAATGTCCAAGTTGTTGCCCCGGCTGCCGGTTTTCAGGCAGCCTTTTTGATCGCCTTCGCCAGCCGCTCCAGGCCGGCATCGAGGGTCGAATCCTTCTTGGCGAAGCAGAAGCGCACCACGTTCTTCACGGCGCCCTCCGCGTAGAAGGCGGAGACCGGGATCGCCGCGACTCCGTGCTCGGTGACAAGGCGTCGGCAGAAGGAGACGTCGTCGGTCTCGCCTAAGGGCGCGATGTCGATGTTGACGAAGTAGGTTCCCTGGCTCGGGATCACGTCGAAGCCCAGCGTCCTCAAGCCGTCCGTGAAGCGGTCGCGGCTGCGGGCGAAGTTTTTGCGCATGCCATCGAAGTAGGCATCGTCCTTGGTGAGCCCGTAGGCCACCGCGGCCTGCAGGTTCGGCGCGGTGGTGAAGGCGAGGAACTGGTGGGATTTCGCCAGCACCTTCAGGATATGCGGGGCGGCGCACACGAAGCCGACCTTCCAGCCCGTGAGGCTGAAGATCTTTCCGGCCGACCCGATCTTCACCGAGCGCTCGCGCATGCCGTCGAGCGCCAGGATCGGCCTGTGCTGTCTGCCGTCGAACACCACATGCTCCCAGACCTCGTCCGAAATCGCGATGGCATCATACCTTCGGCAGAAATCGGCCAGCAGGTTCAGATCCTCGTCTGAGAATGTTGTGGCCGTCGGATTGAGCGGGTTGTTGAACACAACCGCCTTGGTCTTCGGCGAGAAGGCCTGGGCCAGCGCTTCTTCCGTCAGGCGGAAATGCGGCGGCTGCAGGGTGACGAATTTCGGCACGCCGCCGGCGAGTCGCACGAGGGGAAGATACGCATCGTACATGGGCTCGAACAGCACCACCTCGTCGCCCGGCTCCACGATGCCCAGGATCGCGCCCGCCAGCGCCTCCGTGGCGCCCGAGGTCACCATCACTTCGGTGTTCGCATCGAGATCGACCCCCTGCCAGTGCCGGTAATGGGCCGCGATTGCCGTGCGCAGCTCCGGAATGCCCATCATCGACGGATACTGGTTGTAGCCGTTGAGAACCGCATCCGCCGCCGCCCGCCGCACGTCCTCCGGTCCCGGATCGTCCGGAAAGCCCTGGCCGAGATTGATGGCGCCGGTCTCCCGGGCCAGGCTCGACATCACTTCGAAGATCGTGGTGGGCAGGTTGGCGAAAAGACGGTTCATGCCGCTCTCTCAATCGATGTTTACCAGGGTGCTGATCCGCTTCGTACCATGGAGCGTCAGGAGATCGAACCCGCATTCTGCAGGACTTTCGGGTGTCGTCCCGCACGGAGCACTGCGAAGACCCGGGATCGCGTGCAGGATGGAACGCGGGTCTCCTTCTCCCCGGATCTCGGGTATTCCCGAGATCTGCTTTTGCTGGCCCAAGTCGGGAACGCCCGACTTGGGACGGGAGAGGTGAACGCGCCCCACGCTTGTCGAACGATCCCGGATCGGCTTTGCCGTCCGGGATGACGATGTATGGGGTGCTTTGCCATCCCGGCCTTTCATGCTCTATCGATGGAGCAACGAAGCCGCCATCCATGCCCCTCCGCCGCTCGCCCCTCATCCCCGGTCTCATCGTCCTCATCGCCGCACTGAGCCTCGCCTCCCTGGTGATCGGCCCGGCGCCGATCTCGATCGTCAAGGCGCTCAAGGCGCTCGCGTCGGATCAGGGGGCGGCGAGCATCGTCGTGCGGGAGATCCGCCTGCCGCGCACCCTTCTGGCCCTTCTCATCGGCTGGATCTTCGGACTGTCGGGCGCGGGGCTGCAGGGCCTGCTGCGCAATCCGCTCGCCGATACGGCGGTGTTCGGGGCGCCGCAGGCGGCGGCCTTCGGAGCCGTGCTCGTGATCTATTCCGGCCTCGTCGGCACCCTGTCCTGGGCCCTGCCCTTAGCGGCCATCGCCGGGGCTCTCCTGTCGATCGCCCTCGTGGTGGCGGTAGCGGGGAGAAGCACCACCATCGTGGTGCTCGTTCTCGCCGGCCTTGCGGTCGGCAGCCTTGCGGGAGCCGGCACGTCGCTCGCCATCAGCCTCTCGCCCAACCCCTTCGCCGTCACGGAGATCGTGTTCTGGCTGCTGGGCTCCTTCGAGGACCGTTCCATGGTCCATGTGGGGCTCGGCATGCCCTTCATTCTCCTGGCCTCGCTCCTGATCCTGAAGGCTTCGTCGGGCCTGCGGGCCCTGACGCTCGGCGAGGAGACGGCGCGCAGCCTCGGGACGGACGTGGCGCGGCTCAGGGGACTGATCGTCGCCGGAGCCGCCATCGGCACGGGCGCTTCGGTGGCGGTTGCCGGGTCCATCGGCTTCGTCGGCCTGGTGGCGCCCCATCTCGTGCGGCCCTTCGCCGGCTACGATCCGGCGCGCACGCTCGTTCCCGCAGGCCTTGCGGGAGCAGCCCTGCTGCTGGCGGCGGATTGCGCCGTGCGCCTCATCCCGTCCGGAGCCGAGGTCAAGGTCGGGGTCCTGACGGCCCTGCTCGGCGTTCCGTTCTTCCTGTGGGTGATCGCCCGCCGCAGGGCGGAGTTGGTGGAGACGCCCGCATGATGCGCCTGGAAATCCTCTCCCTCACGGTTGATCTGGGCCCCCGCCGCGTCCTCCAGGGCATCGACCTGTCCCCCGAGCCCGGGCGCCTGACGGCGCTGATCGGGCCCAATGGCGCCGGAAAGACGACCCTCATGCGGGCCATGGCCGGCTTGATGAGGCCCTCGGGCGGAAAGGTTGACCTGAATGGAACCTCGGTTGCCCGGATGCGGGCGTCCGAACGGGCGCGGGCCGTCGCCTATCTGCCGCAGGGCGGCGGGGTGGCCTGGCCCCTGCCGGTCGCGGGCGTCGTCGCGCTGGGCCGCCTGCCTCATGGCGAGGAGCCGGACGCTCTGCCGGAACAAGGCCGGGCGGCGGTCGAGGCGGCGCTCCGGTCCGTCGGGCTGCAGGGCTTTGAGAACCGACTCGCCACCTCCCTGTCCGGCGGGGAGCGCGCCCGCATGCTGCTCGCCCGCGCGCTCGCGACGCAGGCGCCGGTGCTCCTGGCCGACGAGCCCGTTGCCGCCCTCGATCCGCGCCACCAGCTCATAGTGCTCGAGGTGCTCAAGGCCCATGCCCGCACCGGCGCGACCGTGGTGGCGATCCTGCACGACCTGAATCTGGCAGCCGGTTTCGCCGACCATATCGTCCTGCTGAATCAGGGAAAAGTCGAAGCCTCGGGCCCTCCCGAGGCGGTCATGACCGAAGCCCGGCTCGCCTCCAGCTTCGGCATCCGGGCGCGCGTTGCCCGGGAGGCAGACCGCCTTCTGGTGATCGCACAGAGCCCTCTGTCCGACGGGTGAGGAGCTTGCGCCGGAGGCATCGTTGAGGCGACAGAGTTACATTGACAAAGATGTGAGCCCATCCGATACCCCGAAGCAGCAGACGGCAGGGCTATGAATCGGCAGGACTTCAAGAAAACTCTCATCGTTATACATGATCTCGTGATGACGGGCGTGGCCGTTGTCGCGACGTTCTTCGTGCGTTTCGAGGGAACGCTCCTCAGCGAGCGGCTCGTCCACCTGCCGCTCTTCCTGCCGCCCTTCATCGCCTTTGCGGGCGTGGTCTACTGGTTTTCCCACCTCTACCGCTCCAAGTGGCGCTTCGCCTCCCTGCCGGACCTGTTCAACATCTTTCGGGCCTCCAGCATTCTGGCGATGAGCCTGCTGGTGGTGGACTACATTCTCGTCTCGCCGCAGTTCCTGGGCACCTTCTTCCTGGGCAAGATCTCGATCGCCCTCTACTGGCTGATCCAGATGTTCCTGCTGGGCGGCCCGCGGCTGGCCTTCCGCTACCTGAAATATGCCCGGTCCCGGAACAGCCTGCAGCGCGAGGCCAGCACGCCGACCCTGCTGCTCGGGCGCGGCAGCGACATCGAGGTGATCCTGCGGGCCATCGAGTCCGGCACCGTCAAGAAGATCCAGCCGAAGGGCATCCTCTCCTACCGCACCGACGATCTCGGCCAGTCCATGCGCGGCGTCCCGGTGCTGGGCACATTCGACGACCTCGACCAGGTCGTCCAGGACTTCCAGGAGCGTGGCATTCCCATCCGCCGGCTGGTGGCGACTCCGAGCGCATTGATGCCGGAGGCGAACCCGGACAGGCTGCTCGCCCGCGCCCGCCGTCTCGGCCTGCCGCTGGTGCGGGTGACGAGCCTCGGCGAAGGCATGCGCAACGCCGAACTCGCGCCGCTGGAGATCGAGGACCTGCTCCTGCGCCCCACCGTGCAGATCGACCGGCAGCGGCTGGAGGCCTTCATCCGCGGCAAGCGCGTGCTCGTCACGGGCGGGGGCGGGTCCATCGGGTCCGAGATCTGCACCCGCGCGGTGGCCTTCGGGGCGAGCGATCTCATGATCCTCGAAAGCTCCGAGCCGTCCCTGCACCACATCCTGGAGAACCCGACCCTCCTGTCCAGCGACACCAACGTGGACGGCGTCATTGCCGACGTGCGCGACCGGGAGCGGGTGCGCGAGGTCATGAACGCGTTCAAGCCGGAGGTGGTCTTCCACGCAGCCGCCCTCAAGCACGTGCCCTATCTCGAAAAGAACTGGACCGAGGGCATCAAGACCAACGTCTTCGGCTCGGTGAACGTGGCCGATGCGGCGGTCGAGGCGGGGGCCGACACCATCGTGATGATCTCCACCGACAAGGCCATCGATCCGGTCTCCATGTTAGGGGCCACCAAGCGCTTTGCCGAGATGTACGGCCAGGCGCTCGATGCCGAGTTCATGGGCCGCAACGGCGCCACCCGCACCATCGCGGTGCGATTCGGCAATGTGCTGGGATCCGTCGGCTCCGTGGTGCCGAAATTCAAGGCGCAGATCGCCCGCGGCGGACCGGTCACGGTCACCCACCCGGACATGGTGCGCTATTTCATGACCACCCGCGAGGCGGCGGATCTGGTGCTCACCTCCGCGTCCCACGCGGAGGAAAGCCGCTCCCTGACGGAGCGCTCCAACGGGGACGAGCGCGCCTCGGTCTACGTGCTGAAGATGGGCCAGCCCGTGCGCATCTATGAGCTTGCCGAGCGCATGATCCGGCTTGCCGGCTACGAGCCGGGGGAGGATATCGAGATCGCCGTCACCGGGGCCCGGGCCGGCGAGCGCCTGCACGAGATCCTCTTCGCCCGCGAGGAGCCGCGCACGGAAATCGGCATCGACGGCGTCATGGCCGCCAAGCCGATCTTCGCCGACCGCGAGCGGGTCGAGCAATGGCTCAGGATCCTGGACCGTGCCCTCGCGGAGGGCGACCGTACCCTGGCCGAGCGGGTGTTCGAGGAGGCGATCCCGGAGTTCAAGCGCCGGAAGCCTGCTCCCCCGCCTGCCGCGCCAGTTCCGCAAGCGCGTCTCGCGTCGAACTGACCGGCTGCCAGCCTAAGCGCCGCAAGGCCTCCGGGCTTGCCACGAGGGAGCCCGCCAGACGCTGATAGGCCTCGCCTTTGCCCGCGAGAGCCGCCGCTCCCTGCAGAACGAAGGACGGAACCGGGATCAGCCCCGGCCCACGCCCGAGACCCTTGCGGAGCGCCGTTACCATTTCGGGAATCGTCACCGGCTCCGGATCGGCCACGATGAAGGGTCGCCTGAGAGGCCCGTCCGTTTTCAGGACCGTGTCCACCGCCGCCGCCAGATTGTCGAGGGAGAGAAGCGACCGCTTGGCCCTCAAGCCCGCGAGCGGCAGGGGCCAGGGCGACCGCGCGAGGCCGAGCAGGGCGGCCATGTTGCCCTTCACGCCGGGGCCGTAGACGAGAACCGGGCGAAGGGCCGCCCAGTCCAGCCTGAGTTCGGCCAGGCCGTGCTCGGCTTCGAGCTTGGAGCGGCCATAGGCATCCGTGGGTTTCGGCTCCATGTCCTCCGTCAGCACGCGCTCAGTGGAAGGACCGCTCTGCGCCCGGATCGAGGACAGGAAGACGAAGCGCTTCACGCCGGCCCGCTCGGCAGCCTGGGCGAGCTTCACCGTCGCCTGCGTGTTGATGCTGCGGTAATCGTCCTCCGGACGGCCCGACATGGCATGCGCCAGGCCCGCCGAGTGGATCACCATGTCCACGTCCCGCAGGGCGGCTGCCATGTTGTGCGGCGAGGCGATATCGCCGATCACGGCGCTCGCGGCCCCCGCCGGCACCTCGGAAGGGCGGCGCAGCAGCACCCTGACCCGGTAGCCGCGCTTGGGGAGCTCGGTGAGGAGATGTCGTCCGATGAAACCCGTCGAGCCGGTCAGGGCAATCAGGGGTGCGTTCATCGGGAAACCTCCAAAGGAATTGTCTGGCGGGGGGTGGAAAAGCGCCTGAGGACCAGGCTGACGAGGATGACCCCTAGGACAAGCGCCGCAACCTGCACGGTGCCCGAGGGCCAGACCAATGTCATAGCGGCGAGGCCGGCGAGGACAAGGTTGAGCCCGAACACATGGCCGCTGACGTCGAGGGCCGAGAAGCCGTTGTCGGTGGCCTTCTGGTAGAAATGGCTGCGATGCGCCTCCCATACCTTTTCGCGGCGGCGTAAGCGGCGCAGCAGGGTGATGGTGGCGTCCATGAGATAGTAGAGCGGCAGCAGGAGAGCGGCCGCGAGCCCACCCGTTCCGGCAAGGTGCAGCAGCATCCAGCCGACGAGAAGCCCGATGGGCAGCGAGCCGACGTCGCCGAGGAAGAGCCGTGCGACGGGCCTGTTGAAGGGGGCGAAGCCGAGGAGCGCGCCGCAGAGCGAGGCAGCGACGATTGCAGGTGCCGGAGGGAAGCCCAGCAACCAGAGCACGGCGATGAAGGCCGTAATCGGCGCCATCTCGGCAACGGTGATCCAATCGAGCCCGTCCATGAAGTTCACGAGATTCACGAACCAGACGCCGCCGAATATGAGAAGCGCTTGCTCCATCGTCAGGGGAACGGTTTCGGGCAGGATGCGGACGCCGCTGACGAGAACGATCGCGGCTACCGCCACAATCTGAAACAGGAGGCGAAAGATGGCCGGCAACGGGCGGATGTCGTCGATGGCGCCTACAAGAGCCAGCCCGATGGCGGCGGCTGCAACAACGAGAAAGGACGTGAGCGGAGAGTCGAGGGCGAGCAGGGCTGCGGCGCTCACAAGGAGGGCCGCGCCGACGACCGCGATCCCCCCACCCTGCGGGGTCGGCACCTTGTGGCTCGAGCGGGCATTGGGACGAGCCAGCGCATAGCGGACGAGCAGCGGCTTCAGGACTACGATAAGCCCCGCCGAGAGAAGGGCAGCCCCAATCAGGCTGAATGACAGAACAACGGTCACCACGGCGTCAACGGTCATGCGCTCACGCCCCGTGATACGCGCGATACCACGCGACGAAGCGCCTGATGCCCTCCTCGAGCGATGTCGCGGGCGCAAAGCCCACGTCGCGGCGAAGGTCCGTCACATCCGCGCGGGTCTCCAGCACGTCGCCGGGCGGCAGGGGCACGTCGACGCGGTTGGCCTTTTTGCCCAGGGCGTCCTCGATGAGGGCGATGAGACGGTTCACCTCTTCGGGCGAGTCGTTGCCGATGTTGTAGACCCGGTGCGGCGCAGCACTCGTGGCCGGATCGGGATCCTCCGCATTCCAGGCCGGATCGCCTGAGGGCGCGCGGTCGACCAGGCGCACGATGCCCTCCACAATGTCGTCCACATACGTGAAGTCGCGCCGGACCTGGCCCGCATTCGCCACTTGGATCTCGCGGCCCTCACTGATGGCGTGAGTGAACTTGTACACCGCCATGTCGGGCCGGCCCCAGGGACCGTAGACGGTGAAGAAGCGCAGGCCCGTGGAGGGGAGCCCGAACAGGGACGCGTAGGAATGGGCCATCACCTCGTTGGCCTTCTTGGTGGCGGCGTAGAGGCTGATCGGGTGATCCGTCGTGTCGTGCTCCGAGAAGGGCAGCTTGCGGTTGGCGCCGTAGACCGAGCTCGACGAGGCGTAGACGAGATGCTGCACCTCCCCGTGCCGGCAGGCCTCCAGCATGCTCATGAAGCCCATCAGGTTCGAGGCCGCATAGGGCTGGGGATCGACGAAGCGCACGCCCGGCTGGGCGGCGAGATGGATCACACGCTCGAAGCGGTGGTGCCGGAACAGGTCGCGGGTGGCCTGCTGGTCGGCAAGGTCCAGGCGCTCGCCGAGAAAGGTGTTGTGGGGGCTCAGCCTGGCGAAGCGGGCCTCTTTCAGGCCGACATCGTAATAGGGCGTGAAGCTGTCGACGCCCACCACCTGGTGCCCATCGGCCAGGAGCCTCTGCACAACATGGAAGCCGATGAACCCGGCCGCACCGGTGACGAGTATGGGGGAGGTCATGAATGGCCCGCTTAGAGCATCGGACCCAAAAGTGGAAGGCACTTTCGGGATCGATCCGATACTCGATCCCTCAAAGCGGCGCATGGTCTCGCGCGGAACCGGAGGTCCGCCTCAGCGAAACCAGGTTCATCTTTCATGATGTGGCCCTCCGGACCCGCACGATGCGTCAGATCGCCGGCACCTCGCCGGTCTGCGCCTCGTCCGCAACCGTCTCGTCGACAGCGGGCACGAAGGCGATGAACTGGCGTTCGCGGGCCATGAAGGCGGTGGGCATCACGGCCTGCATCTCGGCCTCGGCGGCCTTCAGATAGGCATCGTCGTGGCCGGGGTAGAGATGGAAGATCGCCAGCGCCTTCACGCCGGCGGTTTTCGAGAGTTCCACGCCCTTCTGCCAGGTGGAATGGCCCCAGCCGCGGCAGTACGAATATTCGGCATCCGAGAACATGCCGTCGAAGATCATGAGGTCGGTGTCCCGGACGAAGGCGGCGAGATCCGGATCGGGCCAGGGGTCGCTGTGCTCCACGTCGCTGATGTAGCAGACGCTGCGACCGCCGTGGCTGAGCCGATAGCCGGTGGCGCCGCCCGGGTGGTTGAGAAGGTGGGTGTCGATCCGGGTTCCGTCGTCGAAGGTGATCGGCTCCCCGGCCCTGAAGCCGTGATATTCGAACCGGGCCGGAAGCTGGCCGAGGCGGACGGGAAACAGGGGCGGTGCGAAGAGCCTCCCCAAGGGCTCCATGGCGCTCTCGCCATCGAGATGACCGCAATAGGTGCGGATCACGCGCTCCTTGGCGAGGAGGGCCGGCTTGAAGAAGGGCAGGCCGCTGATGTGGTCGAGGTGAAGGTGACTGAGGAGGATGTCGATCTTGTCGGGAGCGTTCTGGCCGAGTTCCATGCCTAGGGAGGACAGGCCGGTGCCCGCATCGAGGATGAAGAGACGCTCGCCGCATCGGACCTCGACGCAAGGCGTGTGCGATCCGAATTCGACGAACTGAGGTCCGGATGCGCAGGTGGAGCCGCGAGTGCCCCAAAATCGGACCTGCAACGCCTCGGAGGATGCAACACGCCTTACCATGGCAGGATCATGATGGATCGAAAACCCCACTTATGTGCGCTGGCGCACATGGACCGCGGTAAGCTGCCCCCGAGAAGGACGGCTGGTCAAGGCGAAATATGTCACGCACTTAACGCCTCCAGCCGCCGGGTGCGGCGCTCCATCACGGGCTCGCCCCGCTCGAAACGGATAACAGCATCGAAGGGCGGTTGATCCATGGCCGGCGAAATCTCGGGCGTCACCAGGATCAGGCCGCGGCCGACGAGGGCCCGGCGCAGGCTCATCACCAGCTTGTCGGCGGCCGGTCCCGGCAGGCCGTCGAGCGCCCGCTGGACCACCAGGATGCTCGGCCGGCGCACGAGGCCGCGCACGAGATCGACGGCAGCAAGCTCGGTCAGGGTCAGGTCGTCCCCTTGCGGATCGATCGGCGTGTCGAGCCCGATGCGCGAGACCTCGCCGTCGAGGCCGCGCTGGGTCAGCACCCGGCGGGTCACCTCCTGCACCGCCTCGAGGGCGCCCGCCTGGTCGGCGGCGATGCGGCCGAAGAGCAGGTTGTCCTGAATGCTCGCCGCCGCGCAGAACCGCGCCTCGTCGTAGAACTCGATCGAGGACTTCAGGCTCACCGGCAGCATGCGGGCAAAATCGGCCCGGGCCACGAGGATGCGCTCCTCCAGGTCCGGTTCGAGGAGCCCCAGGCGGTGCCGGCTCTCGTTGTAGCGGAGCGCGAGGCCGATCAGGCGTTCCTGATCGCGGGAGGTCTGGTCGCTGCGCCGCTGCTCGTTCTTCCGGTCGACGAGATCCTGGAAATAGGGCCGGTCCGCCGCCGAGAAGAAGGAGAAGCGGTCGAAGAGGGGGGAACCGTCCGGAATCTCCGAGAAGATCTCGATCATGCTGGTCGCGATCGATAGGCCGATCCGGGCGAGCGGCTTGGTGAGCTCGTTGGCCTCCAGAATGGCGCGCACGAAGGGGTGACCCGACAGGCGATCCTCACGGAAGGCATCGCCGATCGGCTTTCCGAAGAGCAGGTTCTCGCCGATCGTCGAATAGCGGTTGTAGCGCGTCGCGCTGAAGGGGTCGACGAAGCGGTCCAGGTCCTCGGCGGCGAGCGCCGCCTCGACGAAGCGGCGCGCCTCCACGATGGCGGCCGCGAACTTCGGCTCCTGGGCCGGATCGATCGTGCCGGACAGGCCGCGGGCATGGGTCAGTCGCTCGAGCCCAACAACGGCGATCGCCTCGGACAGGCGGTGGTTGAGTTCGCCCGCCGGCGCGGAGCAGCCATAGAGCAGGTTGTCCTTGAGGCTGCCCTCGATCAGCACCGTCGATCCCGTGAAGGCGATGCGCTGGCTGCGCTCCACGGGGTTGGCGGCGGCGAGGTCCACGCCGCCATAGGTCAGGCGGCCCATGGAGGGCGGCAGCTGGCCGCTCATGAGCGCCGCAAGGAGCCTCGGGCCCGCATCCCCGTCACCCACCAGGGCCACGTGGGACGGAAAGGCGAGGGTGAGGTTGACCGATGCGACGCGGGCGCCGCTCGGGGGGTCGTAGGCCGAGACGCCCTGGGCCACGAGCGCGCCGTTGTCCGGCAGGCTGGCCTTTCCCTTCAGAGCCGCACGCAGCTTCAGCGGCGCCAGGCCCTTGCCGAGGTCGATGAGCAGCGCCCGCGCCCGCATGATCAGCCGGTGCCACTGGACCACCTCGCGGGTGCCGTAGGCGGCGAGCGCCGCCGCGAGCACGCTGGCCGCGACCGTTCCGGCCGTCAAAGGACGAGATTGCGAAAACCAGGCGCCGAGAGCCAGAACAGCCAGGGGGGCGATCATGAGCACGGCCGCGGAGGCGGCCTCGGTGACGGCCAGGCGGTATTCCTCCCGCATCACCGGGCGATGGCCGCTTAAGAGGGCCCGGCGCACCCGGTCGCGCTCGAAAGGCGCAGTGCCATGGGCGCGCAGGGCCGGCAGGCGCTGCTCGAGATCCGCGAACACCCCTTGGGCCTCTTCCCCTTCCCGGTGGCGGGCCGCGGCGGCGTCGAAGCGCAGGAGGGTCCGGCGCGCGCTGACAACCATGCCGAGGGCAAGGACCACGGCCAGAACGGCACCCAGGTGCCAGTCCGTGACGAACACATAGGCGCAGGCCAGCCCGATCATGCCGCCGAGCTTCACCGGGATCAGGAGGCTCGAACCCAGGACGCCGTTTTCGCGGGCCAGACCCCGGGAGGCGAGCGCCGAGATCATGGCGATCTCGTCGTGGGAGGCGGAGGGCGCTTTCAGGATGATGTCGAGGGCGGCCGATTGGGCTCGCGTCAGCATCCGCACGCCGATCCCGACCGCCACCCATTCGAGGGCCACAAGGATCAGGCCGATGAGCAGAGGGATGGCCAGCACGCCGATCACGGCCGCAAGGGCGAAGGTTTCAGGATCGAGGGCAAAGCCGGGAAACAGAACCAGGGATCCCGGCCACAGGTCGGCCGGCGGAGCCAGAGCGATCCGCAGGAAGGCGGCCGGCCCATTCCAGGCGTCAGCGCCGCCGGTCGCCCGGTCGACGATCTGCCGGACCAGATCGAGGCCGATCAGGATCAGAAAGCCCGCCAGCATCAGCAGGCCGAAGCCGGCAAGATGGCGGAGGGGCGAGGTTCTCCAGGCCAGGCGCAGAGGGTCGCGCTCGATGACGGCTCCCAAGGACAGCTCCAATGATCGTTCGGTTGCGGTGACGTTAGCGGAGCCTAGAACAATTTTCGACTCGGTGGAGGGGAATAGCACCTAAAAAGTGCGCCCGGACACACGGGAGCCGTTTCCCGCATTCGGCAATCGGTACCGTTTTGCCCTCTCGCCGTGCCGCGCTTCGACTCTATGTCCCTTGCCTTGGCTACCTGCCACGGAGGATCGGTGAGCCCACCCATGATGTCCCCCCTGCCGCTCGATCCGGTCTTCCAGCTCGTTCTCGAGGTTCCCGTCCGCACCCCATGCCCGGAGCTGCCGCGCCGCCTGACCGCCCTCTTCCAGGAACTCGCCATGGACGAGCCGCCTCGGCCGGTGGAGGAGATCGAAGACCAGATCTGGGCCCTGTGGAGCTCGCACGAGGACCGGATCGCGGAGGAGACCATGGCGGCGGCCGTGGAGGCTTTAGGGTCGGGCTCGCTCAAGAAGGCCAAGCCCCTGCTCGATCATTTGGTCGCCATGTACCCGGACTGGCCGGAGGCCTGGAACAAGCGCGCCACCCTCGCGTCCATCGAGAAACGCGACGCGGACAGCCTGCTCGACATCGCCCAAACCCTGCGCCTCGAGCCGCGCCACTTCGGCGCCATCGCCGGCTTCGGCAATATCTGCCTGCGCAACGGGCACCTCAACGAGGCGCGCGCCGCCTTCCAGATCGCGCTCGGCATCAATCCGCATATGGAAGACCTGCGCGACATGCTGGAGAACCTGTCGCCGCATCACCTCATGCTGCATTAGGAAGAGCTCGGAGTTCGCGGAGGAATTCGCCGCCGCCGCGATGATCAGGACCGGCGCCGCGCCCGCGGCCTGCGCTCGGGCTCGTCCTCGACCCCGTTCAGGCGGCGGGCAGCTGAATTGCCCTCGACGGGCCAGCCCTCCCGCTGGCGGCTGCGGTCCCCATCCGCTTCCTCCGTCTGGTCGTGCAGAAGAACGACATTGGTAGGGAAGGGCAGGTCGATGCCGGCCTCTGACAGGGCCTTCTTCATCGCCCGGATCACACGGCCCTGGGTCCGAACCACCTCGGAGCGCTTGGAGTGGGTCCACCACCGGACGCGGACATTGACGGTCGAGCCGTCGAGCTCCCAGGCGAACGCTTCCGGCGGCGGGTCCTCCGCCACGCCTTCCAGGTTGCGAATGGCATCGAGGATGATCCCGCAGGCGCGGTCGATGTCGTCGCCGTACCCGATGCCCACATCGTACTGGCTGCGGCGGAGCGGGAAGGCGGTGTTGACCGTCACGGCGTCGGTATAGACGGAGCTGTTGGGAATGATCACCCGGCGGCCATCGTAGGTCTTGATCAGCGTCGCCCGCGCCTCGATGTGCTCGACCGTGCCCTCGTGCTTGCCGACGACGATCTGGTCGCCGGGTCGGAACGGCTGGCGCAGGAGGATGAGAAGGCCGGCCAGCCAGTTCTGCAGGATGTCCTTGAAGGCGAATCCGATGGCGACGGAGCCGATGCCGAGGGTCGAGAGGAGATCCGCCGGCTTGATCGACGGGAAGATGACCGTGGCGACGATCAGAAGCCCAAGTCCGATGATTCCCCAACGCGCCGTTCCCGCCAGCATGGTGGCAAGATCGGAACGGCTGCGCCGCCGAAACACCCGCAGCACGGCCCGGCGCGCGACGCTCGCGGCAATCAGGCAAAGAGAAAAGACGACAAGGGCGATGCCGAGATTGGGAAGGATCCACCAAAAGCCCTCGATGTAACCCTCGATGCGCTCGAGAGTAATCCTGGTGTCGGCTTGCAAGCGGACCTCCGCATCCGTGAACGATCCGGGCGAACGTGGCGGCAACGCGATCGGTTCCTGAACGGCCCTGCGGCGTGAGGAACCACGTCTCGGGCGAAGCGTGGAATGAATCCGCTTCGGACGGCGCTGGTCGAGGCCCGGGAAACGTCGCGCGGTCGGAAAAGGCGGTTCCATCGCCTGCCGGCATGCCAGCCCCTCGCTTCCGGCATTTGCAACCCTCCGCACTGCCGAGCTATGCAACACCATGGCCCTTCGCGATCTCTTCCTGATGTTTCTCGTCTGCTTCCTGTGGGCGGCCCATACCATCGTCAGCAAGATCGTCGTCTCAGGGATGGAGATCCCGCCCCTGTTCTACGCGGCCGTGCGCTTCGGCATCGTGGCCGTGCTCGCCCTGCCCTGGCTGCTGCCGGCGCCGCGCCCGCGATGGCGCATCCTTCTGGTCGGATTCCTGATGGGCGGCGGCGGCTTCGCCCTGTTCTTCCTCGGCATCAGGACGGCCAGTCCCTCCAGCGCCGCGATCGTCAGCCAGCTCGGCCTGCCGATCACCACGCTTCTCTCCGTCGCCATGCTGGGGGAGAAGATCTACTGGAGGCGGGGCCTGGGCATTGCGCTCACCTTCGTCGGCGGCGTGCTGGTGATGTGGGACCCCAACGCCGGGTTTCCGCTCTCGGGCGGGCTCGTCCTGATCCTGGCCTCCGCCGCGGTCGGATCGCTTGCCGCCGTGATGATGAAGCAGATCGTCGGCGTGAAGCCGCTTCAGTTCCAGGCCTGGATCGGGCTGGCGTCGGTGGCGCCCATGATCCTCCTGACGACGTCGCTGGAGACCGGTCAGGTGGACAAGGCGATGGCGGCCGGCTGGGGCTTCGTGGCGGCGCTTCTGTTTTCCGCCCTCGTCGTGTCCCTGCTGGCGCATACGATCTATTATGGCCTGATCGGGAAATATCCCGCCAACATGATCGCCCCCCTGACCATCATGAACCCGCTGCTGACGGTGGCCCTGGGCATTCTCGTGACCGGGGACCAGTTCGACGGGCGAATGGCCCTGGGAACGGGGCTCGCCTTGTGCGGCGTCCTGATCATCGCGCTCCGGCGCAACCACGTCATGCCGCTGGCGTCGGTGCTGTGGGGCCGCTTTCGATAGAAACGCGACAATGGAGCCGTTGCAGCCGAACGGTCAGTGGGTACCCTACGCGGCATGTCCGATTCGTCCGCAGCCCTCTCCCGCCCCATCATCCTGCCCGCCGACGGGCGCCAGTCGCCGGTGGCGGCCGGCGTTCAGCGCGGCGTGCGGCGCCTGTTCTCGCAGCTCGGCCATGTCACGCTGCCGGAGTTCACCCTCGCCAACGGCCGGCGCGCCGATCTCATCGCGCTCGCACCCGACGGGGCGCTTACCATCATCGAGATCAAGTCGAGCGTGGCCGATTTCCGGGCCGACCGGAAATGGCCCGATTACGAGGATTTCTGCGACCGGTTCTACTTCGCGGTGCCGGAGACCGTGCCCTTCGACATCCTTCCCGAGGATCGCGGCCTGATCATCGCCGACAGCTTCGGCGCGGCGATCCTGCGCGAGGCGTCCCGTCACCCGCTGGCGGGCGCGCGCCGCAAGGCCGTGACCCTGCGCTTTGCGCACGCGGCCGCATCCCTGCTGCACGCGCTGGCCGATCCCGACAGGATCGCGGACGGACGGCTCTGAAAGCAGGTTAGCGAGGCGCGCGCTTGGCCAGGATGCGCTGCAGGGTCCGGCGGTGCATGTTGAGGCGCCGCGCCGTCTCCGAGACGTTGCGGCCGCACAGTTCGTAGACGCGCTGGATGTGCTCCCAGCGCACCCGGTCGGCCGACATGGGGTTTTCCGGAGGCAGGGCCCGTTCGCCCGGCTGGGCCATGAGGGCCGCGTGGATCTCGTCCGCATCGGCGGGCTTCGCGAGATAATCGAAGGCGCCCATCTTCACCGCCGTGACGGCGGTGGCGATGTTGCCGTAGCCGGTGAGAACGACGCCGCGGGCGTCCGGGCGGCGGTGCTTCAGGCGCTCGATCACGTCGAGCCCATTGCCGTCGCCGAGGCGCATGTCGATCACGGCAAAGGCCGGCGGTTCGTTCTCAACGGCCGCAATGCCGTCCGCCACGCTCTCGGCCACGCGCACCTGGTAGCCGCGGCCTTCCATGGCGCGGGCCAGACGGGTCGAGAACGGCCGGTCGTCGTCGACGATCAAGAGACTCTTGTCGGCGCGATCTTCGAATGCGGCAGGCGCATCGGCCATCAGAATATCTCCTTGCATCCTAAGGACTTTCCCTATGAGGCGAGCCTCTCCGGCTCCCTTCTCATATGGGAATTCATCCCCTAATCTTTGAGAGGCTCCAGCGAACCTCCCTGCGGCGAAATTGCCGCACCTCGTTCAAACGCCTGACGCGGCCAAACGATCCGCGCGATGGCGCCCGAGGCCGGCGGGGCGGCGTTCGTCAGGGTCAGTTCGGCCCCCGATCGCTCGACCAGGGTCTTGGCGATGAACAACCCCAAGCCCAGTCCTCCACCCTCCTCGCTGTCCTCGCTCCGCTCGGCAGCGCTGCGGGTGGTGACGTAGGGCTCGCCGACCCTGAGCAGGATATCGGGCGCGTAGCCGGGGCCGTCATCCCGGATCTCGATGAAAACCTCGTGAGGCGACCAGCAGGCTTCGATCGTGACCTGGCTCTCGGCAAAGTCCGTGGCGTTGTCGAGGATGTTGGACAAGCCGTAGACCACCCCCGGATTGCGGCGACACATGGGCTCGGGTCCGTCGCCTTTGGTGATCACCTTCACGTCGAAGCCGACCGCCCGCTGCGGCTCGACGATATCCTCCACCAGATGACTGAGCGAGACGGTCTCCAGGAACTCTCCCCCGTCTTCCTCGTCCATGGAGGTGAGCTTCGTCAGGATCGTGCGGCAGCGCTCCACCTGCTCCTGCAGGAGCCTCAGGTCATCGCCCACAGGGCCGTCCTTGGGCATGGCATGGCTCAGCTCCTTGGTGACCAGCGCGATGGTGGCCAGCGGCGTTCCGAGCTCGTGGGCCGCGGCGGCCGCCAGACCGTCGAGCTGGGACAGGTGCTGCTCGCGGGCGAGCACCAGCTCGGTGGCGGCAAGGGCCTGGGCGAGCTGGCGGGCCTCCTCGGCCACGCGCCAGGCATAGATGCCCGTGAACGCCGTGCCGAGCAGGATCGCGGTCCAGATCCCCGTCACATAGAGGAAAGGCAGGGAGAAGGTCTGCCCCGGGAACCAGGGCAGGGGCCGGTGCGCGAGCACCAGAAAGGTCGCGCAGCCCACGGCCAGGAGGCCGAGCCCCAGGGTCCGCTCGGGCGTCAGGGCCGTGGCCGAGATGAGCACGGGCGCCAGGAACAGCATGGCGAAGGGATTTTCCAGCCCCCCGGTCAGATAGAGGAGGCCGGCAAGCTGCAGGATGTCGAAGGCGAGCAGCGCCGTGGCCACGTTGTCGCTGAGCCGGTGACTTGCCGGGTACTGGATGCGCAGCAGCAGGTTGACCCAGACCGAGGCGACGATCACCAGAAGGCACAGGGCAAAGGGCAGGGGGAAGCCGAGGCCGAAGCGGACCCCGATCACCGCCGCGGACTGCCCGGCAACGGCGAGCCACCGGAGACGCACAAGGGTGTCCAGGCGCAGGTGCCGGGCGTGGTGCGTCAGGTTCTTCGGTTCGATTCTGAACATCATCGAACAGAATAGGGCCGCCCCCCTGTTCGCCAAGCCGAAGCCTTCAGCCTATTTTCCTATCAACGACTTGGAAAGCACCATGCAATCCTCAGGCAACCCTCTGAAACCAAAGTATGGTGACGGTTTTTGCAGTGGATCGACAAGTTTGTTGCAATAGGCTGAAGGAACTTTAATCTTAAAATTACGGTTGAGGATAAAGCCTACCGCATTGGGTGAGAACCAGGCACCCGGCCTTTGGGGACACAGATGAACTTTTCTTATGTTTGGTACGATACTGCGCACTGGCTTTTGAGCCCCGCCCGTGCGGCCTCCGATATGACGAAGCATTTCTTTGACAATCCTGGCAATCCGCTCACCAATACCCCCTATGGCCGGACCGTGTCCGCCGCCTGCGAGCTGTTCGAACGCACCACCCGCCGTTACGGCAAGCCCGCCTTCGACCTGCCCACCACCGTGATCGACGGGGCCAAGGTGGCGGTTACGGAACGGATCGTGTGGGAGCACGCGTTCTGCCGCATCATCTCCTTCGAGCGGGACCATCCTGCCGCCAGGAGCCAGCCGAAGCTCCTGATCGTGGCGCCCATGTCCGGCCACTACGCCACGCTCCTGCGCGGCACCGTGGAGACTTTCCTGCCAACCCATCAGGTGATGATCACGGACTGGATCGATGCCCGGATGGTGCCCCTGGCCGAGGGGCGGTTCGATCTCGACGACTACATCGACTACATCAAAGCCCTGTGCCGGGAGTTCGGCCCGGACCTGCACCTGATGGCCGTGTGCCAGCCGGCGGTTCCGGTCATCGCAGCGGTCGCGCGCCTTGAGGCCGAGAACGATCCCTGCATCCCCCGCTCCATGACCCTCATGGGCGGCCCCATCGACACCCGCCGCTCCCCCACGGCCGTGAACCGGCTGGCCGAGGAGCGCGGGATCGAGTGGTTCGAGCGCCACTGCATCACCAAGGTGCCCCCGTCCCATCCGGGCTTCTGGCGCGACGTCTATCCGGGGTTCCAGCAGCTCTCCGGCTTCATGGCCATGAACATCGACCGGCACCTGACCGCCCATTGGGACATGTTCAACCATCTCGTGGAAGGCGACGGCGATTCGGCCGAGAAGCACCGGGAGTTCTATGACGAATATCTGGCCGTCATGGACCTGACGGCCGAATTCTATCTCCAGACCGTCGAGAAGGTCTTCGTGAACCACGAGCTGCCCAAGGGCGAGATGATGCACCGGGACCAGCCGGTGGATCTGATGTCCATCCGGCGCTGCGCCATCATGGCGGTCGAAGGCGAGCGGGACGACATTTCGGGCGTCGGCCAGACCTTGGCTGCCCTGGAACTGACCCCGAACCTGTCGTCCGACAAGAAACTCTATCACCTGCAGGCCGGGGTCGGTCACTATGGCGTCTTCAACGGTTCTCGGTTCCGGTCTCAGATCGCTCCTCGAATCGCTGAATTCATTGAGAATCACGCTCGAGAGCCAGCCCGAAAGAAGGCGTCAAGGGGCTGAGCCTGTTCTTGATACGTTCCTAGGAGCGGCAAACGGCTGCGCTGACAGAATCAGCGTGACAGGACAGATTGCGGACATGAAATCCGCCCTGTTCCGCCGCGTCCCTGCGGACCCGCCACATCTCAAGGTTCTGCACGAGGGCCAAGCCTTCAAGGTGGCCCTCAAGCGCCGTCCCACGGCCAAACGGATCACGCTGCGCGTCTCCAACGCGACCGGCGAGGTCGTGCTCTCGATCCCCGAGCGCACCGACGTGGGCTTGGCTCAGAAATTCGCCGACAGCCACAGCCAGTGGATCGCCAACCGCCTCGCCAGGGTGCCGGAGCGGGTGATCTTCGAGCCCGGCGCGCTGGTGCCCCTTCGCGGCGTTCCCCATCGCATCGTCCACTGGACGTCCCTGCGCGGCGTGACGCAGGCGGGCCGCGGCAGCGCCGGCGAGCCGATCATCGCCGTGACCGGCGAGGCCGTCCATGTGGCCCGCCGGGTGCGGGACTTCCTCGAATCCGAGGCCAAGAAGGACTTCACCGCCGCCGTGAGGAAGCATACGGCCCAGCTCGGCGTCGCGGCCAAGCGCATCACCGTGCGCGACACCAAGAGCCGCTGGGGCTCCTGCTCGGCCAACGGGGCCCTCAACTTCTCCTGGCGCCTGATCATGGCCCCGCCCTTCGTGCTGGATTACCTCGCCGCCCACGAGGTGGCGCACCTGCGCGAACTCAACCATTCGCAGCGCTTCTGGAAGATCACGCACCAGCTCTGCCCGCGCACGGACGAGGCGGAGGCCTGGCTCAAGACCTACGGCAGCGCCCTGCACCGGATCGGGTGACCGACCTGTCATCCCCGGCGGTCCGTCAGGACCGGGAAGGGGATCCATGATCACGCTCAACGCTATGGATTCCCTTCCCCTCCGATGGCTTCGCCATCTCGGCCGGGAATGACACCTACTCCGTCATGGCCGGGCTCGCCCCAGCCATCCACGTCTTTCTTGGCCCTTCCTCATCCTGAGGAGCAGCGCAGCTGCGTCTCGAAGGATCGTCCAGTGCTCTCCGGAGCCTCCTTCGAGACGGTCGCTCCGCGACCTCCTTAGGATGAGGGCCGAGGGAGCGAGATGGAGTGGAGGGGCGAGGCCGGTGGTGACGAGAGAGGCGTCTTAACGAGTGACAGGTCCTCCGTTTCGGCTTAGTCGGGACCTTCCATCATCCCTGCGTCCCAAGAACATGCTCAAGCCCGACACCCTGGCCCTTACCGTCGTCCTGGCGCTGCTCACCGCTTTGGGGCCGCTCTCGACGGACATGTACCTGCCCTCGCTCCCTGTGATCGCGGCGGAGCTTGGCGCGACCACGGGCCAGACGCAGCTCACGCTCTCGGCCTTCCTCCTCGGCTTCGCGGCCGGCCAGTTCTTCTATGGGCCGATTTCCGACCGGGTCGGAAGGAAGCCCGTGCTGCTCTTCGGGCTCGGGCTTTTTACCCTGGCCAGCATCGTCTGCGCCTTTGCGCCCAATATCGAAACCCTGATCGGCGCGCGCTTCCTTCAGTCGCTCGGCGCATCGGGACCCATCGTGCTCGGGCGCGCCATCGTGCGCGACTTCTACGAGGGGCCGCGGGCGGGGCGCGAACTGTCGCGGATGGGCACCATCATGGGCGTGGTGCCGGCCGCAGCACCCATTCTCGGCGGCGTCATCGAACGGTTCAGCGGATGGCGGGTGACCTTCGGCGTAACGATCCTGTTCGGCATCGCCATGGCGGTCGTCATCGGCCTGCGCATGCCCGAGAGCATTCGCCGGAAATCGGAGGTGCCGATCTCCTTCGGGTCGATCCTGCGCGGCTTCAAGCTGCTGCTGGGACACAAGGGCTACCGGACCTATGTGGGCCTTTCCATGCTCACCTATGGCGGGCTCTTCGCCTTCATCTCCGGCTCGTCCTTCGTGCTGCAGACGATCTACGGCCTGGATGAGATGTCCTACGCCTTTTCCTTCACCTTCGTGGTGGTGGGCTTCATCAGCGGCACATATCTCGCGCAGCATCTGGTGGGCCGGCGCGGCCTCGACGGCACGATCCAACTCGGCGTGGCCTGCCTCGCGGTGGGCGGCGTGACCATGCTGACGCTCGTGCTCCTCGACGTGCCGTCCTCGTTCAGCATCAGCGCCCCCATGGCGATCTACGGCATCGGCGTCGGCCTCACCATGCCGCAATCCATGGCCTCGGCCCTGATGCCCTTCCCGGAGCGGGCCGGCGCGGCCTCATCCCTGCTTGGCATCTGCCAGATGACCTTTGCGGCCGTCGTGGGCATTCTGCTCGGGAGAAACCTCGACGCGTCCGCGATCCCGCTCCCCGCCACCATCGCCACGACCGGCGTGCTGGCGCTCGTGCTTTTCCTGATGACGGGGCGGGCGAGAGGCCATCAGCCCAGGGGCTGATCCGCCGGGATTCCGGCGAGGACGTCAGTCGCCTTGTGATCGGCGTCGACGCCCTCGATGAAGAACACGTCCCCGCGCGAGTTCCTGGTGCGCAGGGGCAGGATCCGGCGGTAGGCGGGAGATTCGTACCATGCGTGGGCGCTCCTCCTGTCCGGAAACGCGATCACGATCAGGTCTCCCGTCCAGGCCCCTTCCATCACCGTCACCTGTCCTCCGTGAATGATGAACCGCCCGCCGAACGGCGCGAGTGTATCGTCGATGCGCCTGAGATATTCGACGATGTCGGGGCCGACATTCACGTCGTGCAGATGACCGATGGCATAGGTGGACATGGCAGGCTCCTTCTCGCGTGATGAGCCGAGCATGCCGTGCGGAGAGAGGGCTGGCGATTACGTGCGGGGTAATGCTCTGTGAGTTCTTTGAGCGCACCTGCTGTCATTCCGGGGCGAGCGTGAGCGAGAGCCCGGAATCCATAACCGCTAATGGTGCAAGCAGAGGCGCAACGCTCCTCATTCTTTTCTGAAGCGTCGTGTTTATGGATTCCGGGCTCCGCTTGCGCGGCCCCGGAATGACAGTGTCAGAGTTAACGGTGATAGCGCCTTAAAGCCCGAACAGCTTCTCGAAGAAGTTCTTCTCGCGGCTGGCGCGCCGCTGGGGTGCAGGCGCGACCCAGCTGCCCTCGCCATCCGCATTGGCGTAGCGTGGGCCCCCAGTACCGGCGACGGGAACGTCCGACGGCGTCCGCATGCGCTCGAGGCCGGGCAGCGGGACCGGCTGCTGGTCTTTGAGGGCAATCGTCATGAAGTTGTGCCAGACTTCCGTCGGCAGGTTGCCGCCGGTCACCCGCTTGGTGAGCGCGCCGTCGTCGTTGCCGAGCCAGACGCCGGCCACGAGATTGCCGGTGAATCCCACGAACCAGGCATCCTTGTAGTCGTCGGTGGTGCCGGTCTTGCCCGCCATCGGCCAGCCGGGCACCTGCGCCTTCTGGGCGGTGCCGATGACGAAGGTGTTGTGCATCATGTCGTTCATCTGGGCCACGACGCCCGGATCGATCACGCGCCCGAGGCCGCCCGATCCCGGGCGCTTGTAGATGAGCTTCCCGTCGGTGGTCTTCACCTGGGTGATCACGTAAGGCGTCACGCCGATGCCGCCATTGGCGAAGGCCGCGTAGGCGCTCACCAGTTCCAGGGGCGTCACCTCGGAGGTGCCCAGCGCCAGCGAGCCGTTGGCCTGAAGCGGCGAGGAGATGCCGAGCCGCTGCGCCGTCTGCACCACGGCCTTGGGGCCCACCTCCATGTTGAGCTTCACCGCGATGGTGTTGAGGGAGAGCGCCAGCGCATCGCGGATCGTGATCGGCCCGCGATACTTGCGGTCGTAGTTCTTGGGCGCCCATCCCTTGTAGGCGACGGGCGCGTCCTCCATCACCATGTCGGGGGTGTAGCCCCGCTCCATGGCGGCGAGATAGACGAAGGGCTTGAACGACGAGCCCGGCTGGCGGCGGGCCGCGATGGCCCGGTTGAACTGGCTCGTCTCGTAATTGCGGCCGCCGACCAGGGCCTTCACGGCTCCGTCCGGCTGCATGGCCACGACCGCCCCCTGGCTCACGTTGAACTTCTGGCCCTTGGCGTTGAGCTCCTCCACCAGCACGCGCTCGGCCGCGGATTGCAGCGCAGGCTCGACGGTGGTCGAGACCACGATGTCGGCCTCGACCGTGCCGACGAAATCGTCGAGCACGTCCATCACGTAATCGGCCGCGTAATTGGCCGATCCCGCGCCGTTCGGGCGCACGGGCTCGGCGGGCGCGCCCAAAGCCGTCTTGGTCATGCCCGGCGTGATGAAGCCGAGGTCGTTCATGGCCGCGATCACGAGTTCCGCGCGGGCCTGCGCCCGCTCCGGATAGCGGTTGGGGGCGAGCCGCGACGGCGACTGGACGAGGCCTGCCAGCACGGCGGCTTCCGACAGCGACACGCTGCGGGCCGACTTGCCGTAATAGCGCTGGGCAGCGGCCTCGACCCCGTAGGCGCCGGCACCGAAATAGACCCGGTTGAGGTAGAGTTCGAGGAGCTGGTCCTTCGAGTAGTTGCGCTCGAGCCACAGCGCCAGGATCGCCTCCTGGATCTTGCGCGAGGCGGTGCGCTCCTGGGTCAGGAAGAGGTTCTTGGCGAGCTGCTGGGTCAGCGTCGAGCCGCCCTGCAGGCCGCCGCTGTTGCTTAAGTTACGGTAGACCGCGCGGGCGATGCCGATCGGGTCGATGCCGAAATGGTCGTAGAAGCGCCGGTCTTCGATGGCAATGAACGCTTTGGGCAGGTAGGGCGGCAGTTCCTTCAGGGTCATCGTGCGCCCGCCCGTCTCGCCGCGATTGGCGAGAAACGAGCCGTCGCTCGCCAGGATGGCGATGTTCGGCGGACGCTTGGGCACGGCAAGCTGGTCGATAGGCGGAAGCTGCGAGGCGTAATAGGCGACGATGCCGCCGACGCCGATCACGCCCCAGAGGCAGAGCACGAGACCCGCATAAACGAGCTTGCTGAAGAGGGAGCGGCCGCCCCGGCGCTTGGTTTTCTTGGGGCCCGAAGGCCTACCGCCGCCTTGTCCAGAAGCTCGCCTGCGCGCCATCGTTCCCCCTGCCCGATCCTCGGGCGAGAGGTTAAAATCCAGCTCCCCCGCTTGCCCAGCGGGCGCATCGAACACCGGCTCGCGCCGGTCACGTCCGTTCGCCACGTGTGATCAACCCCGCATTGTCATGGCCAGTGGGTTCCGGCCTTTGATGCTCTGGAGCACCCTAAATGTGGCGGTTTAAGGGGCGGTTAACTGGGATTAACCCCTTCCTGTCCGGAACTGCCGAGTCTGGCCCGCGTTCGCTGCCTTATGAACGCTTACATCGTCGTGCTGGCAGGGTTCGGGGTGGTGGTCCTTCTGACCGCCTGGCTTCCCATGGTCCTGAAGGAACTGCCCCTGTCGCTGCCGATCTTCTGCGTCGGCCTGGGGGCGCTCATCTTCGCTTTTCCCAAGCTTCCGGGCGTGATGCCCCACCCCAACGAGGAACTCGCCCTCGTGGAGCACTTGAGCGAGTTCGTCGTCATCATCTCGCTCATGGGCGCGGGCCTGAAGATCGACCGGCCCTTCGGCTGGAACCGGTGGCGGCTTACCTGGAGGCTTCTCGGCATTGCCATGCCGCTCACGATCTTCGGCCTCGCCTGGCTCGGCACCAGCCTTCTCGGCCTGAGCCTCGCCGCCGCCGTGCTTCTCGCCGGAGCGCTCGCCCCGACGGATCCGGTGCTCGCCAGCGACGTGCAGGTGGGGCCGCCGGGCGACAGCGAGGAGGACGAGGTGCGCTTCACGCTCACCTCGGAGGCAGGCCTCAATGACGGCCTCGCCTTTCCCTTCATCCTGCTCGCGATTGCCCTGACGCACGAGGTGAGCCTCACGAGCGTGGCGGAATGGTTTGCCTATGCGGTCGTCTGGAAGATCGCTGCCGGCATCGGCATGGGCTACGCAATCGGGCGGGCGCTCGGCTGGCTGACCTTTCACCTGCCGAACCGGGCCAAGCTCTCCCGTACCGGCGCCGGGTTCGTGGCGCTCGGCATCACCTGCGTCGCTTATGGCTTGACCGAGATGGTCAGGGGCTACGGCTTCCTTGCGGTGTTCGTCGCGGCGCTGGCGCTGCGCGCCACGGAACCGGGGCACGACTATCACCAGAAGCTGCACGACTTCGCCGAGGAACTCGAGCGCCTCATGATGATGGTGCTTCTCGTCCTGCTCGGCGGGGCCATGACGGGCGGACACCTGTTCGACGCCCTCACATGGCAGGCTGCTGTCTTCGGCCTGCTGGCCCTGTTCGTGGTGCGGCCCCTCGCCGGGTGGATCGGATTGATCGGAACCGATCCGCCGCCGGGCGAGAAGGCGGCGATCAGTTTCTTCGGGATCCGTGGTCTCGGCTCGGTGTACTACCTCTCCTATGCCATGAATCACGCGAAGTTCGACAATGCCCATCTTCTCTGGAGCACGACCGGATTCATCATCCTGGTGTCGATCGTCCTCCATGGCATCACGGTAACGCCCGCGATGCGGCACCTCGACCACCGCCGGAAGCTCGCTGCGAGAGCCTGAGCTCTCGCAGCATCCCCGGCGCTATGGTCACGCGTACATGGGTGCGCCATCCATCTCGGCCGTCGTAGGGTTTATGACCCTCTGAACCTTGGAAACGCTGTTCGCCGGAAATCCGGCCTTTTGGGCATGTTCGCGGATCATGTCCTCGTTCGGCGCCCGGTACACGCAGTAAATCTTGTCGTCGGTGACGTAGCTGTGAACCCATTGGATGTCGGGCCCGAGCTCACGCAGGACATTGCATGAAGTCTGCGAAGCCTGCTGCATGTCTGCAGCAGATGAATTGCCGACACCTGGCATGTTTCGCTCGATCACGAATTCTGGCATGGCCTGTTCGCCGGTTGCCCGGCGCCTCCCTCTGCCGAACCAAAGCGGCTCCGGCGTCGGTCAGGGTCTGCTCTTGTGGAAGGCGTGGCAACTCCCCCAGAGGGGTAAGCCGCGCCCCTGCCTATTCCGCCGCAAGCGGCAGCTCGCCGGTCTCCAGATCGGCCTGAGCGAGATCGCGAATGCGGCGCAAGTCGTTCAGAAACGCCTCGTAGGCCTCGCGCTTCGTCGCCTCGTCCGGCAGGCGCAGCAGATAGCTCGGATGCACGGTGATGTAGCCCTCGTAGGGGCCGAACGTCGCCCGGCCCCGCGAGCGGGTGATCGGCGTCGCCTTGCCGGACAACGCTAGAACGGCCGTGGCGCCCAGGGCCACCACGAGCTTGGGCCGCACCAGCTCCAGCTCCTTCATCAGCCAGGGCCGGTAGTGCTTCACCTCGCCGGTGGTGGGCTTGGAATGGATGCGCCGGTGGCCGCGCTGCTCGAACTTGAAATGCTTCACCGCATTGGTCAGATAGGCCTTCCCGCGATCGATCCCGGCCTCTCCCATGGCCTTGGTGAGAAGCCTGCCCGCGGGACCGACGAAGGGCCGCCCCTGCAGGTCCTCCTGATCGCCCGGCTGCTCGCCGACGAAGACGATCTCCGCGTGCTGGGGCCCTTCGCCGAAGACGGCCTGCGTGGCGCCGGGCACAAGAGGTCCTGCCTTCGCGATGATGGCGTTGAGTTCTTCCAGGGTTTTCGGTTCTTGGTCCCACATGGCTTCAATGGCGCGTTCAGGCGTGCGTTTGGCGGGCATGGTCGCCTCCTGTTCGATCATCCGTTCAACGCGCTGGGCGGCGCTTTGGATCAGGCCCGGGATGGCGGCGGTCTCGGGCATGTTGCGCCAGTACTTTTTGGGCATCTCAGCCCGCATGGCCGTGGGGTTCACTCGCGCCGGGTTGAACACGCTCTCGTAATAGCCGCGCCAGCCCTCCTCGAAGCTGTCCTCATCAGGCGCATCCTCGCGCTGCGCGGATGGACCGAAGGTCAGATCATGCCGGTTCCAGCGCATGGAACCCACTGGGGTGAGAATGGTCCAGTCGAGGGAGCGGAAGCGGTCGACGAAGAACGGGGCCGCCGCTTCGAGAATGAAATGCTCCGGCTCGAACCAGGCGGCGAAGCGCTCAAGCTCTCCCTGCATCCGGCGGAAGCGCACGAAGGCGTGCATCTTGTGCAGGTCGCGCCGCACGGAGCGTGCCATCAGGTCGATGCGGTGGACCAGCGGGTCGCTTGCGACCTCCAGAAGATCGCGCTCGCCGTTCAGCACGCGCCAGACGAGGCTGTAGAGGAGAGCGTAGCGCTCGGGATCCCGATGGCAGACTACCTGCTCGATCAGCCGCGACACGCCCTTCGGAAGCGGGACCGGCGCCGCGTCAGCGACCGTCCCGTCGCCGAAGAGGCCCGGCGCATCGTCGATGGCGAACACCACATGCTGGGGCGCCAGCTCCTCGGCGATCAGCCAGCGCACCGCCCGGCGGAAGTTCTGCAGATCCGCGCCGGCTTTGAGAATGATGCGGTGGAGGCTCATGGGTGTTCTCCGGTGTCATTCCCGGCCGGAGCGCAGCGGAGGGGAAGGGAACCCATGGCTCGGCGCGTGCGAGTGAATCCCCTTCCCGGTCCTGCGGACCGCCGGGGATGACACGTTGCATTTCTGCTCATACGAACAAGCTCAGCTGCTCCGGCTTCTCGATCAGCCGTTCGCGCAGGTCGAGCTTGTCGAGCCTGGCCTTCGGGTGATGGTCGGCCGTGATGAGGAACGGCTTGGCGCGCTTGAGGCCGGAGGTGAGGCGGGCCACATCCTCCAGGCGCAACGAGGTGTGCTTTCGCGCCACCACGATCTTGTCGACCGCGCGGGCCCCAAGGCCGGGCACGCGCAGCAGCATCTCCCGATCGGCACGGTTCACGTCGACCGGGAAGCGATGGCGGTTCTTGAGCGCCCAGGCGAGCTTCGGGTCGACGTCGAGATCGAGCATGCCCTTCTCGGCCGATGACGCGATCTCGTCCACGTCGAAGCCGTAATAGCGCAGCAGCCAATCCGCCTGGTAGAGCCGGTTCTCGCGCATCAGCGGCGGCGACTTCAGGGGCAGGATGGCGCTCGAATCCGGGATCGGGCTGAAGGCGGAATAATACACGCGCTTCATGGCGTAGTGGCCGTAGAGCTTGGCCGAGGTGCGCAGCACGTCCGCGTCCGTGGTCTCGTCGGCACCCACGATCATCTGCGTGGTTTGGCCGGCCGGCGAGAAGTGGCGGCGTTCCTCCCGCGCCTCCTCGATACGCTCGAACATCTGGGCCATGGCGGTCTCGATGGAGGCGCCGTCCTTCTCCGGCGCCAAGCGCTCCAGGCTCTGCTCCGTCGGCAGCTCGAGATTGATCGACAGCCGGTCGGCCCAAAGCCCCGCTTCCTCGATGAGCCAGGGGCTCGCCTCGGGGATCGTCTTCAGGTGGATGTAGCCGCGAAAGCCGTGATCCCGGCGCAGCTTCTTCGCCACCAGGATCATCTGCTCCATGGTGTAATCGGGCGAGCGGATGATGCCTGAGGACAGGAACAGGCCCTCGATATAGTTGCGCTTGTAGAACTCGACCGTGAGCGTCACCACCTCGTCGACGGAGAACTTGGCCCTCTTCACGTTGGACGAGCGCCGGTTCACGCAATAGGCGCAGTCGAACAGGCAGTAGTTGGTGAGCAGGATTTTCAAGAGCGACACGCAGCGCCCGTCCGGCGTGTAGGCGTGGCAGATCCCGGTCCCCACCGTCGAGCCGAGGCCATCGGGGTCCGATTTGCGCTTGGGCGCCCCCGAGGAGGAGCAGGAGGCGTCATATTTGGCCGCGTCCGCCAGGATGCGCAGCTTCTTCGAAAGCTTCTCGTCCATCGGTCTTCCGCAGAGTTGTTCGTGTTTTGTTCTAGCATGAAGATAGGGTGCTGGCGAGGGTTCGAGGAGAGGGCCGGAGGTCGCATGACGAAGATCGCGCCGCGCATCCCTCCCCCTTGCGGGGAGGGGCAGGGGTGGGGTGGTCCGACCGGGTGAGACCTTTCCGTCAAACCCACTACGTCATGGCCGGGCTTGTCCCGGCCATCCCGATACGCTGAGGCTCCGCCGGCTGGGATAATTGGGATCACCGGCACAAGGCCGGTGATGTCGTAGTCAGCTGAGGGTTGACACAGTGATCGAACGCCTCGCTCCGGCATTGCGACCCCCATCCGGCCGTTGCGCGGCTGCCCCTCCCCGCAAGGGACAGGGAAGATCGCTTCATCCGGGATGGCAGAGAATACCCCAGGATCATGGCTGCCCATGCCTTGCGCAGGAAAGACGGAAAGCTTGTGCATTCAGTCCCATTGAGGCCCTTGCCCCTGCCTGCCGTCACGTTAAGCTCTGGCTCGCGCATCGGGCGCGAAAGAAACAGGCTGCATGCTCCGTTCCGCTCTCGACGGTCTTTATCTCTTCGCCGGCTACCTCGCGGGCCTCTTCCTGATCATCATCTTTCTCCTGATGATGGGCCTCTCCCTCGGGCGAGGTGTGGGCATCAACATCCCGGCCGGTGACGACCTCGCCTCCTGGTCCATGGCCGCCATGGCGTTCCTAGGGCTGGCCCATACATTCCGCTCCGGCGAGATGATCCGGGTGGGGCTGCTCACCGATCGCGTGCAGGGGCGCACCCGCTGGATGTTGGAGATGTTCTCCCTCGTGATCGGGCTCGGCTTCGTGGGCTTCTTCGCCTGGCATGCGGTGCAGCTCACTTACGACAGCTGGCGTTTCAACGACATGGCCCAGGGCGTGCTCGCCATCCCGCTCTGGATCCCTCAGATCGGCTATGCCACCGGCCTCGTGATCCTGTTCATCGCCTTTCTCGACGAGTTCATCCACGTGCTGCGCGGCGGCGACCCGCGCTATGAGAAGCCGCCCGCCACCACGGCCGAAGAGGTGGTGGAGCGCGCGATCCAGAGCGGAGTGTAGGGCGACATGGAACTCATCGAGATTTCCGGCCTGCTTCTCCTGCTGCTGGCGGTGCTTCTCGCCGGCGGCGTGTGGATCGCCATTGCACTCATGGCCTGCGGCTGGGTCGGCATGCAGTTCGTGGGCGGCGGCATTCCGGCGGGTTCGGTGCTCGCCACCACGATCTGGGGCAATTCCGCCTCCTGGACGCTTGCCGCGCTTCCGCTCTTCATCTGGATGGGCGAGATCCTGTTCCGCACGCGTTTGTCGGAAGAAATGTTCCGCGGCCTCGCCCCCTGGCTCAACTGGCTTCCCGGGCGGCTGATGCACGTCAACGTGCTGGCCTGCGGCATCTTCGGCTCCGTCTCCGGCTCGTCGGCCGCCACCTGCGCGACAGTGGCCAAGATCGCCCTGCCGGAACTGAAGAAGCGCGGCTACGACGACATGGTGAGCCTCGGCTCGCTCGCGGGCGCGGGCACGCTCGGCATCCTCATTCCTCCCTCGATCACCATGGTGGTCTATGCGGTGGCGGCGAACGTCTCGATCATTCAGATTTTTCTGGCCGGCTTCCTGCCGGGGCTTCTCGTGATGGCGCTCTATTCCGGCTACATCGCCGTGTGGTCTCTGCTCAACCCGAAGAAGGCGCCCCCGCCTGAACCGAGCATGAGCTTTCGCGAGAAGGTGAGGGAATCGACGAACCTCATTCCCGTCGCGCTCCTGATTGCGCTCGTGTTTCTCACCCTGCTGCTCGGATGGGCCACGGCCACTGAATGCGCCGCCTGGGGCGTGCTCGGCTCCCTGGCGATTGCCTGGTGGTCTGGCTCGCTGTCGTGGGACTCGTTCTGGAAGAGCGTCATGGGCACGACGCGCATCACCTGCATGATCATGCTGATCCTGGCCGGCGCCTCCTTCATGTCGACCTCGATGGCCTATACGGGCATTCCTCAGGCGCTCGCGTCGTGGGTCGACGGCCTGAATCTTTCGCCCTACGCGCTCATCGCGGCGCTGACGATCATGTACATCCTGCTCGGCACGGCGCTCGACGGCATCTCCATGATCGTGCTCACCACGGCGGTGGTGATTCCCATGGTGAAGACCGCAGGCTTCGACCTGATCTGGTTCGGCATCTTCCTCATTCTCGTGGTCGAGATGGCGGAGGTCTCGCCGCCGGTCGGCTTCAACCTCTTCGTGCTCCAGACCATGTCGGGCAAGGATTCCAACACGGTGGCCCTGGCCTCGCTGCCGTTCTTCTTCCTGCTCGTCGTGGCGGTTGCGATCATCACGGTGTTTCCGAGCATCGTCATGCTGCTGCCGCAGATGGCCTTTCCGGATTAAGCTCGTTTACAAAGCAAAAGGGAGACAGACCGATGAAACACATGACGCGCTTCACGTTGAGCCTCGCCGGAGTGCTGCTGATGGCAGCACCCGCGCTGGCGCAGACAAAGTGGAACCTGCCCGCCGCCTATCCGCCGGACAACTTCCACACAGAGAACCTGAACGCCTTCTCCAAGGACGTGGCGGACGCCACCGGAGGCAAGCTGCAGATCACGGTCCACGGCAACGCCTCGCTCTTCAAGGCACCGGAGATCAAGCGCGCGGTGCAGACCGGCCAGGCTCAGGCCGGCGAGGTGCTGATGTCGCTGCACGAGAACGAGGACCCGGTCTACGGCCTCGACGTGGTGCCCTTCCTGGCCACCTCGTTCGACCAGGCGAAGAAGCTCCTGGACGTGCAGCGTCCGGCGCTCGAGAAGAAGCTGTCGAGTCAGGGCCTGATGCTTCTCTTTGCGGTGCCGTGGCCGCCGCAAGGGATCTTCGCCAAGAAGGACATCAACACCGTCGAGGATCTGAAGGGCGTGAAGTGGCGCTCCTACAATCCCGGCACAGCGCGCATCGCGGAGATCGTCGGCGCGCAGCCGGTGACGGTGCAGGCGGCCGACCTGCCTCAGGCGCTCGCCACCGGCGTGGTCAACACCTTCATGACGTCGGGTGCGACCGGCTACGACTCGAAGGTATGGGAGTCGCTCACGCACTTCTACGACACGCAGGCCTGGATTCCGAAGAACATCACCTTCGTCAACAAGGCCGCTTTCGACGCTCTCGACAAGCCGACCCAGGAGGCCGTGCTGAAGGCCGCCAAGACCGCCGAGGAGCGGGGCTGGAAGACGGCTCAGGAAAAGACCAAGTGGTACGTGGAGCAGATGACCGCAAAGGGCATGAAGGTGCAGCCTCCAGGGCCTGAGCTGAAGGCAGGCCTCCTGAAGGTCGGCGAGCAGCTCACGGCGGATTGGCTGAAGAAGGCCGGCCCCGATGGACAGGCCATCGTCGACGCCTACAAGAAGGCCGGGTCGTAGGTCCGAAAGACGCGCCGTGTCATTCCCGGGAGGACGCGTCAGCGGAGGGGAAGGGAATCCATAGCGCTGATCGTAAATGTGGATCCCCTTCCCGGTACTGCGGACCGCCGGGGATGCCACCCACCACGTTATGGCCGGGCTCGTCCCGGCCATCTCGCTTTTGTGGAGCGCCGCGCCTCATGCAATCGAGATCACCGGCACAAAGCCGGTGATGACGGCACTTGGAGCTCAAGCCAGCGTGAAGTCCATGGTGATCTCGGCGTTGAGCACCTTCGACACGGGGCAGTTTTTCTCGGCCGCACGGGCGAGCTCCTCGAACTTGGCGCGGTCGATGCCCGGCACGCTGGCGTTGAGCGTCAGGGCCGATTTCTTGATCGTGAAGCCGCTGCCTTCCTGTTCGAGGGAGACCACCGCCTCCGTGGCGAGCTCCGTCGGCGTGAAGCCGGCGCCCTGAAGCTGGAAGGCGAGCGCCATGGTGAAGCAGCCCGCGTGCGCCGCGGCGATCAGCTCTTCCGGGTTTGTGCCCTTCTCGTTCTCGAAGCGGGTTTTGAACGAATAGGGCGTCGAGGACAGCACGCCGGAATCGGCGGTGAGATGGCCGGTGCCCTCCTTGCCCGTGCCCTGCCAGACGGCTCTTGCCTTGCGGTTCATCCTGATCTCCTTTTTTAGTGACGCTGGGTCATCTAGAACAGGGAGCGATAGGCTCCAGAGGCCGACTGCCATTTGCCTGAAGAGGTGAGCGATGATGCATCTCAAGGCCCGCCTGCGTTCACGGCTTCTCGGCTCGGCTTTCGCGGCATGTCTGGTCTTTGCCGTGCTGCCGGTGTCCTGGCTGGTGAATTCGCGCCTGCTCGTCGCCTGGGACATCGGCGTCGTCTGCTATCTGGGTCTCGCCTGGGCTATGGCCTTGCGCTCCTCCACCGCCGAAATGCAGGAGCGGGCGGCGCAGGAGGACGAGAGCGCCATCGTGGTGCTCGCGCTGACGCTGGGGGCCTCCGTCGCAAGTCTTGCCGCCATCGCCGTGGAGCTCGCCGGCATCCGGGGTGATCCGAGCGGGCAGCAGACCTTTCGTCTCGGGATCGCCGCCGTCACCATCCTCTGCTCATGGTTCTTCGTGCATACGATCTACGCCATTCATTACGCACACGAGTATTACGGCGACGGGGGCGAACGACGGGGTCTCGCCTTCCCGCATGAAGGTCGGCCCGATTACTGGGATTTCCTGTATTTTTCGTTCAATCTCGGCGCCGCGGCGCAGACCTCGGACGTGGTGATCGTCTCACGGCGCATGCGCCGCCTTGCTCTCGCCCACACGATCCTGTCCTTCCTCTTCAACACCACCATCCTGGCGCTTGCGGTCAATGCAGGTGCCGGTTTGCTGTAGCGCTGTAAGGACGATCTCCTCGCTTTCCGATGGGTATGGAGCCCACCACCTCCCATTCTGTCGAAACATTATGTCATAACAATTCCAGGCTCCGTGAATTTGTCTACAGCCTACGAAACGAACCGGCTTCCGGACAGCGGGGCAGACACACGGCCGGCATGGCGCCGGCCGGCAGCATCAACCAGAAGCGGGCTTTCCTATTGAACGACATGTTCCTGCTGGTGGGTCAGGCGGACTGGGTTCTGCTGGCGCTCGCCGTCTTCGTTCTCGACATTCCCCGCTATACGATTTCTCTCGTTTCGCTCGTCCTCATGCAACGGCTGCGGAGGCCTGCGGCCCTCGAGGCCAGGGCAGGCGTGACGGTCAGCGTCATCCTTCCTGCTTTCAACGGCGGTACGGGTCTTCTTCAGTCCCTCGCATCCCTCCACGGACAGACGCTCAAGCCCCTGGAGATCATCGTGGTGGACGACGGCTCCACCGACGAGACGCTCGCGATGGCGGAACAGGCCCGTGCCGCAGGCCTCGTCCACATGGTCATCCATCACGGCACACGCTGCGGGCGAAGTCCCGCGGTGAATGCAGGCGCCCGCTATGCCCGCGGCGACCTGATCCTGGCCATGGATCCCGATACCGTTTTTGCACCCACGACGCTGGCCCGGCTTGCTGCCGCGTTCCGCGACCCCCACGTGGCCGCAGCCTGCTGCAATCTCGGGGTCAGCAACGAGGACGCTTCGCTCAGCACGGCCCTGCAGGGCATCGAATACCTGATGTCGATCAGCGCCGGGAAATCGTTCCTCAGCCTGATCAACGCGATCTCCTGCTGTTCCGGCGCTTGCTCCATGTATCGGCGCGACATCTTCGTGCAGCGCGGCGGGCTCGATCCCGGTCCGGGCGAGGATCTCGAGATGACCCTGCGCCTGCGGCGCTACGGCTACCGCGTGCGCTTCGTGCCCGATGCATGGGCCGAAACAGCGGTGCCGGACAATCCTGTCAGTCTCATTCGCCAGCGCCAGCGCTGGGACAGGGACGCCCTGCGCATCAGGCTCATCGAATACCGTGAAATGGAAATCTTCAAGCCGGAGAGCTTGTCGGACACGCTGCAGCGTCTCGACTTCATCGTCTTCGATCTCGTGCCGACTCTCTCGTTTCCTTTCTACCTCGTCTACTGCACGCTGCTCTTCGGGCCGCAGACCCTGCTGTTCCTCACGGCCGTCTACCTGTTCCTGCTCGGCTTCGCGCTGTTCAACATCGCGCTCGCCAGCCTGCTGTTTGGCCGCTCCCTGAGCCTCTTCAGTCTCGCAGCCGCCCTGGTCTTCCCGCTCTATCAGGGCGTCGCGATGAAGGTGGCGCGCTTCATGGCGTTCTCGTCCGAGATCCTGTTCTCCGCCTCGCACGACGACGACTACGTTCCGCCTCGCGTGCGGCGAGCCGTGACCGGTCGGCGTGCCTGAAGGATCCTGCATGAACATTCAGCTTCGCCGCCTCGATCCCAACGTGCCCGATCCCGTCGAAAGCCGCCGCTCGGCGACAGGGCGCCTCGTGCGCCTGATCTATGCCGTGGGCGTGATCGGCGTGCTGGGTTTCTTCGTGCTTCGATTCAGCATGCCGCTCGTTTTCTTGGGCGGTCCCGGAATCGTATCGGCTCCGCGCGAGATCGTCTCGCTGCCCTATATCGTCCAGGTTCAGAAGATGGATGTGACCCCGGGCGCCAAGGTCGAGGCCGGCGCGCCGATTGCCCTCGTGCGCTCCCCGCAGTTCGCCGAAACCCTGTCGAACCTCACGCGCGCCCTCGCGGATGTGACCAGCCGCGAGGCGGAGCTGCGCGTCAAGGCACGCCTCGCCCGCGACTCCCTCGGTTCCGCCCGCTCGCGCCTGCGCGTGGCCGACGAGAGCCTGCGCCGTCTCGAGAAGATCGCCAACACCGAAAGCGCCAGTCTCGCCTACCGCACGACGGTCTATCGGGAGCGGGCCGAGGCCGTGCAGAACGTGGTGGAACTCGAAGCCGCGGCCGAGGAAGCCTCGACCCAGCTGTTGCGTCTCGCGCAGACCCGCGCGCAGATCCAGAGCCAGCTGGAGCGCGCCGAGCGGGAATTCGACGGGGGCCGCGTGCTCTCGCCCGTGACAGGCATCGTGGCGACCCATCCGGCCCGGGCCGGCGAGACCGTCCTGGCAGGATCGTCGATTGCGGAGATCTTCCACGATGGCGATGTCTATATCGACTGGTACATCCCGGACTTCCGCCTCGTCGATCCGCAGCCCGGCTACAGGGTTGTCGTCGGGATCGGACGAACCAGGGCTCTCGGGACCATCAGCGAGATCCTGCCGATCTCCGATACGTTCGAGAGCCGCCGCAGCTCGATTTTGCGGGAGCCGCAAAGGGGCCAGGTGGCGCGCATCCGGCTCGATCCGGATGTCAGCCCGCCTGCTCTCAATTCGAGCGTCAGCGTCTACATGTACTACACGAACGTAGCGAGCCGCATCGCGGAAGCGATCATCCGCTTTTTCGATCTCGGCTGAGGGGCGCCAATGCAGCCCGGCGCCACACATGTCTCATGTCCGGTCTGCCGGACCAAGGACGTCGCGATTCATGCGATCGTCCACCACCTGATCTGTGCCTATGTGGGGCCGGACTACGACTTCGAACACGGAGAGAGCTACCGCTGCCCGAAATGCCTGAGGGCCCTTCGCGACCATGACGCCTCTGCGGAGATCACCGGTACAGGCGCACGCTGCAGGCTATGCGGAACGGAATTCGTGGTGCTTGATTGCGCTACCCAGGACACGTGATTCGAATCCATCAGATACAACCATGCAGCCTATTCTCTCGTCATCCATCCCGGTCCTTGAGACCGAGCGTCTCACCCTTCGTGGGCACCGGCTCGACGACTTTGCCGATAGCCTCGCCCTCTGGACCGACCCGGAGGTGACGCGCTTCATCAGCGGTAAGCCTTCCACCCGGGAAGAGGCTTGGTCGCGACTGCTGCGCTATGTCGGTCACTGGACCCTGCTCGGCTTCGGCTACTGGGTTGTCGTGGAGAAGGAAACCGACCGCTTCTTGGGCGAACTCGGGTTTGTCGATCTCCGGCGCGAGATTGAGCCGTCCCTCGAAGGCATCCCGGAGATCGGCTGGGTGATTGCGCCTCATGCCCACGGAAAAGGCTACGCGACGGAAGCCGCGCGCGCCGCCATCGCGTGGGGCGACGGGCATTTCAGCTCCAGGCGCACGGCCTGCATCATCGCTCCTGAGAACGAGCCGTCCATCCGCGTGGCGGAGAAATGCGGCTACCGGGAGTTCTGCCGCACAGCCTACAAGGACAAGCCGACGATCATGTTCGTGCGTTAGGAACAGGCTGCGCTCACCTCACGGCTTCGAGGCCTCGTGTGCAAAGGCGGCACCGGCCAGCCGCCCGGCATGCTCCCGCAGATCCCTGGGCCATAGCCGGATCAGTGCCTCGAACAGCTTCCGATCCCCGGCAAAGAGCGCGCGCGAGGCTTCTTCGAAGCCCGCTTCGTCCCCGGCGAGCGTCGACATGAACCGATAGAGCGTCTCTTTGGCCTGCCGCGTGCGGTCCTTGGACTCGTTGCTGCGCCGGGCCTCCTCGACCAGCTTGCGCAGGGCGACGGAGGCGCCGCCCGGCTGGGCGCTGAGCCATTCCCAGTGCCGCGGGAGCAGCGTCACCTCGCGCGCCACGACGCCGAGCCTGGGGCGACCCGGACCCCGCGGCTCCGGGCTTTCGCCGGCGGAGCGCTCCAGCCGCTTCACCACATCGTCAGCCGTTCCGCGGAAATCGACTTCGACGACGCGGCAGGTCTCGTCGTCCAGGATCAGGAGGCCTGCTCCCTCATCCTGGTCGAGAAAGGCCTTGGCCTTCGCCGCGACGGTGGCGAGATCGCCCGTCGCGACCCGGTGCGTCCCCGCGAAAGCCGTATAGGTTCTGTGTTCATCGGCCATGATCGATCCCCTGCCAACATCCCATCCGGCAGGATTTTACCCGGGTTAAATACCTTCGTCAATTTCATCCGGATAAAATATATGGGGCTTAGGGACCCCCGTGCTCCTCATCCCGCTCGCCCTCGATGATTCTCCGTGCCACGCCGAACCGGAAACCGGCCCGGGCCATGGCGGCCAGGTCCTTGTCGCGATAGGGCGCGCGCTCGCCGGGCCGGAACGGCCCCAGCTTGCGACGGCGGGCGAAGGCGCGGGCCGCCTGCTCCTCGTCACCTTCCTCTCCCTCCAGGGCCGCCGCGATGGTGTTGCGGTCGACGCCCTTGGCGGAGAGCTTCGCCTGGATGGCCCGTGCCGAGCCGCCCCGCCGGCGCAACGTCGCCACGCGGGCTTCCGCATAGCGGGTGTCGTCGATGAGGCCGATTTTCAGGCTTTTCGCCACCACCTCGTCGATCATGTCGTGGAACTCGGCCGGGTCCTCGCCGCGCAGACGGCAGCGTTTGTCGACCTTGCGGCGCAGGACGCGGCGCAGGTTCTCGGCCGAGGAGGCATAGCGTTCGAGATAAGACATGGCGGCCCGCTGCAGGTAGGCCGCCGTCACCTTGCGCGGCGTCTTGCGGACAGGTTTGCCGGCCTCGTCCGTCATTCGGTCTTGGCGTCGGATGAGCGTGAGGTTTCGCCCGGCCTTTCCACCTGGCCGCGCCGCTGCAGCTGCAGGGCCACGAACCAGCACAGGGCCGCCCAGGCTGCGCCCACCGACCAGCCGGCGACTACGTCGCTCGGCCAGTGGACCCCGAGATAGACGCGGCTCAAGCCGACCAGCACGGTCATGATGATGGCAAGCCCCATGATGAAGGCGCTCGCCCGCCGGCTCTTTTCCACACGGGCGAGGAGAGCGCCGAGCGTCAGATAGGTGATGGCCGACATCATGGCATGGCCGCTGGGGAAACTTGCGGTGTAGATCCGGGTGGCATGGGGCACCAGATCAGGCCGGGGCCGCTCGAATCCCATCTTGAGGCCGGTGGAGATCAGCGTGCCGCCGACGATGGCGACGATCACCAGCAGCGCTGCGCCCTGCCTCCGGGTCATGAGCAGATAGGCCCATGTGGCGAGCGTAATGATCGACAGGATGGCGTAGCCCCCAAGCCCCGTGATGTCCCTGGCCGATTCCTCGAGCCAGGAGGGTCCGAGGGGATTGGCCGGATTCTGCGGATCGCGGAGCGCCAGCAGGAGCTCGCTGTCGAGCGCATGGGTCTCGCCCTCCCGCACCTCGCCGGCGAGTTCGATGAAGGCCCAGGCGAAGAAGCCGCAGGCGGAGAGCGACAGCAGCGGGCCGATTTCGTTGAGCCGCAGGCGGAACCACAGGCGGGCGGCGGGGGTGAGAAGCGTCTTCATGGCCTGATGACATAGGAGAAGAGGGGCGTCTGACGAGGGGCTTAGGTTCTCTACGGACGTCATCACCGGCCTTGTGCCGGTGATCTCGATTGTCTGAGGCACAGCACTTTTCATGATCGGGATCGCTGGGACTGATCCCCGGATCAAGTCCGGGGACGGCCATGACGCGATGTGTATCATTCTTGGCGGTCGAAGGCTGGGCTCGCTCGCTGCTGTCAAACCTGGAGCCGCTTTTGCCACTCCTTCGGCGCGGTGATGGAGCCGAGATTGAGCCACTCGGCCATGAGACGCAACTCGTCCCCCAGGGCGGGGGCGATCTCCTCCAGGACAACTGAGGCTTCCGGGTGAACCGAGTGGACGATGAGATTGCCCGCCGCCCGATCGGCCTTCAGATCGACGCGGGCGACGATCCTCTCGCCCAGCACGAAGGGCAGGCAGTAATAGCCGAACTCCCGCTTCTCGGCCGGGGTATAGATCTCGATCCGGTAGCGGAAGTCGAACAGCCGCTCCGTGCGCGTGCGCTCCCAGACGATGGGGTCGAAGGGCGACACGAGCGCCCGCGCCTCGACCCGGCGCGGGATCTTGGCCTGCGGATCGAGATAGACCGGGCCCCAGCCCTCGACGGTGACGGGGATGAGGTCGCCCGCCTCCACCAGTTCGGGAATGCGCGCCTTGGCGTCCTGCGCCTCCAGTCGGAAATAATCGCGCAGGCAGCGTTCGGAGGCGATGCCGAGCGCCCGGATGGACAGCCGCAGGAGCTCCCGCTGCGCCTCCTCAGTCGAGGGTGTCGGGACATTCAGGATCTCCGAGGGCAGCACACGCTCCGGCAGGTCGTAGATGCGCTCGAAGCCGCGCCGCGTCGCGGTGGTGACCTTGCCTGCCCAGAACAGCCATTCCAGCGCCCGCTTGCCGTCGCTCCAGCCCCACCAGGAGCCCTGGCCCTTGCCCCCGATCGAGAGCTCGCCCGCACCGCTCGGCCCGCGCGCCTCGATCTCGCGGCGCACCTCCTCGATGAAGGGGCGCTTCTCGCGCCCGAACCGGGCCAGGCCGCCATAGGTGCCTTCGCCCCGCGCGGCGCGCTCCATGCGCCAGCGGAAGAGCGGGTGCAGATCGAGCCGGATCAGGGAGGCCTCGTGGCCCCAGTACTCGAAGGCCTCCCGCCTCCTTGGATGGTACGCGGTCTTTTCGAGCACCCCCCGGTCGTAGGCGCCGATGCGCGAGAACAGCGGCATGTAATGGGCCCGCACCAGCACATTGACCGAATCGATCTGGAGCAGGTGCGAGCGCTGCAGCACGCGGCTCACGTGGCGCTTCGTTGCCGCCGTGGGGCGGCCCTCGTGAAAGCCCTGGGCGGCCAGGGCGATCCGCCGGGCCTGAGCGAGGGTGATTTGGGTGCGGGACGGCATGGCGCGAACAATAGAGGAACACCGCAGATCGTCGCCAGAGGCAGGACGCCAAAACAATCGGCAAAAGGCCGGAACCTGTGGACGGAGCGGCCACTTAGCTCGGTCTTGAGCCGGAACGCATACCAGCCCTGCAGGCGGAGGTTCGACACAGCCTCGGCCCGTCCCCTAGATGAGCCTGCCGGAACCCGATGGACACGATGGACCAATCTCCCCCTGCGCACCTGCACGGCTCTCACGGCAAGCCCCTGACCCAGGCCGAAATCCGCACCATCATCGTCGGCGTGCTGCTGGCCATGTTCCTGGCGGCCCTCGACCAGACCATCATCGCGACGGCGCTTCCGACCATCGGCCGCGAACTCGGCGACCTGGAACACCTGTCGTGGATCGTCACGGTCTATCTCCTGACCTCCACGGCGGTGACGCCGCTCTACGGCAAGCTCAGCGATTCCCATGGCCGGCGCACCATCATGCTTGTCGGCATCGTGGTGTTCATCATCGGCTCCATCGCCTGCGCGCTGGCGCCCAGCATGCTTGTCCTCATCCTGGCCCGTGGCCTGCAGGGCATCGGCGGCGGCGGGTTGATCGCGGTGGCCCAGACCATCATCGCCGACATCGTGCCGCCGAAGGAGAGGGGGCGCTACCAGGTCTATTTCGCCAGCGTCTTCATGACCTCGAGCCTGCTGGGGCCCGTGCTGGGCGGCTTCATGGCCGAGCATCTGCACTGGTCGGTGATCTTCTGGATCAACCTGCCGTTGGGCCTGGTCGCCTTCGCCATCGCGTTCCAGAGCCTGAAGAAATTGCCCCGGTTCGAGCGCCCGCACCGGCTGGACCTGCTCGGCGCAATCCTTCTGGTCTCGGCCACGGTCGCGTTGCTTCTGGCCCTGAGCTGGGGCGGGATCCGCTTCCCCTGGAGCTCGCTTCCGATCCTCGGGCTCTTCGCCGGCTCCCTGCTTCTCTGGAGCCTCTTCGCCCTGCGGATGCGCATGGCGCCCGAGCCCCTGATCCCCTCGGGAGTGCTGCACAATCCCGTGGTGCGCATGGGCGTGCTTGCGGCCTGCTTCGGCATGGGCACCTATATCGGCCTCACCATCTACCTGCCGGTCTATTTCGAGACCGTGCGCGGCCTCTCGGCGAGCCTGTCGGGTCTGGCCCTCATCCCCCTCATGGCCGGCACAGTCGTGGGCGCCACCCTCTCAGGGCGCACCATGGCGAAGGTCAGGCACTACAAGCGGCTGCCCACCGTGGGGCTTCTGGTGGCGATCGTCGCCACGGGGGTGCTCGTCCTCTATGGCGAGATCCTGTCGGTCACGTTGGTCGAAGTCCTGCTCGGCATCATCAGCATCGGACTGGGCACGCTGCTCCCCGTCACCATGGTGACGACCCAGAACGCGGTTGCCCCGCACCAGATGGGAACCGCCACGGGCACGGCCAACTTCTTCCGCTCGCTTGGCGGCGCCTTCATCGTGGCGATCTTCGGCGCCATCGTGCTCAGCGGCTCAGGCGTGACGGGGGCCGCCAGCTTCGAGGCCCTGGGCGAAGCTGCCGCCCGGAGCGGAGTCGATCTCTCCGACGTGTTCAGCTACGTGTTCCTGGCGGCCATGATCGGTTTCGGCCTGGCGCTCGCCTTCCTGCTCGCCCTGGAGGAGCGGCCCCTGCGCGGCGGGGCCGCAAAGGCCGCGGACGTTGCGATAGCCGATTGATCAGCCTCGATTCCGCGAGCGCATGTAGAGCAGCACGATGGCGAAGATGATGATCAGCCCCGAGATCATCATGCCGAGGATGCCGAATGCCCCTTCCGTCTCCGCTGCGCCGGGCGGTGTGGTCTGCGACCCCGGCGTCTCCGTGCCGGGTGCCGTGCTCTGGGCTCGGATCATCATGGCGTTATCGGCGATTCTGTAGGCGGGGATCGGCATCGTCCATCCTGAGCGGGAATGTGGCCGGGACTAATGATCCTTGGGCCCAAGTGTTTCCTTGGCATCGGGCCCAAAAGTGAACTTGCGCTTTCGGGATCCATCCGGTGCTTAATCCTTTAAGCTGCGCATCGTTCGGAGCGGCCCCCGGGTCCGCACGATGCGCTGATCCTGCGGCGTCGTGGCTGGGGATAGGGCATCTCGCCTGTGGAGAGCGCCCAATGGCCCGGCACTTCCTTAAGCCTTGCCGTGTTAGGACCGTGGCGGATTTCGCGCATCGTGCGGAAAAGTGGGAAACCGGTTTTCCGCACGATGCGCTGCTTGATGGATTGAGCATCGGACCCAAAAGTGCCTTCCACTTTTGGGTCCGATGCTCTGGATCATACGAGGGAGGCTGATGAAGGCTGGCATCGACATGGGACAGGTCTCTTCGGGAGTGGCGTCCTCCGCCCCGGGAGGACAATCGGCCTTGCTCGATCTCGAAGAGCTCCTGGCGACGCGTCTGCTCGTCCAGGGCAATTCCGGCTCCGGCAAGTCGCATCTCCTGCGCCGCCTTCTCGAGCAGAGCGCCAACCTCGTCCAGCAGGCCATCATCGACCCCGAGGGCGATTTCGTCACGCTCGCCGACAAGTTCGGCCATGTGGTGGTGGACGCCTCCCGGTCCGAGGGCGACCTGCAGCGCATCGCCGCCCGCGTGCGCCAGCACCGGGTCTCGGTGGTCTTGAGCCTCGAAGGGCTCGACACCGAGGCGCAGATGCGCTGCGCCGCGGCCTTCCTGGGCGGCCTCTTCGATGCGGAGCGCGATTACTGGTACCCGATGCTGGTGGTGGTCGACGAGGCGCAGCTTTTTGCCCCCGCCGCCGCCGGCGAGGTGTCGGACGAGGCGAGAAAAGTCTCCCTCGGGGCCATGACCAACCTCATGTGCCGAGGCCGCAAGCGCGGGCTTGCCGGCATCATTGCCACCCAGCGCCTCGCCAAGCTCGCCAAGAACGTGGCGGCGGAAGCCTCCAACTTCCTCATGGGCCGCACCTTCCTCGACATCGACATGGCCCGCGCCGCCGACCTTTTGGGCATGGAGCGCCGCCAGGCCGAGATGTTCCGCGACCTCGAGCGCGGGCATTTCGTGGCGCTGGGGCCGGCCCTGTCGCGCCGCCCGCTGCCGATCCGCATCGGCGCGGTCGAAACCTCGACCCGCACCGGCACCTTCACGCTCATGCCGCTGCCAGAGCAGCCGAAGGAGGATGCCCGCGACCTCATCTTCAAGGCGGGCGAGGACGAGGTGGCGGCCCGCCCGGTCCTGCCGCGCCGCGCACCCCCGCCGCCGCCGGCGCCCTCCACCAACGACCTGCTGGCCCAACTCGCCCGCACCCGCCCTGCCGCAGCACCCGAGCCGCAGGCGGAGGAGACCGAGCAGTCCAAGGCGGAGCGCGAGGCTGCCCTCGACGCGATCCTGCGCGAGATCCTCGACGACCGGGAGGCCGCCTTCCGCTCCGTGGCCGTTCTCTACCAGGACTTTCTCGTGCGCTGCCGCATCCGCCGCGTCGCCGGCGAGCCGTTGAACCTCAACGCCTTCCGCCGCCGCCTCGCGGTGGCCCGCGCCGGTGTCGACATGGCGACCGCCGAGGGTACGGAATGGGACCGCGCCGTAACGTTCGCGGCCGATCTCACGGAGGACATCCAAGGCATCTACCTGCTCATCGCCCGCGCGGCCATGGAGGGCTCGCCCTGCCCGCCGGACGGCGAGATCGCCCGCGCCTGCGGCAGCCGCTCGCCCGGCCGGGCGCGTCGCCTCATCGCCTATATGGAAAGCCGCAACATCGTGGTGACCCGCAACGACCCGCGGGGGCTTCGCATCATCGCGCTCCCCGATCTCGGCTGGGAAACCGGCCCCGGCGACCCGAACGCCTTCGAGGAGCCGCAGGGACCCGAGACGCGGGATCTGTTTGCGGTGGGGTAAGGTCTAGCTAGGGCAGGCGCTGGAGCACGAGAACTGCTCCCGCCGCTCGACGCACGGCTTGCCGGATAAGTCTGTCCGCGCCGGGCATTTCGTACAGGGCAGAGCCGTGCTTCAGCAGCGGGTGGCGCTTGATTCGGTAGCGCGCCCATGCGGGCTCATCCTCAGCAAGCAGTCGGAAGTTCTTGCTGAAGGCGGAGACGTACTCACCGACGGACCGGTGGAAGACCTCCTCACGGAGGATCGTCTCTGCCCTGCCGAGCCACTCATCGTCAGATGCATGTCCGGGCGTGCCGAAGCCGATCCGGCGAAGAGCCTTCACCAACATGCGCTGCCGGTTCGATCCGACAGGAAGCCGATGAACCCAGGGCATCTTCAGGTGATCCTCCCACAAAACTTCGGATGTCGGCATGAGCGCCAGCAGGATCCCACCCGGACGTATGACACGAGCAATCTCGTCACAGACATCGTCCAACTCGGACACATGCTCGAAGACTTGATTGGAAGCCACGACTTCGAAGAAGCCATCCTCAAAGGGCATCGGCTTGTCAGGATCAATGGGAATGGCACGGGAGCCGATCCTCCCAGCGGCAATCTCCAGATTTGCAGAGCTATCACCCACACCCAGGAAGGTATCCACTCCATAGGCATCGTATCCATGGTCGACGGCGGAGCCGCCAGATCGGCAGTACCACAGCCGAAGTCGAGAAACCTGCTCGGCGGGGAAGATAGCGACTTGCAAGATCGATGATGAAAGAGTGGTTCAGCGACATACGTTTATTGGCTCTCAAGGCACCCCGAATTGATGAGCGCCGCCCGTTTCAGGGAGCCCTTCTCATATGAGCAGGGGGCAGGTGAGGCAACCATGCCGTCAGGAGACCCTGACCTATCGGAATAGGTCTTCACTTCCCCGCGACTGCCACCCTCAAGCCAAAGAGTGTTGCATTATTCAGGCCGCTGGCCCGTTGATTCGGGTTCAAACCAATGCAGGCCCTGATGTTCCGCTTTTTCGAGACCCGCATCGATTTCAGGAAGAAGCCGCCGGAGGCGTCGCCGCCGGATACGCTCTGGGGGTTCTACTGGCACTTCATCGCCCAGGCGAAGGGCCTGTTTGCGGCCCTGTTCGCGCTCGGCTTCGTGCTCGCCGTCGTCGAGGCGCTGGTCCCCTGGCTCATCGGCCGCCTGGTGAACGCCCTCTCGACCACCTCGCCGGAAGGCATTTTTTCCGAGGCCGGGCCGCTGCTGATCACCATGGGGGCGATCATCCTGCTGGTGCGGCCCGTGGGCACGATCCTGTTCCGGCTGCTGGTCAACCACTCGCTCGCCGTCTCTTTCACCACCATGGTGCATTGGCAGAACTACTGGCACGTGGTGCGCCAGCCCCTGGGCTTCTTCCAGGAGGATTTCGCGGGCCGCATCGCCAACCGGGTGCTGCAGACCGGGCGACCCTTGCGCGAGACGGTCCTGTCGGTCGCGCGTGCCGTCTGGCAGATCCTGATCTTCGGGGCGGCTTCCATCGGGTTGATGGCAACGCAGGACTGGCGGCTTGCCATGCCCATGGCCGGCTGGTTCGTCCTCTATGCCGCGCTCCTCGGCTTTTCCGTGCCGCGCATCCAGAAGCGCTCGCGCCTCTCCAGCGAGGCGCGCTCGGCCGTCACGGGAAAAGTGGTGGACAGCTTCACCAACATCATGACGGTCAAGCTGTTCGGGCGCCGCAAGGACGAGGACGAATACATCAGCGAGGGCTACAGCTGGCTCAACGACGCCTTCATGAGCCAGCAGCGCATCAACACGCTCTACGTGGCGGGCCTCACCTTCCTGAATGCGATCTTTCTCGTCGCCACCGGCGCGGTGGCCGTGTGGCTGTTCAGCGAAAACCGGGTCGATGCCGGCACCATGACCACGGCGCTGCTGCTCTCCACGCAGATCGTCTCCATGTCCGGCTGGGTCGCCTTCGAGGTCATGGGCATCTTCGAGAACCTGGGCACGGTGCAGGAGGGCATGAAGACCATCTCGCGCCCGCTCACCATGCAGGACAAGCCGACCGCCAGGCCCCTGAACGTTCCGCGCGGAGAGATCCGCTTCGAGGATGTGAGCTTCTCCTACGGCGAGGGCGACACGGTGATCGACCGACTGAATCTCACCCTGCGGCCCGGCGAGAAGATCGGGCTCGTGGGCCGCTCAGGCGTCGGCAAGACCACGCTGGTCAACCTGCTCCTGCGCTTCTTCGAGCCGCAAGAGGGCCGCATCCTGATCGACGGGCAGGACATCGCCGACGCGCAGGAGGAGAGCCTGCGCGCGCAGATCTCCGTGGTGACGCAGGACACGTCCCTGCTGCATCGCTCCATCCGGGAAAACATCCTCTACGGCCGGCCGGATGCAAGCGAGGAGGCGATGCGCGAGGCCGCGCGCCAGGCTCACGCCACCGACTTCATCGAGCGCCTCGTGGACGGCCGCGGCCGGCGCGGCTTCGATGCCCATGTGGGCGAGCGCGGCGTCAAGCTTTCAGGCGGCCAGCGCCAGCGCATTGCGATCGCCCGGGTGATCCTGAAGGACGCGCCGATCCTGGTCCTGGACGAGGCCACCTCGGCGCTCGATTCCGAGGTCGAGGCGGCAATCCAGGAATCGCTTGCGACGCTGATGGAAGGCAAGACCGTGATCGCCATCGCGCACCGCCTCTCGACCCTGCAGCTCATGGACCGCCTCATCGTCATGGACGAGGCTCGCATCGTCGAGGAGGGCACCCACGAGGAGCTTCTGGAAAACGGCGGCCTCTATGCCGGCCTCTGGTCGCGCCAGTCCGGCGGGTTCCTGGCGCCGCGCAGGGAGAACAGGGGCGAGAAGGTGTGAACGGCGTGTTCCGATACTTTCCCCTCTCCCTTGCGGGGAGGGGCAGGGGTGGGGGTGGTGCGACTGGGTGAGTAATTAGACGAGTTAGGCGCCGTAGTGCCGTGGCGCTTGCTCACGAAGCAAGCACTCTGACTTTGCGACCCCCACCCTTCATCCCTCCCCGCAAGGGGGAGGGAAACACAGCCTTCAACCTCTCCCTTTCTCATCGACGCAATCATGGATTATGGTCGCGCCAATCCCACCACCCTGAGATTTCATCGCACCATGCACAACGACCGTTTGAGCCTCGATGTCATTGCCCGCCATGTGGATGCCAAGGCCGAGAATTACTGCGCTTTGAGCGACCGCATCTGGGCCATGCCGGAACTCGCCTTCGAGGAGCACCGCTCGGTGGCGGAGCAGATCACTATCCTGGAGCGCGAGGGCTTCCGCATCACGCCGAATGTCGGCGGCATGGCCACCGCCTTCGTGGCCGAATGGGGCTCGGGCGGTCCGGTCGTCGGCATCCTCGGCGAGTTCGATGCCCTGCCGGATCTGGCGCAGGTCTCCGGCCTCGCCGAGCACAAGCCGACCGTGAGGGGCGCGCCGGGCCATGGCTGCGGCCACAACCTGCTGGGCGCAGGGTCTGCCCTGGCGGCCGTCGCCCTCAGAGACGCGCTCGAGGCCGAAGGCATCGCCGGCACCGTGCGCTATTACGGCTGTCCGGCGGAGGAGAGCGGGTCAGGCAAAACCTTCATGGCGCGGGCCGGGCTGTTCGACGATCTCGATGCGGCCTTCTGCTGGCATCCGAACGTGATCAACGAGGTCTCGACCACCTCGTCGCTCGCCTGCATCCAGGCTTACTTCCGCTTCCGGGGCCGCGCGGCGCATGCGGCCGCCTCGCCGCATGTGGGCCGTTCGGCCCTCGATGCGGTGGAGCTCATGAATGTGGGCGTGAACTACATGCGCGAGCACATGCCTTCCGACGCGAGGGTGCATTACGCGATCACCAATACCGGCGGCGATGCGCCCAACGTGGTGCAGGCTTACGCGGAATCGCTCTACCTCGTGCGCTCGCCGCACCTGCCCGATGCGGAGCGGCTGTTCGAGCGCGTGAAGAAGATCGCGGAAGGCGCGGCGCTGATGACGGAGACCTCCGTGTCCGTGCAGATCACGGACGCCACTTCGAATGTCGTGCCCAACAAGGCGCTGCAGGAGGCCATGTACGAGAACATGCGCCGTCTTGGCCCGCCTGCTTTCGATGAGGCCGATCTCGCCTTCGCCGAGACGCTCCAGAAATCAGCTCTGACGGAGGAGGAGATCCTCGCGAGCGTGAAGCCGCACGACCTCTCCCTGAAGACCAAGGTGCTGCACGACGGCGTCCTCTCCATGCCGACGCGCGAAGAGGTGATGATGGGCACCACCGACGTGGGCGACGTGAGCTGGATCGTGCCGACCGTGCAGTGCCACACCGCATGCTTTGCCATCGGCACGCCGTTCCACACCTGGCAGCTCGTCACCCAAGGCAACCTGCCCGCTGCGCACAAGGGCATGGTGCTGGCCGCCAAAGCCATGGCGGCCACCGCCGCCGATGTCTTGCGCAATCCCGACCTCGTCGCCCGCGCCAAGGCGGAGCTGAAGGAGCGCACCGGCGGCCGCGTTTATCGCTGCCCGATTCCGGACGACGTTACGCCAGACGATCTGCGCGCGAAGGCGGCCTGAGTTTCAGAAGCGTTCAATCCTGCAAACGCTCCGGCTCCGAGCTAGAGCGTTCTTGCATTTGAGCAAAGTCAACTTGGCTATCGAGGACTCGCCCTAGCGGGAATGCCGGCTTATTTACGCCTCTCAGGAATGGAGAGCGCCATGAAGCTGACCGGAATTCATCATCTCACCGCCGTCACGGCGGATGCGCGCGGCAATCATGCCTTCTACACCCAGACCCTGGGCATGCGCCTCGTAAAGAAGACGGTGAACCAGGACGACGTGAGCGCCTATCACCTGTTCTATGCGGATGCGAAAGCATCCCCGGGTACGGACATCACCTTCTTCGATTGGCCGGTGGAGCGCGAGCGGCGCGGCACCCACAGCATTGCGCAGACGGCCCTGCGCGTGAACGGCGAGAAGGCTCTCGCATGGTGGAAGGACCGCTTCGACAGCCTCCATGTGCGCAGCGACGAGATCATCGAGCGTGACGGCCGCCTCTCCCTCGATTTCGAGGATTTCGAAGGCCAGCGCCTGAGCCTCGTCGACGATGGGGGCCAGGGCGAGGCTCACCCGTGGGAGCGCAGCCCCGTGCCGGCCGAGCACCAGATCCGCGGCCTGGGCCCGATCCGGATCAGCGTGCCGAAGCTGGAGCGCACGGCCCGCGTCCTCACCGAGGCCATGGATATGCGGGCGGTCCGGGAGTATCGCGTCGGCGACACGCCGGTTCATGTGTTCGAGATGGGCGAGGGCGGTGCTGCCGCGGAACTGCATGTGGCGGTCGAGCCGGGGCTTGCGCCGGCCCGTTCGGGCGCGGGCGGCGTGCACCACGTGGCCTTCCGCACACCAGACGAGCAAACCTATCAGGAATGCTGGGAGCGCCTGCAATCCTTAAGGGCGCCGTCGAGCGGCCCCGTCGACCGCTATTACTTCCGGAGCCTCTATTTCCGCGAGCCGAACGGCATTCTGTTCGAGATCGCCACCGACGGCCCGGGCTTCGCCACCGACGAGCCCATGGACAAGCTCGGCGAGCGCCTCGCCCTCCCACCCTTCCTTGAGCCCCGCCGGGCGCAGATCGAAGCGGGGCTCAAGCCTCTCTAGGATCTCGATTTCGCGCCGCTCCCTATCCTGCGCCGCCCTGGTTCTTGCCAGGGCGGCGCTTTTGGTTTCCAAGGGAACGCCAAGGCTCTCGTGGCTTTCGGCTCCCAGCGCTCTGCCTGCAATAACGCTCAATGCCCCTGCTGCCGGGAAATCACATCTCGTCAACTGTAATAATATTGTTTTCCGGCTTTTGCTTCTCGTACGGAGTTATGTAAGAGTTTGCTCAATTATCTTATGTTTTGTAGCTTCTATTACTTTTTCCGTAGGGGATCCTCATGTCCGTCTCCAAGATGAGAACGAGCTTGCTCGGGGCATTCGTCGCGCTCATTGCGATCATGGGAGCGGCCTATGCCGCGTCACTGGCGGTCCCGGTCGAAAGGCCGATCCTGACGATTTCCGGAAAGATCAGCGCCACCAACAAGGACAGCACGGCGCAGTTCGACCGACCGATGCTCGAAGCACTCGGCATGGTGAAGGTGGAGACGACGACGCCCTGGCACGAAGGCAGGAACATCTTCGAGGGTGTGCCTCTCGACAAGCTGATGGGGCATGTCGGTGCGACAGGACAGCGCGTCGTCGTGGTGGCACTGAACGACTACACCACCGACATCCCGATCGAAGATTTTCGCAAGTTCAACGTGATCCTCGCCCTCAAGCGAAACGGCGAGTACATGTCCGTGCGCGACAAGGGCCCCCTGTTCATCATCTATCCCTATGACAGCAATCCCGATCTGAAGAGCCAGACCTACTATGCCCGGTCAGCCTGGCAGGTCGCCCGGATCGACGTGAGATAGCAAGGGTAGGCAGGGTCCGGAGGCCGCCCATTGTCGCTGCGCACATTCAAAACGGTCATCGCCCTCGTGATCGGCGGCTTCCTGATCGCCGCCGTCTACATCTCCGTGCTGGTGGTTCAGCGACAGGGCGCGCTGCGCCAGATCTCCGTCTACAACCCGGCCTGGGAGGCGGGGCAGGCCACATCCGAGTTCATGAGGCTCGAACAGCGTCTGGCCGAGTTCGGCAGTGCCGACGGGAGGTTCGACAAGGATGAGGTGCGGCTGCGCTACGAGATCCTGCTTGGAAGAGCGCAGATCCTGAACGAAGGAAGCTTCAAGGACCTTCTGCAGATCAATCCGGAGCATGGTGAGACCCTTCTCCAGCTTCAGGAAAGGCTTGCGGCGGTGCAGCCGCTGATCGAGCAGATCGACCAGCGTCCGGAGGCGGCACGGCAGGCTCTCGAGATCCTAAGTCCACTGGAGGGGCCGCTTGCACAGCTTGCCTCGGCCTCGCACAATCATGGCGCCGCGCTCGTCCAGAAAGATCAGCAGGAGCTTATCCGCCTGCACTGGGCCTTCTCCGGGATCGCCGCGAGCCTGATCCTGGTCGGCGTCATCTTGATCCTCCTTCTCAACCGGCACAACCGGCTGCTCGGGCATGCCCATGAGGAGCTGCATGTCCTTGCCCACCAGGATGCGCTCACAGGGCTGCCGAACCGGGTGGTGCTGCGCAATCAACTGGAACAGGCGCTGGCGAGCAAGAGGTCGAACGGGCGCACGATCGCCGTGTCCTACCTGGATCTCGACCACTTCAAGGACGTCAACGATTCCTTCGGGCATGAAACAGGCGACGAACTGCTCAAGGCCGTGGCTGAACGGCTCCGGAATTGCATCCCTGTGGTTGAAGGTCAGGTGCGGAACCTGATCTCGCGCTTCGGGGGCGATGAATTCGCCATCCTGCAGACGGGCATCCGCAAGGCGGACGAGAGTGCGGCTCTCGCGTCGCAGATCGTGGAGGCTCTGCGCGAGCCGTTCAGCGTCAACGGGCAGGAGATCTTCATCGGCACGAGCATCGGCATCGCCTTGGCTCAAGGTCCGGTGACCTCGAGCCAGATCCTGAAGCACGCCGATATGGCCCTCTATCATGCCAAGGCCGACGGCCGGGGCACGTTCCGCTTCTTCGAGCCGGACATGGATGCACAGCTGCAGGCCCGCCGGGCGCTGGAGGTGGATCTTCGCAAGGCCATGGGAGCCGGCGAGTTCGAGCTCTTCTACCAGCCTCAGATCAACATCGAGGTCAATGAGATCGGCGGCTATGAGGCTCTCCTGCGCTGGCGCCATCCCGAGCGCGGCCTCGTCTCGCCGGCGGAGTTCATCCCCGTCATGGAGGATACCGGCCTCATCTCGCCGCTGGGAGATTGGATCATCGATCAGGCCTGCAAGGATGCCGCCACGTGGCCGCGCAATATCCATGTGGCAGTCAATCTCTCGCCGGTTCAGTTTCGCAGCAGAGGCCTCGTGCAGAGCGTCAGCCGGGCCCTGGCCGCGTCCGGACTGGCTCCGGAACGGCTGGAGCTGGAGATCACCGAGTCGGTGCTGCTCCAGGACACGGAGATGACCGTATCCATGCTCCATCAGTTGCGTCGGCTCGGCGTGCGCATTGCCATGGACGATTTCGGCACTGGATACTCATCCCTGAGCTATCTGCGAAGCTTTCCGTTCGACAAGATCAAGATCGACCAGTCCTTCGTTCGTGAAATGTCGCAGCGGGCCGATTGTCTGGCGATCGTGCAGTCCGTCGCCAATCTTGGCGCAAGCCTCGGCATGCCGACCGTGGCGGAAGGCATCGAGACGGAGGATCAGCTGCGCCAGGTTCAGTCCGCCGGATGCACGGACGCCCAGGGCTACTATTTCGGGCGGCCCAGCCCCGCACGGGATCTGGTGCATACGCTGGCTGCCTTGAGACAGAATGCAAGAGTCGCCTGAGGCGCGGCGCCTGTTGGTGCGTCGGGCGTTCCATGATAGGCAAAATTTCGTCGCACTGTGCCGGCAGATCCCCTATTCAAGGGCATCACCATCCACCATCGCTGGAGCAAGTTGAATGAAGACCTATTGCGAGTTCACATTCGAAGCCGCTCACTCGGTGGCTCCCTATTCCGGGCTTCACGGGCACACCTTCATCGTCAAGCTCACCTTCGGCGGACCCGTCGACGACGTCTATGGCTGGCCGGTCAATCTCTACGATGTCGAGAACTACATCAAAGAGATCAAGGGCGAGCACGGGTCCGGCCTCGATCACGGCAATCTCGACCTGAATTCCGAGATCGGCATCGCCTCCCTCGAGAACGTCACCAAATATATCTGGAAGCTTGTGAAGGAGCGGTTCCCGGGGCTCGAGGAAGTCGAGCTCAAGCGCGGCATGGCCGGATCCTCGGAAGGCTGCATCTACCGCGGCGACGCAGCCGCAGCCCAAGGGAGCCTCGCGGCCTGACGGGGCCGTCAATCGGATGCAGAAAAGCCGCCCACCGGGCGGCTTTGTCATTCCACGGCAGTTCCAGCCAGTTACGGCGCGTAGCCGAACGAATAGGACACGGTCAGGCCTAAGCCGACCTGGTGCTCTGACCCGAAGCGCTGCACGATCGGGCTGTCGGCGGCGTCGCCCACGAGATGCTTGTAGGTGACGAAGGCGGTGGTCGACCATTGCGGCGACCAGTCGTAGCTGACGGCGCCAGTCGCACCGACCGAGGTGATGCCGCCGGAGGGGCGGTAGGCCGTCACCTGGCCGTTGAGCGCCGCCTCTTCGGGCGTCACGCCGAAATAGGTGCGGGTGAATTCGCCGTCGCCGAGGGACAGTCTCGGCCCGAGGGACAAGGTGACGGCGCCGAAGCGCTGCACCGCATCGAGACCGAAATCGGCCACGAAGCCCTCATGCCCACCAAAGCCGCGCCTGACCTCGGCGCGGGCGCGCAGGAACTCGAGGGGCCAGTATTCCACGAACACGCCGGGCTCCACCGCCCAGTCGACCTTGTCGAGGCCGACAAGCTCCCGATTGTCCTGCAGGTAGCGCCCGCCCACGAAGCGGCCGACGACGCCGACGCGGAAGACGGACTCGTCCAGGAACGAGAAGCTCAGGCCATCGTCGGGCGCGCTGAAGCGCTCGACCGTTCCCGCACGGCGGAAGCTCAGGGACGGATAGCCGATGAAGCTGAAATCGTCCGAACCGGGATAGGACGGCCCTGCCCGCAGATTGCCCTTCACGGTGACGATCCAGCCCGAGGCGCTCTGGATGGGTTCAGGCGAGAACAGAGGGTCCGCTGCCTGGGCCAGGGTCGAGCCGGTGACGAGGAAGGCGAGAAGGGCGAGGGATCGGGCTGTGCGCATGATTCTTCCGGCTCGTTGTTCCACCCAGCCGTCGTGGCCCCAAACGGACGTAAGGTCAAGCCGAGGGCTCGTCCTATGGTTTCGCAAGTCTGACCGGCCGTGCAGGTTTCGAGCGGCCCTGCAGGAGAACCTTCCTGCACCTGAGCGGTTGTCAGGGACAGGATGAAGGGAGGACGCCTTGTCCCCACACCGCGCCAGCAGCCGTCCGCAGCCGGACGAGTTCTATCCCAAGCCGCCGCCGACGGAGCCCGTGCCCGTCATGCCGATCCCGCCGGAGACACCTGGACCGTCTGGTCCGTCAAGCCTGCCATCGTCCATGCCGGAGCAGCCGCCGGAGCCGGACAGGCCGGTCGTTCACCCCACGCCACAGCCCGAGGTGCCGTAAGCAGACGGGCTCAAGCGTCCCGGGGCCGCGTCGGAACGGATCGTTCGGCGAAATTTTCGTCGAGGCACATCAGGCCCGGAACAAGCCTGTCGATGGAACCTGCACCAGCCGGCGACAGCACCTCGAGCATCTCGCCCCCGACACCCCTCAGCACGCCCATGCCGATGTCGGTGCCGTCCCGGTCAGAGATTCCCACCAGAAGATCGGCCGGGAGAGGAGCATTCGCGCCTGTTTCCCGGACCATGCCGCGTTCGAGACGAAGGATCGTGGCTCCGGCGAAATAGCGTCGAAAAGCCTGCCGCCGGACGGCACGGCGCTCTCCATCGGTCTTGCGCCGGGCCTCCGGTGAGGATGGCAGGCGAAGAACCGGCAGAGACGGTTTCCCGCCGGCGATCGTCGCAAGGGCCGGATCCGCCCCGAGGGCCACCAGCAGGTCCGGCTGCAGTTGATCGATCTTCGCCGCCTTGAGGCGCAGGCCCGGCCCCGACAGAAGCCCGCCGGTATTGACGACCAGCAGATCCGCATCGTTTCCCTGCGCCAGACGGTGTGCGCCCTCAACGAGACGCCGCCAGCCGAGAACGGGATTGGTCGTTCCGACGAAAGCCAATGACAGGCCCTGCGCATCGCTCATCGTCACGCAGGCCGGCGGCCCGATCATCGTCTGGCCGACATCGCAATCGAGCAGGGCGGTGCTTCGGCCGGACCGGGTCGAGAACTCCGCAAGGAAGTGGCAGAACGTGCTCTTGCCCGCGTTCCGCGCGCCGAGCACGAGAACCCGACGGACAGCATGACGGCACACATGCTCCGCCGCTGCCGCCCATTCGGGCGGGATGTCCAGGGCGGTCTCAGCCAAGGAAGCGGGCCACCCCGCGCTCGACCATATCGGGCGGAACCACATGCCCGCCGTCGAACTCATGGTAGTCCACGTCATAGCCCGCCCGCCGAAGCGCGGGAACGATCCTGCGGCTGCAGGGATCGATGGGCAGCACCTCGTCGCGAATGCCGTGGGAGATGAAGATCCGGGGCGTGTCGGCTGTCGTCGTCGGCACCAGGAAGCCCGGCGAAAAGGCCAGGATGTGGTCGAACAAATCCCCGTTGATGACGCCGAGCGACAGGGCATAGGAGGCACCATCCGAAAAGCCGGACACCCCGATGCGGGCAGGGTCGACAGGATGGAGCTGGAAGACCTTCGTCAGCGCCCGGTCGATGAACGCAACATCGGGGCCGTAGCCGCCCCTGATCACATCCCATGTAGGGCCGCGCGATTCGGGTGCGAGCACGATGATCCCATGCCGCTCCGCCTCCTCAGCCACAAGATCGAGGATATGGGTTGCGATGCCGCCGGCGCCATGAAGCGCCACGATCAGCGGAGCGGGCTTCGCCGGGTCGAGACCGCCCGGCACCAGGAAGGCGCCGTCACGCTTGCCGTCCAGGCCCAAGGGATGGCGGCCGGGTGCTGCCGCGGGAGGCGCCGCAATCTGCTCAGGACGCGACCCGAGCCTGCCCGATATGTGGTCTGTGCTGCCGGTCATGAACATCGCACCTCGCTTCGGGACGCGCCAACGCCGGAGCGGGCTCCGCTGTTCCTCCAACACACCAGACAGGACGTAATGGCGCAGGAACATCGCTGCAGCCCTGACGTTAGAGGCCTCTCAACGCAAGGGTGCCTCTCCATGTCCCTCATGGACTATATCGGCTACGCAGCCGCGATCTGCACCACCTCGGCCTATATCCCGCAGGTGGTCAGGGTCTGGCGTACGCGCTCGACGAAAGACATCTCGCTCAAGATGTTCCTGGTGCTGATCACCGGCCTTGCTCTCTGGCTGGCCTACGGCTTCTTCAAAGGCGAGGTTCCCATCATTGCCGCCAACGGCATTACCCTCATGCTTGCAGGCACGATCCTGTTCTTCAAACTCAGGCATGGATGAAGCCAACGGATCGGAGCTGACGTTATATGATCAAAGCAGTTATTTTCGATGTCGATGGCACCCTCATCGATACGGTCGACCTTCATGCCGAGGCATGGATCGAGGCGCTCAAGCATTTCGGCTACGAGATCGCCTTTCAGGATCTGCGCTCGCAGATCGGCAAGGGCGGCGACCAGATCCTGCATGGGCTTCTTCCGCCCGAGGTGATCGAGGCACAGGGCGACGAGATCAAGGATTTCCGCTCCGATCTCTTCAAGCGCGACTACCTGCACAGGGTGCGCCCCTTTTCCAACGTCCGGGCTCTCTTCGAGCGCGTCCGCGCGGCAGGGCAGAAATCCGTACTGGCCTCGTCCGGCACGGCCGACGAGGTCGAGCAGTACAAGGAAATCGCAGGCATCGCCGACCTCATCGACTCGGCCACATCGTCGGACGATGCGGAGCGTTCAAAGCCATTCCCCGATATCTTCGAGGCCGCGCTCGCGAAGCTTGCTCCAATGAAGTCGGACGAGGCCGTGGTGGTCGGCGACACGCCCTATGATGCGGAGGCGGCCCGCAAGGCGCGGATGAAGTCCATCGGCGTGCTGTCAGGAGGCTTTTCGGAGCAGGCCCTGAAGGATGCCGGCTGCATCGCGGTCTATCGCGACGTCGAGGATCTGCTGCACCAATACGAGACTTCGCCGCTTGCGTCGTGACGCGCGAAAGGCAGCCCTGTCATAGACAGGGCTGCCTCTGGGTTCAGACGCCCTGCACGCGAAGATTGTTCTGAACGTGCGACACGCCCGAGGCGAGTTCCGCCAGATCCTCGGCGCGGCGCTTGAGCCCGCGGCTCATGACGGTGCCGTTGAGGGTGATCTCGCCGTCCTGCACGAGAACTTCGATGTTCGAAGCATCGATCAACGGATCCTCCGTCAGGCGCTCGCACACGTCCTCATGGATGCGCTCGTCGGACCGCCGGTACCCCTTGGGGCCGCGGCCGCGAAACTGGCCTGATGCAGGACGATCGTCGTCCCGGCCGGCGCGAACATCGGGATCGTTCGGATCGCGGGTGCCGAAGGCTCCAAAGCCGGACCTGGGACGGCTGTAGCCGGGGTCGAAACCTGCGTCGTCGCGCGGACCGCCCCGCCCGTCGTCGTTGACGCCTCCGGAGAATTCGTTGGCATCGCTGCCGTAGCCGCCGGGATATTCCCGACCCTCGCCGCGGAAACCCACGGCGCCCTGGGGCATGTCACCGTAGCCGTTGTCGTCGTCGAAGGGGTTCCGGTTCCTGCGGCGGGTGTCTACCATGGCGTATGCTCCTGTGATTGCAGGAGCAACCACTCGGCTTTCCTGTGGTTCCACACGACATCCGCAACGCAGGAGGAGCACTCCAGCCCCATGAAAGCCGTGCAGCGCATCAAGCTCTTCGAGGATGTCTATGCCCGTGACGAGGGGCGCTGCGTCTATTGCGGGATCCCGGCGCGCCGTCCCGGTCCAGGCGTGAGGCGCGCCCCTGATCTCGCCACCCTGGATCACGTGTTTCCGAGATCCCACGGCGGTCCGCTCACCCGCGACAATCTCGTGCTGGCCTGCTCCGCCTGCAACAACGAGCGCGGCACCATGGAGGCGGAAGCGTTCCGGGCCCTCAAGGCGGGCCGGAGCGACCCTTGAGTTCCCGAGCGTGGAACAGGGCCGTCCGCCCCGACGTTCGACAGCCTGATGGTGTCATTCGAACGGAGGCAGCGATGAACATTGAGGATCAAGTGCGCGAGGCCATCGTGGCGGAACTGAAGCGCCAGTCGGATGCCGGCGAGCGGGGCTTGCGCGTCAGGACGGATGAGGCCGAGACGATCACCATCGAGGGTCAGGTCAATCTCGACGAACTCACCATGGCGGTGGTGGGATCGCTCGCCGGCGGGCCTTGAAGGCTCAGGCGCGGGCCGCTGCAGCGCCGGTTTCCGCCGAAGCCGCCTCCTGCTCCGGACTCAGGGCAAGGTAGCGCAGGCGGTGCCTGTCTGTAGGAGCGCTATCCAGGAGCGCGAGGCTCTTCACCATGTCGCGCTGCCCGGCGGCCCAGCGGTCGCGAATCGAGGATGGCGAATAGTCGAAGGTTTTTCCGGCCCGCTCATCGCTTCCCGCATAATAGGCCAGGTGAAGCAGCGTGGCCTGGGGGCCATCCGGATCCAGCTGTTCACGCAGGGCATACTCACGCTCGAGACCTTTCAGAGTCCGACGCGTGGGACTCGCAAAGATCAGATCGTTCGCCCGTTCCGCGGCCGAATCGAGCGAGGCCGGACGCGCGGCTTGAAGGCTGAACAATTCGACCGCGATGCAGGTGAAGTCCTCCTGCGGCGGCTCTGCGAAGGGCACGTCGAGGGGCAGGTTGTTGGTATAGCCCGGATCGCAGAGCAGACGCCCATCGATCTCGACCGGCGGGAAGATCGGCGTGATGGCGGAGCTCGCCAGAAAGTGCTCTGGTGCCAGCCTGTCGCGGGTATTGTCGAAAAGTACATCCTTGCCGGTTTCGAGATCGACGCAACCGACAGTGAGGCGAATGTCGGCCCGGTTCAGCCGGTCGAAGTCAACGAGCCGTTCGAGTGTCTGCTGAAGAGGTCTGTGGTCATAGAGCGCCACGTCGCGCGGCATCCAGGGCAGCATCGACAGCATGCCCGGGAAACGGTGTCCGTACAGGCCGGGCCGGCCGAACAGGAGAGCGGTGACCGTGTGCAGCTCGTTATAGGCATGGCGAATCTTCGTGCCGCGTCCGAGCAGGCCCGGCGTGCTGATCATCGCCTCGTCCCAGAACGCCTTGAGGCGCTCCAGGCGATCCTCCGGGGCGTTTCCGGCGATGATGGCTCCGGTCACTGCGCCGATGGAGCCGCCGACGATCCATTGCGGCTCGATCCGGCGCTGCTGCAGGTGTTCGTAGGCGCCCGCGAGATAGGAGCCCAGCGCGTTGCCGCCGCCGAGCACGAGAACGAGCGGCTGTTGCAGACCGGGCTTTGACGAAGAGGACATCCTGAATGCCTTGCTGAATGCCTTGGAAAGGGAGCCTGCCGGCGCTGCCGGATTTGAAATAGCGCTCCCATGCGGTCATAGGAGAGGCAGGGAACGCACCCAGTCGGCAGCGGTTCCGCGACAGGCATGATGGGAGATGGGACATGGCCAAGCAGGATATCGACAAGCAGGATATCGCGATCAGGACCCGGGACGGAACCGCCAAGGCCGGCCTGTTCCGGCCGAGCCGCCGGCCTGCATCCGAAGCGCCTGGCGTGATCCTCTACATGGATGCCTTTGGGCCTCGCCCCGCGCTCGACGCCATGGCCGAGCGCCTGGCGGATCAAGGCTATGTGGTCCTGCTGCCCGATCTCTTCTACCGCTACGGCGATTATGGCCCCTTCGACGCCAAGACGGCCTTCACGGAAGAGCCCACCCGCACCAGGTTGCGCGGCATGATCGGAGCGACGAGCCAGGACATGACCCGGTGCGACGGCGCGGCCTTTCTGGAGGCGATGACGCAAGGCGGCGCCAAGGGCCGGATCGGCACCGTCGGCTACTGCATGGGCGGCAGCCGCGCCATCAACGCTGCGGCGGCCTATCCGGACCGCATCGCCGCTGCGGCGAGCTTCCATGGCGGGCGTCTCGCAAACGATGATCCCGACAGTCCGCACCTCAACGTGGCGACAATCAAAGGCCGGGTCTATGTGGGCAGCGCCGGCGTCGACGACAGCTTCCCGCCCGAGCAGTCGGCGCGCCTGGCGGAGGCCCTGCGCCGGGCCGAGGTCGACCACCTGATCGAGAACTATGTCGGCATGGCTCATGGCTGGGCCGTTCCAGACAACAGGGTCTATGACGAGCGCGGTGCCGAGCGGCACTGGAAGCGCCTGCTCACCTTCTTCGATGAGACGCTGCGCTAGGCTGGCTTCGACGCCTTCGGCGGCAGGGGGAACAGGCCGGTGAAGCGCCAGGCGAGGGCGCGGTCGCCCTCGACCTGAAGGGCGCCTGTCTTCTCCAGGGCTTCCAGCGGCTGCCCGCCGTAGATCGCACCCGCCAGAACCGGCGGCGTGCCCGTAAATATCAGGTCGGCGCCGTCGAGAGCGCTGCGGGTGATCTCGATCCGGCCATCCGCCAGATGGGCGAGGAACGTCTCCTCACCGAGGCGAAAGCCCACCCGCGCCTCGAGGCCTTTCGCCTGCCCGGAATCGAGCATCGTTCTCAACGACAGCAGGAAGGATGCGGTGCTGAACGGCAGAGTCGGATCGTGCAGGGGCGAGCGCGCCGCCCAGCGGCCGAGCGCCTGAAAGATCGGCTCGCTCTCGTAGCCCCATTCCGTCAGTTCATAGACCTGAGTGGCCGCAGGCGGCGGCAGCTTGCGCCGCACGAGGACGCCGGCCGCCTCCAGTCCTTCGAGGCGCTGGGTGAGCACATTGGCGCTGATCCCCGGCAGGCTCCCGCGCAAGTCGCTGAAGCGCTTGGGACCCATCATGAGCTCGCGCATCACCAGAAGCGCCCAGCGCTCGCCGACGAGGTCGAGGGCATGCGCGGCCGCGCAGGCGTCCTCGTAGTGGCGTTTGGAGCGGGCCTCAGGCTTTTCAGTTATCTTTTCTAACTTCATAGTTGCAATTTATAACTTTCTATGGAATCAATGTCAAATCATAAGCCGAAAGGGGAACGTCCATGTCCAAGCTGATCTTCGTCAACCTGCCCGTCAGCGACCTGCCCAAGTCCATCGCCTTCTACGAGGCCTTGGGTGCGGTGAAGAACGAACAGTTCACCGACCACACCGCCGCCTGCATGGTCTTCTCCGAAACCATCCACGTGATGCTCTTGACCCATGACAAGTTCAGCCAGTTCACGCCGAAGAAAATTGCGAATGCGCGCGAGACCACGGAGGTGCTGATCTGCATCTCGGCCGAGAGCCGCGAGGCCGTCGACAGCATGATCGTCCGGGCAGATGGAGCCGGCGGCACGATCGATATCGGCCCGAAGCAGGATTACGGCTTCATGTACGGCCGCAGCTTCGAGGACCCGGACGGCCACATCTGGGAGGTGATGTGGATGGACGTGGAAGCCGCTAAGGAAACCATGGGCGAGATGGCGTCGGCGTAATAGCGACCAAGGCAAAAGCCGGCAGGCCAATGGGACCTGCGTGGAATACAGGAGAGAAGACGATGCGCGTGATGGTTCTGGTGAAGGCGACGAAGGACAGCGAGGCGGGCATCATGCCCTCGACCGAACTCCTCGAGGCCATGGGAAAATTCAACGAGGAACTGATCAATGCCGGCGTCATGCTGGCCGGCGATGGGCTGAAGCCTTCGTCTCAAGGCAAGCGCGTGGCCTTCGACGGCCCGAACCGCACTGTCATCGACGGGCCCTTCTCCAGGCCGGTGAGTTGGTTGCCGGCTACTGGCTCTGGCAGGTCAAGGACATGGCCGAGGCGGTCGAGTGGGTGAGGCGCTGCCCTAATCCCATGCTCGGCCCGAGCGAGATCGAAATCCGCCCGCTCTATGAAATGGCGGACTTTGGCGAGGTCATGACGCCCGAGGTTTCCGAACTGCTCGATCGGACGGGCGAAAAGCTGGCCAGCCGCTGAAATCCTGCCGGCTGCTGCCGGGTAAAGGGGAAGGGAAGGAACCGATGAGCACCATGCCACACGCAGCAACGGCAGAGGCCGCTCCCACGAGCAGCGGACTTGTCTGGACCGGACGTGCCTTGAGCGGCCTCGTCGTTCTCTTCCTCCTGTTCGACGGCGCCATCAAGCTGGTGCCGCTTCAGGTGGTGATCGATACGGTGATCCCGCTGGGCTGGCCGGCGGATCCCGTGACCTGGCGCGCCCTCGGCACCGTGCTCATCGCTTCCACCCTTCTCTACGCCCATCCGCGCACCGCGCTCCTGGGAGGCATCCTGATCACCGCTTATCTCGGCGGCGCGGTGGCCACCCATGTGCGGGTCGGCAATCCGCTGTTCAGCCACACCCTGTTCGGCGTCTATGTGGGCATCGCCCTGTGGGCCGGGCTCTGGTTGCGCGATCCGCGTATACGGGCGCTGCTGCGCTAGCATTGTTGCTTCAGGCGACAGCCGTGGCGAGCTGGATCTGCAGCCCATCGATGACCACGCGGTTGCGGCCCGCCACCTTGGCCCGGTAGAGGGCCGAATCCGCTCTCTCGATAACCTCCTGAACATCCTCGTCGCTGCGGCAGGCCATGGCGCCTCCGACGCTGACCGTCACCGAGATGCGATGGTCCTGATGCTCGATGGTGAGAGCCTCGACGGCCCGGCGCAGGTTCTGGGCGACGGTGAGGATCCCGCCCGTATCCACCTCATGCACGAGCACGACGAATTCCTCGCCGCCGAACCGGGCCACCTTGTCGGAGGTGCGCAGGGCCTTGGACAAGGCCGCCCCCACCGACCGGATCACCGCATCTCCGGCGGCATGGCCATAGGTATCGTTGACGGTCTTGAAGTAATCGATGTCGAGGATCAGCACGGCAACAGGGCGCTCATAGCGCCTGTAGAGATTGAACGCATCGTCGGCGAGAAGGCTGAAGCCCCGACGGTTGAGCAGCCCGGACAAGGCATCTGTTTCCGCCAGATGGCGGAGGGTGGATACGTCCTTTGCATGCTGGGACGAGGTCGCGATCACCTGCTGCTCAGCAGCGCCGGCTCTTCGCAGGAGAGAGCGCAGGGCCGAGGAGAGCTGCACGATTTCCAGCGATCCGGTCACGCGCGGCAGCTGGGTGGTGGCCGGGTCGCGGCCGATCCGGTTGGCCGCTTCGATGATGGTCTGCAGGGGGCGGACCACGCCCTTTGCGATGAAAAGGGCGCAGACCAGCCCGATGGCGGCTATGGCGCAGCCCAGCCCCATGATCATCCAGACGATGCCCCGTGTCGCGGCAAACGCGATGCTGTCCGGCTGGCGGGAGATGACGATCCAGCCGAGACCCGGATAGTCCCTGTAGCCCTCCGCGACGGCAAAGCCCGTGAGCATGGGCTCCGGATCCGCTGCATCCTCGAATGCGCCGGTCTTCGCCTGGCGCATGGACAGCACCTGCTCCTCCGAGAAGGGCCTGCTGCCGATCTGCGGGCCGAGAAGCATGGTTCCGTCGGCGGACAGGATCCAGATCGATCTCCCGCCCGCATGGATCTGGCTGCCGAGGATGGACCCGCGTGTTTCGTCGGCCCATGTCCAGCTCAGGTGGACCCCGATCACCCCGATGACGCGACCGGCATCGTCGCGAACCGGAGCGGCCACATCGACGAAACGGAAAGGCTCGCTGGTGGGTGTGGGACCCAGCAGCTTGGCCAGCAGCTTCGCCTCGTGCACATCGCCGACGGCGGGCCCTTTCAGCCCATCCTGAAACCAGGGGCGTGCCTGCACGGACTGGCCTTCCAGCATGCCCTGCGTCGCGGCCCGCACCGTTCCGTCGGGCGCGGCATATCCGATCCAGGCATAATCCGGGTAGGAGGCCTGGATCCGCTCGAGGGTCTGGCGGATGCCCGCGGGATCTCCGGTCCAGATGGCCTTGAGAGCCGGCATGGCCGCGAGATTGCGAGCCTCCCGGTAACGCTCGAACATGCCGCGGTCGAGAACACTCGCAATGACGGCAGCCTGCTGCGCCTCATGGGTCATGATGATCCCGCGCACACGGGTCTGCGCGATATAGGCGGCTCCGGCCGCAACGATGCAGACGAGCCCGAAGCACAGGATGCCGACGAGCAGGGTCACCTGCTGCCGGAGCGATCGGTGGCGCATGGCCAACATCGCGGCTGTCCGCCGAAGATGGATCATGGGCGTCGAGCCTTAACCTGTCCTGCCTGTTCCACGGCATCTTTCCGACAAGTCGGTTAAGGGTTTCCTTCCGCAACGGCACTCGCGTTGAAGATAAATGTGAAATCTGCCCCAAGGCGCTCGGCCAAGAACGAAAAAGGCGGAGCAGTCGAAAGCTGCTCCGCCTTTCCTGGAGGGTGATGGGTGTCTGGATAAAAGCGATTGTTCTTTTATCCACTACTCTAAGAGAAATGTAGTTTGAAAGCGGTTATAACGGACGGAAAAAGCGATTAGTGCGGCGATATCCCAAACGTAAAAGCAAAAATCACTGCCTTTCCTAGGCGGGTAGGTAGACCGGCAGCTTCGAATGGCAGGTCACAAACCCAGGATCCATTTTCAAGGCGGGGTTTTAATCTCAACCTTGGAAGCCCAAACATCGTGCCGACATTACTGCACAATCAACCCCTCACGCTTTCGGAAGCTGGGGTGGATAAGTATTAGTGCAGAGGGAAGGATTTAGATCAGAACGCTGCTGGAAACTCCCTATAGCGGCATTGCTAGACTACTATCTTTGTCCTGCTTATGAAATTTAACGGCCTCCTTTGAAACAAGGATGCATCGCAACCCAAAAGCATTTTTGTTCCTCGCGGAGACGAGGAACTCACCTTTGCGGATAGCGTCTATAGCAGCCATTACTCCTAGCTTCGATGAGACGATATCTGTGCACCCTGCAGGAACTGCGTCTATCGACGCAGTTCCTGCGCCAAGCTCGGCGAGCAAATTGGACACATCCTTGCCGAATAGACAGCTAAGAGCGCCACTCCGGCTGTAAATTGCTTCAAAATATTTGGCTTTGACGAGGTGAGAAGTCGTTATCTCGCTTATTCCGAGAACTCGCGACGCCTCACGTAACGAGATGGCATCCCGGTACATTTCAAGAAGGCGCGGTAAGTCTTCAGACCGGATTCGGGTTTTTGTCGATTGGTCTGACTCGGCTAATTCTCGGTTCAACAATGGAAGGAAGTTATGTAAATATTTCGAGTGGATAGAAAGATCGCAGTGTCTATTTGCAACTGAAAGCGTTACGAACTTACGGCTACTCACTACATTTCCGAAAATCGATGCATTAGCGTGGCAAGGTACATTTCTACGGAAGTGGACTTCAATCTCTCTCTTCAGGGAGACGAACTCATCAGAAGGTTTCATTTTTAGCCAATGATATAGGCTTCCGTACTCCCGATATGGGCCCATCTGTATTCTTCGCGTCTCTGCCTTGCTGACGGTGCGTGAGCGGTCCAAAAGCGCGACGTAATTTTTGGGCCATTCGGAGAGAACGGAAAGACCTTCAGCCTTAATCCTCAATCTTGTCCGAGCATCACGGTGATCAACCTTGACTTCGCCGTTGAGCATTAGGCTGAAAATACCGACACGTCTAAGCGCGGCGATCGCATCTTGAGGCGATAGTTCATCCAGCGGGGCTAAGATGCGGTGTGTATTGCCGAGCACGCGGTCCAGAATGTACTTGTCAGCCGCGAGAGCCTCTGACGGAGGTCTTTTGCAATGAGTGTAGGTGAGAAAGTCATATCCGCATGCGCAGTAACGAATGTTAGCCTGTCGTGTGCTTAGGGGAAGCTCGCAGGCTGGACAGTTACTCACGAGCGAGATCTGATGAATAGGACAAGTATCAATTTCTTGACAGTCCCACCAGAAGCGCCGGAAGCAACTGTTGGCTGAGTGTCGTTCCTGCCCGTCGACGTCGGTTCGGAAGCACCCAACACAGATCCTTCGGTTCGATCGAAGATTCCAGGTGTGATGGCAGTAGTTGTTGCCTCGGAAAAGAAAGCCTTTGTTGTGAGGAACTGGTGACCAGGATCGGAGATCGTCGACATCGATACGGCCAAGTTCCGCAACCGCAGGTAATGCCCCAGCTGATGGTAAGACGTTGAACCGCAGACCTACCTGCACACCGAACTGACGAACGTCATTATATCCATGGCGAAGAGCAAGTCGGCCAAACAGAGCGTATGCTGGCTCCGAAGTTCGGTAGGGCACTCGCAATTTCAAGATCATTGTCGTGTCTCAACACGAGAGCTTCAGAGGGACTGCAAACTCGTGAGACACAAGTCTTGAATATCAGGAGACTGGAAGTAAGAGGCTATAGCATCTTTCCACGCCGAAATTAGGAGGTGGCTAAAGTAAGGCCACGATGTCGCCCCTCGTATATCAACTTATCTAAGGAGCTACATCGATGATGCAACGGAGGATGGAAAGTTGTGGTCGTTAATGACAGCGTTAGGGAAGTTCACATGTGGAGGATGGGCATCTCTCATCTCCTTCATTTTGAGGACAAATCTCTCTGCCTCTTTGCGCCTATAGAATAACTGACGGCAATCCGGTGGGCCTGCAACTGGTGCAATCCCGCATGCCCGAAGTAACCCTTGTACCCTCTTTGGCGAGACATCGAGACAGACAGATAACTTAGCTCCCGATATGTATGTGGTTGCAAATGTACTTAATGCCACTTCATCGATTATGTAGCGCGATCCACTCCTGAGGGCCACCAGAAGGCCCGAGGTGACTAGCCAGCGCGCAGCTTCTGGATGGATTGACAGCGCTGTCGCAGCTTGATCCAAGGTGTGCGTTCGATCATGACGTAGACGGCGTACGTCAGACGCACGAACAAGAATCGAACGGAGAGTTGAAATACTGATCAGAACTGCGACCGGCTGTATCTCTCCGCAGAGTATGGCCGAGCACACGCGCTCGATGGGAACGCCAACCGCCTTGCATGCCGATGTAAGCGATACGCTACTCGGCTCTACTGTGTTCACCTGCGGAGCGCATCCTCGCAGGCAATTTAGGAACTGCTCAACTGAGGACATACTATACTGTGCCTTCTGGGGCTCAGCATCCGTCTTGCCGGAATGGGCAATTAAGCCAGCCTTCAGGATCCGTTGAGCCTGCCTCTTCCCCGTTCCTAATAGGGACGAGATGCCAACCAGTGACATTCTATCCGAGTCTCGAGATTTCAACTTAGCGACTTCACTAGAACTTATGGCGATTTTCACCCCTCGGCGCGCGCCTTTTGGAATAAGATTACTGACTTCAACGAGGCGGCGGACGCGCGAGTATCCCATCCTGAGCACTGATGTCGCTTGAGTGACAGATAACACCTCAGTTGAAGGCATGCTCCCAAGGAAGGCTTCATCTGGTCCGATTATCTCATTCCTAACCGCATGCTCGTGAAGCGCGGAGCGGACAGACCGAAAGAAGGCATCACCTCCTTTCGACGCGGGAGCGGCCCAAGCTTCATAGATCCACCCATAGGAGCCAATCAAACCAGGTGGGTGCGACTTCTCTCTTGCATCGGCTAAAACCCTATCTAACGCCCGCATGAAGCTACGTGGCCAATCCGAAGCTATATTGAGCCCCACTTCTCGAGCCTCTGCGGCTTGGGCTCCCTCTATCCGTTTCCTACGTTGACTTGATACTCCATAGCCAATCAGCCCTAACTGCTCGAGATTTGATACGACATCCTTAAAATTAAGGCTGTCCAAGAGAAAGCTTCGCTCCAGACCATCGTGACGAAGGCGAGATAGAAGGTATTTATCGGCTACGCGAGTACCCAGGCCAATGCCGCCCTGTGATCCAAGTTCCGCCTTGCATCGACATCGGTCAACGCCTGGAAACCATCCCGGGTTGGCTCCACATGCGGCGCACACCTCACACAAAGGTACTTGGTGGGTTGGACAAGTTGTGATGCTGCGTACGTCCCACCAAGCACGGTGGGTTGCCATAACTGAGCTCGGAACTCCCATGCGCCGTGCCTCATCGCGGTCAGTCTGGATGCATGCCGGACACCAACGACGGTTTTTTATAGACCAGAGACCGAGACGTAACGTCTCACTTCCCATAGCCACGCGCCGTGACCGACTATCAATTACAGGCGTCCAGCGACGCAGCTCATGCTCGATAAACCCGGACAAGGCCGCCACACGGTGCACGGAGCGCTCGTTAAAAGCATCACGGAACGGTACTCCGCACAGAAAGGAAAAGGTCCTTAGATTGCTGGCACGATGTCTCGCTGCAAGGCGCATAAGCAAGCCATGAACCGGCTCCTCAGCTGCGGGTCTGACTCTGAGGGACAGTTTCATCACGCGCGGGAAAACACAGATGCTTCTTTTGAAGCATGCTTTTTATGCCGGGTGGTAGGAGAGGCGTCGCTCCCTCGCGCGGCAGCCATAGCACTCCAAAGCCCTCGAAATGCGTCGCTCTGGGCCAAGTACGGATTTTGGGATGGTACTACTGGTGCAGCATCATCCCTTGGCTCGGCATCGAACAAAAGTAGGGGCTGCTCTTGGTCCTCGAGTTCAAAACGCTCAAACACCTCACCGAGCAGCACAAGGTCAATCTTAGTATGGGATCTCTGGAGAGCGATCCGAAGACCCTCACCGAGGTGCTTTGAAATTAAACCAGGTTCTCCTCCTGTCGCGCAGTAGATCCGAGACGCAATGTCAAAATCTGTAAGCTGAGAAGGCTCAGGAAGTTAAAATAGGTCTTCAAAGGCCAGCAGAAGCTTGAGGTACTCCAGCCGACCTTTTCTCGAACTCCAGTTATAGGGCCGAAGCCAGACTTTCGGTTCGAAGCGCCGCCGCAACTGCCTTAATCTATTTGTCTTAGGAAGATCAGCTAGGTGAGGAAGTCCTGCGAGAACAATCTGCGCGCCCGACCGGTTTAAAAGTGACTTAATGAACTCCGCAGCATCCTCTCGTGCACTCTCGCCAGCATGATCCATGATGTGGTGTGCTTCATCGATCATTAGTATTGCTACACGCATTTCATCGCAGAAAAATGCAATCTCTCTCAGGATACGGTCCGTGTTCCACCCGTCTATGACCCGCCAGCCCGGACTAAGAGCTCCTAAGATTGCCGCAGCAAGCTGCTTTGGAGTTGTTTTTTTCGGAGCCTCTAGACGGACAATCGGTCGTACATCGCCATCTGGTGTCACTACATCGGGATGAAGGGATGCATAATGTTCTAATAGCGTCGTCTTCCCAGACCCAGCTTCACCTAAGACCAAGAGTGCGCGCGCTTTACGTTTGATCTTGCTCTCAAGTGACGACCTTGCATGAAGAAGCGCAATGCTGTCTCTGGCCCCTTGAAAGATCGTGTGCGAAATCACAGCTGCCTCAAAAGAAGCGATACGTTCACTAATCTCCTGAATCGTCAGCTCCATGGCGCTACCTCTGGTGCTTGGAACGCAGCAGTGCGGTAAGCTCGTTATGCGCTGCAGCAGCGTCAAAGGGAGCTGGTCGACTCCTGTCCATTGCTGGGTCCTTTTGGAGCCGGGGAGGGGGTTGGGGAGCAGGAACGGGCGGTGCGTAAGCCTCTTGGGATTGAGTGACGAGCGGGGTGAAGTAGTCGGCATTCGCTCCGGCATACCTAGCTGCGGCTTTCGCTGGTCCTAACGTCCTACCTTCGGCAAAGATTTTATCGCGGTCCGCTTCAGCTTTTTGTTTTGCAAGCGCAAGATCGTATTGGGTGACGCTACCGACGTTACCACTAGCTTTTGCGATTTTCAGGTGAAGCTTCGCTGCGTGCTCGGAAACTCCCCGCGAAATCTCCTGATTGGCACATGGTACAGTAATATGACGACCTTCGATCTCATCCAGGACCCAGATCTCACCCATGTCAAATGGGTCATATCGGATCTCGAACGATTTCTGTAGTCCTCCACGACGCCTGCGGAGGTAGGTCAAATCGGGTGAGAAGTATGAGAGGCCGTGAATATCGAGCCCATCGTTGTGGATCTGTCGATATGTAATCTGCCCCGTAAGTTCGATGATTTGGCTGAAGCGTGAGACCGGACGAATCCCCCCTTGCTTCTCGACGAGCTCTTGCCAGACATCGAGGGGAGTTGCTTTGCCAAGTCCCGAATGCTCCGAAACTTGGTAGTCGTCAACAATCCACTCCAGAGTATCACGCCGGACTTGTGAGAGTGGAATTTTTGCACGCTTTAGTGACTTGTAATCTCCTCGCTGGAGAGAGTTAGAGAAGGTCTTGCCTGCTCGATGTCCAAACACCTGAACGTTGGCTCGACCCCAAAATCGCTCAAGACTACCCTTTAGCCACGGGGTCATTACAGGAAGTGGGATCAGGTCGAAACGAAGCTCTTGTGCTGATCGCCTAAGGCTTCGAGAGTGGAACTCCTTGCCATTATCTGTAAAAAGGCGGTCTGGGATGCCTTCACAGATCCAACTATGGCTCAGGCCCAAACTTCGGACGTCCTTTGCCCAGAACGAGTGCGCGAGGCAGCGCTGCACCGCAGCATAGCTCGGAACCTCAAATGACAGGTGTGCTCCCAAAATCATGCGGCTTGCACGATCGATAGTTGCTGTGAGCCATGGCCGCCCGATAGGACGCCCAGAAATCTCGTCAACTGCGATTAGATCAAGCAGGCAGTGATCAATTTAAATCTCTTCAAGCGCACGGAGTTGGCGTGTGACCCGTTGAAACACGTTATAAGTTAGATAAGCTTTTCTCACACCATAGCGTGTCTGTGCCTCTTCGTAAGCATCTTTGATCTTGTTCTTAAAATCTTTGAATGCCTGGTAGGTCGGATAGGATCTTTCCGTTCCGGTCGACTTTTCGTCTAGCTTCAGTCCGCGAGCCTCACACAATTCCTCGAACTTCCTATAAGCGTAAGCCACGGATGGGCGCTCGGGAATAAAGTAATGTCGCTCAAGGCACTGCCGCATATCGATGTATATCTGAGCGTCAAATCGATCCGAATGGTCGCCTTTAAGTCGGAATGCTGGGATAAGCACTCGGATGTCACGGTTGTGTTTTGTCCAGAGCCGATGCCATGTCTCCAGGGTGTCGGCGCTCGGCCGGACTAAAAGACTGTTTGCTTTTTGCGTCGCCCGTCGCCACGCCTCTTCGGTTGGTATGCGCCGCCGTCTTTGTCCGCGAGCAACTATTGCACCACTGAACTCTGCATTCTGAAGCCGCCACTCTTCCTCATGTCTCGTAAATGCGGATTCGGACACGGATGTGTAGGCTTGCTCTAGGGTAGCTCCATCCCTGACTTGGCTGTCTACAGCCTCAAGGTAAATCGCTTTGCGCTCAGCGATGATCTTTAAGTGGTCAGGGAATGCAGCGAATGTTCTCGCAAGCACGTAGTTGATGTGGTCGGGATCGACTTCCGGATCACCTGGGTAATCCTCCAGATGATGTGAGATCCGCAAGTCAAAAATGGCATCGTCAGTGATAGTGCGAGTGTCTCCTCCTGCCGTTGGAATAAGACGATAACCGCCGCGTACCCTCTTTATCACACGCCATAGTCCGATACTGCCGCTCTCTTTGAGACGAAGAACTGTATTTGGCTCATATCTAACCGGCGTTACGCTCATAGCGCGATCCTCTCAACACGGGGGTGGAACGACTGAACGGCTTGTCGATTTGAAGCAGGACTTCTCCCTTCGCAGCCAGAGCTAGAACAATGCGGAAGTCAGAAAGCGGGATTGATGCTAGGTCGAGCAGGTCACCAACTGTTGCGAATGGGATCGCGCTATCTAGAACCTTTAGCAAGGCATTCACTGATAGAGATTTCTCTGCTGCATCTGCGTTCCTTCGGATGTGCCTGGCGTTTGAATACCGCAGTTCGAGCCTAATTTCGGTCTCCGTCCATGTCTCCCATGAGGCGCCTCGAACACAACACTCGTGTTCTATTGCGCTACGACGTCCATTGAAGGTCAGATTAGCTTCCAGCCGTGTGAGAGGTTTGACCTCCCGATATGCAAATTTTCCGTCGGTGGTTTGAACCAGGAAATCAGGCGTGTAGGATCGCTTCATCCTGCAGTCATCAGTCCACGCAAACGTTTCTGGCTGCGACCAGTAAGCACTCACATGAGGATCAGCATCCATCACAATTATGAGGTCTGCCTCAAGTAGGCTTTCGAAAGTCACCTGGAACTTCATTTTGTTCGACCAAAGTGAACCTGCACATGATTTTCGTTTCCGACCACTGCCGACATCTCGCACAGGCGTAGCAGGGATTTTCGGGTGCTGAGGCATTGACGCGGTTCCTGCGTGTCAGTTGGTTATTTGAAGGGGTGTCTATCCCTAGCGGAGCCGTGCACGTTGATGGGCGTCGTCGGACAAGGAACTGAACGACTCAATGAGTTCTCGAATAACATCGAGCTCATAAGGTAGGTGCACAGTGCGTCCGGCGGCCGTCACCAATGTCTCGTTTCTGCACATATCGGTGTCGCTGACCCACTGGATGCTATTAACTCGGATGAGATGACGACAGCCATCGGCGTCGGTCACCTCAAGGTAGTTCCTGCTGCGTTTAGCCGTCACGGTAATGTCCACGATTTGAAGTTTGTTGCGACGATGATCGTTGGACAAATGCTGCACAAATGAGCTCATCTGGGAAGTAAGACGAGTCAATCATGGTTAACGCGCCCCAAAACGGCATCCATTGTTAGGTGTCATCCCGGGTGGTACGCCGAATTAAAATGTAGAAGAGTCGAGCTTTACTTCGGAAGAGCCCCTAGAATGATCGCTTGGAGTATCTAATAAACAGGTGGTGGACTCGAAACCGCGCTTTTGTTAGATCTATAAAAAGCGGGAAAATTTTTATTGTTTTGGATCAGAATGCTGGAAATTGGAGGCTCGCGACTACTGACAGCCACACGGGGAGCATTCCTCTTTTCATACCTGTGCTTGAACTCTACTTCGTAGTGTAACACATTAATGGGTGGAACTATGGACGCCGATTTCACCTCCTCTCCGGGGCTGTGTCAGAAAATCGCCGAGGAAGTCCGATCGGCTTCGATTGAGGAGCTTCCCGGATGGTCGTCCATCGTCGACTACTACCAGGACAAGGATATCGCATTTAGCTTCCATGGCATCGATTGTGATCCGATCCCAATCGCTGTTCATCCAGATCGGACCTTCGATGGCCGGGCCCGTGTCCTGATGCATTATACCGCCGTCTTCCCTGATGGCTTCCAGACCCTCGGCTCTCAGACTTTTCCAGGGATGGTTTATGGACGGATTGATCCCAGAGGGGAGATCCACGTCGAGCGGTTCCGGTTTGGAAAAGATGGCAGGATTCCACCAGAGGGCATCCCTGGCTGAGTACGCGGCAACTTTGTCAAACCGAACGTTGGAGGACCAAGTGGCACATTCTTACGACAGTGAAGCCCCTTGGTCGGAATTCCAGCCGCTCGATCCAGCCATCACGGCGCTCGTTCAAAGACTGGCGGGCTATGGCTTGCTCCTGGGCGAGATCGAAGGCCTGATCAAACGCGCCTTGGAAGATAAGTTATCTGAAGTGGCGATGGTGATCGACGGATATGATGAGGGCGCAGTATTCGTGCTTGAAGGTCTGCCGCCGGGTAGAAAGCGTCGCCATTGATAACTGCTATCGCAAGCGTGAATCGGTTCACCTCAGCGGAGGTCATAGGCTGCCAGATAAATTGTTCAGCCATCGCTTGCCTCACGTAAGCAGTTGATAGGAGCCAGCATGGGCAAGTCGCCGTTGTTCTTTGGCATTATCTTTCCTGCCCTTATGGTGCTCGCTGGTTGGTGGGCGTATCGCGCTGGACACCTCAATGAGTTTTGGTTTCTCTATTCCGCTATAATGCCCGCTCTTGTCTGTGCTTTGGGGTGGTTCGCCGTCGTGCTCAACGAGGTTGCCATGAGGCGAGAAAGGCGGAGGGAAAACGGTAGTCTGAGAGATCCTGAGCGACCTCTAGATCACCAAGCAGTGTCGGCGGATATGCTCGATGGTAGCAATCAGCCTGACAACAGCAGATCGGATCGGCTCGCAGATACGATTGAGGTCATCAATCTGGTTCTTCCGTGGGTCGGCTCTACGGCACGTGCAGTTGCTTGGTACCGGACTCGACCCCTTCCAAATCTTGACGGACAGACGGCAGAGCAACTGGTCAACCATGGGCGCGCTGAGGTGGTCAAAGCTCAATTGGCTCGGATGCCACCTGGAGACCTGCTGTAGCTGCCGATCCGCAGAGGAGTTCGAGTTGTGGCGCAGGCACTCTAGAAGAGTACGACTTCGATTGGCCGGAACCTCTTTCATTGAAAGGGCAGCCATCCAGCCGACGGTGTAGGCTCACTTCTGATAACAGGTACTTATCAGAAGTGAGCGCCTTGTTCCGAGCCTGTGCAGAGTAAGCGAACTCTTTGGCCTACTTGGTATCGTTGCCGTGCCGAAGAACAGCGCGATCAAGCCGTTAACAAGATCTTAATGATGGCGGCTGGGTCCCGATCGTCTGAAAACCTGGTCAAAGCGGACGTTCAGATCGTGGGGCTCTTGGTCGCAAAATGACCCGAAGCGGAAACTCGAGACATCAATTTACGACAGCAGCCAGTACTTGATTGAGGCTAGCTGTCTGGCCTCAATCAGCGTAACGGTTAGGACGGCATTCGACGGGGCGACCTCAGAGTGCCGCTGGCTCCACTTTGCCGCCGCGCAAAGTCGACGAAGGCCTTGAACGCGGCGGTCGGGTTGCGTCGGCTCGGATAGTAGAGGCTCAAGGGCGAGAGCGTGGGCGTCCAATCCTCAAGCACGCGCACAAGGCGGCCTGCCTCGATGTCGTCTCGTACGTCGGACTCCATGGCCAGAGCGAGGCCGAAGGAAGCGAGGACTGCGGTGCGCGCGAGGCTCGCCTCGTCGAGAGTTATGGCGCCCTGGACGTCGATATGGACCGATTTTCCATCCTTCTCGAACGGCCAGCGGTGAATCGCGCCATTGGGGAGCCGCACGCGGAGACAGGAATGCTCCGCGAGGTCCTGCGGGACCATGGGCGTCCCGCGCGCTTTCAGATAGCTCGGTGTGGCCACCACAACATTGCGCCGCACATCTCCCAAGGGGAGTGCGATCATGTCCGCCGGCACGAGGTCGGCGCTACGAACGCCGAGGTCGAAGCCGCCCGCTACAACGTCCACCAGTCGACCTTCTGTGACGATGTCGACGTGAACCTGAGGATGCATGCGTAGGAAGGGTAGGACCAGCGAAGAAAAGATCTCCCGCGCCGCTGTTGGAAAGGCGTTGATGCGCAGCGTGCCTGAAGGGGTGGCCTGTTGAGAACGCGCAACCTCCATCGCCTCATGAATGTCCTGCACGGCAGGAGCGACTTGCGCGACGAACCGCTGACCTGCCTCCGTCAAGGAGACACTTCGCGTCGTCCGGTTGAAGAGCCGTACGCCAAGCGTGCGCTCCAGCTTTCCCACCGCATTGCTGAGCGCGGTGGTTGAGACGCCGAGCTCAAGCGCTGCGGCCCGGAATCTCCCCCGACGAGCAACCATGAGAACGGCGTCCAATTCTGTCAGGCTGCTCTGCACGATTGTCCCCCTTTTCGTGATGCAACGTTCCAAATTGTCCTGATTATCGCGCCCGCTGTCCATCGCTATCTTAGCTGGCACCCGCACTTGCAGCCGCCTCGGCCGCAACTGCAGCAAGCTGGAGAAGAACAATGACGCTCGAACTTCCATCCCCGATTGCCGCGTATGTGGCCGCGAACGCCCGTCTCGATGTAGAGGGAATGTTGAGCCCCTTCACGCGCGACGCTGTCCTTTTTGCTGATGGAAGCCGTCACGAGGGCTACGCCGGAATGCGGGCCTTGTTCGAAGAAGCGGTGATCCCGGTCAAGGCGATCTTCACGCCGGATGCCGTTCGCCACGAGAACGGTCAGGTCGTGGTCGAAGGCCCTGCCCATGGCGGCTTCAAGGGCAACCCAATCCGCTTCACCTACCGCTTCACCCTCGACAACGACGCCATTAAGGCCTTGGAGATCACGGCATGACCATCAAGGCTGATCCGACCGAGTTCGCGGGAAAGCGCGTGCTCATCAGCGGCGGCACCAAGGGTCTGGGCCGCGCCACCATCGACCGCTTCCTGGCCGGCGGCGCCCGGGTGATCACCGCCGCCCGCGGAGACCTGGAGCCCATCGACGGCGTCGAGTTCGTCCAGGCGGACCTGACCACGGCTGAGGGCGGGGCAAGCCTGGCCAAGGCCGCGCTCGAGCGTCTTGGCGGAGTCGACATCCTCGCCCACGTGATCGGCGGCTCGTCCACGCCCGGCGGCGGCTTCGTCGCCCTGACGGACGATCATTGGTTGTCCGAGCTCAACTTGAACCTCCTGGCCACAGTCCGCCTCGACCGGCTCCTGATTCCGCAGATGATTGAGCGGGGCAGCGGCGCGGTGGTGCACGTCACCTCCATCCAGTCGGTCCTGCCGCTTCCCGACGCAACCACCGCCTACGCCAGCGCCAAGGCCGCGCTCCGGACTTACAGCAAGTCCATCTCCAAGGAGCTGGGTCCCAAGGGCGTGAGGGTCAACGTCGTCTCTCCCGGCTGGATCATGACCGAGGGGACCGATGTATTTCTCAAGCGCATCCAAGCCGCCAACGGTGGCACTATCGAGGACGCGCGCCAACTCGTACTGGCCGGCCTTGGCGGCATTTCCATAGGTCGCGGCGCCGAACCCTTTGAGGTCGCCGACGTCATTGCCTACCTAGCCTCGGACCGCGCCGCCGCGATCCACGGCGCCGAGTTTGTTATCGACGGTGGCACCGTCCCGACCGTCTGATCACAGGGACTCGTCCACGCTTGGCCAGCTCGGCCAAACGTGGTCAGACGCCTGCTCATGCCCTGATGCTCCCAACATCTGCTGTCGGGCCAAAAGTGATCGTCCGCTGCTCCCGTAGGCCCGACATTTGACCCAGTCACCTCAAACGTCTGCTCACCACCCAACCCGTACGTCCGATCGTGAACGAGCCATGTGTGCAGCATATCGAACGGTTATCCGCGTTGCCGCAGTCACTCAGACGGCTTATCAGGCTGGTGATATCGGCGAGATACGTTTTGGAAAGTCCACCTCTGCCGCCAGGTGAGACAGCTTGTCCGGGTTTTTGACGATGTAGATCGCGGCGATCCCGTCCTCGCGGATGTCGAGCGCGGTTGTCTGAAGCACGCCGCCTCCATCGAGGCTGACATAGCCTGGTAGACCGTCGATGGTGACGACACGAAGCAGCGTCGGCGGCACGGCATCCTTGCGCCGCTGCCCGGCAAAAAGGCGCAGGGCCCGCTCGACGCCCCGAATGACATTGCGGAAGGCAAGGACCTTGCCTCCGCCATCGGTATGGATCTCGACATTCCTTGCCAGCAGCACTGATAGCGCCGCCACGTCCCCGTCGCGTGCCGCGGCGAAGAAGGCACGGGCGATCCGGTCCGCATCCGCGGGTGCGACGTCAAAGCGGGGACGTGCGGCCTGCACGTGTTTGCGGGCGCGCGCCGCGAGCTGACGAACCGCAGCCGGCGCGCGGTCGAGGGTGATGGCCACTTCGGTCAGCGGCACCTCGAAGACGTCATGGAGAAGGAAAGCGGCCCGCTCCAGAGGCGACAGACGTTCGAGGGCCAGCATCAACGTGACCGTGACGTCATCGGCGACCGTCTCGTCCGGCTCCACGGAACCCACGAGAGGATCTGGCAGCCAGGGGCCGACATAGGTTTCCCGCCGCGCCCGCGCGGAGCGGCGGCGGTCGAGGCACAGGCGTGTGACGATGCGGGTGAGATAGGCGGGAGGCGAGTCGATGCCGCCCTCCACCCCAACCCACCGCAGCCATGCGTCCTGCACCACATCCTCCGCCTCGGTGAGCGAGCCCATCATCCGATAGGCCAGGCGTGTCAGGCGCCTACGCTCCGCCTCGAATTCGGTGGTCCGCCGATCGTCCATCGCACCCATCCACCCCGTTTCCTCGCCGACCATATCCGCTTTCCCGTCGCTCGCGCATCCCGCACCCGAGGATAAGACGATCGGACGGGCCCGGATGTGACATCGGCCGCTTCGAGCGGAAATGCCGAGTGGCATGTCACACCCTGACCGCTTGGCCCGTCATGGCTTCGAACGTCGATCTCCGGCGTTCCGAATATAAGGACGTGTCATGAGCGAGAACAAACGGCTGGTCTGGAACGAGGTGGCGCCGCAGGGTGCGAAGGCCCTTTTCGGCATCCACCATTACATCACCACGGGCACCGACCTACCCCACGAACTGATCCACCTCGTCTTCCTGCGGGTTTCGCAGATCAACGGCTGCGCGCACTGCATCGACCTGCACACCCGGGACCTCCTGGACACGATGCCGGTCGAGAAAGTCGCCCTCGTTCCGGTCTGGGCCGAGGTGCCCCAGCTGTTTCCCGACACATACCGCGCCGCGCTCGCGTGGGCGGAGGAAGTCACGCTCGTCAGCAAGACGCACGCCTCCGACGAGGCCTATGCGGCCGCAAGCGCGGCTTTCGCGCCCAAGGATCTCGTAGACCTCACGATCACGATTGCGGCCATGAACGCGTTCAACCGGCTGGGGGCGCCGTTTCGGCTTCCGGTCAAGGCCAAGCCCTGATCCGCTTCTTGGCATCGTCACGGAACGGCCCCAGGGCCGTTCCGCTCCCACCGTTCAGGTTCCAACCCATGGCTGTGAGTGTCGGTCTGCGAGACGCTGGATCAGAAATTCCACCCGGAGACCGGGAATGTCGCATATTGGCACGGGGCTGACCTTAGCCGTACTTCCGCCTAGCTGGGATGAGCGGACCTTCACACGGACATCTGCTACTACTCAGTTTGACCCACAGGCGACATTCGAAGGATCGCTCGCGACCCACGTCATCACTACGGTCAGGAGCACCGCTGCTGATGTGCTTGTGTCATGGCGCACCTCTCCCACTGAGCATCGAGCCGATGGCGATCAGACACCCAGCGCTAGACCCAAAGTGGCCGAACAGCCCAGAGGTCTAAAGGCACAATGGACCATCGCCACAGAGAAAGCCGCCCGACGTGGGCCGAGCGGCTTTCCCAAAGTTCCACCAGAGCACTCTATCGATTGACGACAGCTCGGAACGTGATCTCAACGAGCTGTTGCGGGAAGGCGAGCCGTGACACGCCAATTAGGTTGCTCGCGAGCTGAGGTATCTCTGCACCATAAACCTGCTTGCGAACCTTGGAAGCCGCACCGAACGCGGCGTCGACGTCCAGCACGTACAGTGTCTCCTCTACGACATCATCGAATGAGGCTCCCAACTGCGCCAGCAGGATCCGCGCATTCTCATAAGTCTGGCGGATCTGCGATTCCATGTTGTCGAATGATTGCGGCTTTCCGGCTTCATCGAGATCGGCCGGAGCCACAAGGTTGCCCGCAGAGTCGTGGCTCAATTGCCCAGAGACGTAGATCGTATCCTTGACCTTGATCGCCTGCGCATATCCGAAGGCTTTCTCCCAGGCGACGCCGTGATTTGCTGCCTGAACCGGTGCCGTAGTTTTGCTATCACTCATCCATTGCGCTCCCTAGCTTGCTGTCGGTCGACTGTACGATAGGCGTAGTAGGCCCCTCAGCCGCTGCAATTCCGACCTATTCCGCGTGATGGCGGGATGTTCCCCGAGTTGGGTCAGCCCTGTCCTTAAGCCTTGATGAAGGCCAGGACGTCGGCGTTGAACTTGTCCGCCTCGATCTGCGCCAAGCCATGCGATCCGTCCGGGTAGACCTTGAGCTGGGCGTCCTCGACGATCTTCGCGGCCTTTTCCGCCGAGGCCTTGATCGGCACGATCTGGTCGTCGTCGCCATGGATAATCAGTGTCGGCTTATCGATCTTCTTCAGGTCCTCGGTGTAGTCAATTTCCGAGAACTCCCGGACGCAATCGTACTCGCCCTTGATGCCGCCCATCATGCCCTGAAGCCAGAAGGCCTCACGCAGGCCGTCATTGACCTTAGCACCGTCACGGTTGAAGCCGTAGAACGGGATCGTGAGATCCTTGAAGAACTGCGAGCGGTCGCCCGCCGTGCTCTGGCGGATGCCGTCGAAGACCTCCATAGGCGTGCCCTCCGGATTGGTCTCGGTCTTCAGCATCAGCGGCGGCACCGCACCGACGAGCACCACCTTCGCGACACGCGCGGAGCCGTGGCGGCCGATGTAGTGCGCCACCTCGCCACCACCGGTGGAATGGCCGATCATCACGATGTCGCGCAGATCGAGTGTCTCGATCAGTTCGGCCAGGTCGTCTGCGTACTGGTCCATGTGGTTGCCGTTCCAGGTCTGGTCGGAACGGCCGTGACTGCGTCGGTCATGGGCAATGACGCGGTAGCCCTGCTGGCCGAAGAACAGCATCTGGCCGTCCCAGGCATCCGCGGACAGCGGCCATCCGTGCGAGAACAGGATCGGCTGTCCCGTGCCCCAGTCCTTGTAGAAAATCTTGGTTCCGTCCTTGGTCGTGATCGTGCCCATTGAAAGTCTTTCTTGTGCTTGGGTGGGTGTTGCCGCCGCGTCCGATGCCATCGGCAGGGGGCGGGAGCCTGTGCCGCCGCGGCGGCCAGGAAGGCGTCGCGGCGGGTGACGGGAAGGGCGATGTGCGGCTGATCGCGCAGCGCAATCGCTCCTCGCCGCAATCTCAATTCGAGCCCCGGCCGGATCTGCCGACCGCCAGGAAGTGTTGCACGAGAGGCGGCTCGGTCCCTTGATGGAAGCGGCGTGTCTCGGCCTGGATGTCGGCGTCCGCCTTCGAGACCCGCTTGTGCTGGCGCAGGTGCTCGGCCCAGGACTCGACGAAGAACCATTCGACGATGTGCTCGGGATCGGCCGCATCCTCGGACACGCCCCAGGCGTAGGCCCCGTCGCGGCGGCGCCCTTCGGAGAGACGCTCAAGGGTTGTCAGGAAGGCGGAGCGATCCGCCTGGTGGACACGGTAGGTGACCATGATCATCACCGGGCCGCGGTCGTGAGCGACGGGCTCGGCCATTGCGGGCTCGGGCCAGTGTAGCGAGGGCGTGAGATCGCCTTCCCCGCTTGGCAGGGGAGCCCGGTGCGCCAGCAGCGCCGCGCCGGCGAGGCCGATGCCCGCCACGATCAGGGTGGTGTCTGTCGTGATCTCCTGGGCGAGGAAGCCCCAACCCAGGGAGCCCGCCGCCATCGCGCCGTTGAACGCCGTGAGATAGATCGCTAAGCCACGGCCCCGGATCCAGTTCGGCAGGATCGCCTGCATGGTGCTGTTGAGCGTGGTCAGCATGGCGATCCAGGCGATGCCGAGCACGAAGGTCGCGATGATCGCCACGACCTCGGAGTTCGTCAGGGCCAGGAGAGCGGTCGCGCCAGCCGTCACGAGCGACATGGCGAGCACGAGCCGGTCCTGACCCAACCGGGCGCGAATCCGCGGCAGCAGGACTGCTCCCAAGATGGCGCCAGCCCCGACGCTGCCGAGCATCAGACCATAGAAGCTCGGGCCGCCGCCGATCTCCTGGCGGGCCACGATGGGGAGAAGCGCCCAGACGGCGCTGGCGAAGGCGAAGAACAGCACCGCGCGCCACAGGATGCGGTGCAGGTCATGACTGGCCCTGGCATACCGCAGGCCAGCCCGTAATGCCCCACCGAAGTGCTCCCGCAGGCCATCATCCGCGTCGGTCTCCCGCCGCCACCAGAGCAGGGCTCCGGCAACGAGGATGTAGGTCATCACGTCGAGGCCATAGACCGCCGCGGCTCCGAGGCCCGCCAGCAGGAAGCCTCCTAGCGCCGGACCGATGGAACGCGCGATATTGATTCCCAGCGAATTGAGAGCCACGGCACCCTTGAGATCTGACCGCGGCACGAGCTCAGGTGTGATGGCTTGCCAGGCAGGGGTTGCGAGAGCCGCGCCAACGCCACCCAAGAAGGTGAGAATGACAAGGCTCTCGATTGTGACAGCGCCCGTCCAGGACAGGAACGCCAGCGTGGAGCTCACGATGCCGAGCATGATCTGGATGGCAATCAGGAAGCGGCGCCGGTCCAGAATGTCGGACAGGACACCTGCGGGAATGGCCAGGAGGAAGACCGGGAGGGTGCCCGCCGCCTGGATCATGGCGACCGCAGCCGGCGAGGCGGAGATCTCCGTCACCAGCCAGGAGGAGGACACGTCGCGCATGAAGGTGCCGACGTTGCCGAGCACCGTCGCGGTCCAGATCACCGCGAAGAGACTGTGCCGCAGCGGCGCGAAGGTGCCCGGTGGAGGGGGAGGCGCTGCCCCTTCGGTGATCGTTCCTTGAGCTCCGGTCATGACTGTCCTCTCCGGGAGTTGACGAGCAGGGCCGCAACGGCGAGCCCGCCCACGATGGCGGCATGCTCGAAGAAGGTCGCGGTCTGGCGGCCTCGATCCGGACCCTCGAACATCCAGAACGGATGCGCCAGCAACGTCGCCACAACGGTAAAGCCCGCGAGAATGCCGGCTCCGAGCCAGCAATAGCGACGGGTCAGGAAGAGAGCGGAGCCCCCGAGCTGAGTGACAATGATTGCTGCGGCTATCGGCATAGCAGGCTGGAGACCCAGACCGGCGACCTCATTCATGGCGCCGCCAAGGTCGGTGAGCTTCACGAGCCCGCTGATCAGGAAAGGTGATGCGAGCGCCAGGCGGGCCAGCATGTCGAGCCCGGGCAGGGCCAACACCTGGGCAATCAGGCGGGGAACTGCGATGTCAGTCATATTGCCCTCCGTCAGAATGCCCAGCAGGAGCATCCGAGCGCCCCCCAGAACGAGCGGGCATCGGAGGCTGGTGCGTTGGCGCCCCAGGCACTGGCATGCGCGTGTCCATGCACGCCGCAGGAGCTGGCACAGGCGCAGGCTGCCGCCGCGAAGGCGTACTTGCGGGCGTCGTCGGTGCCGGCCCGCTGCCGGTAGCCGCCATAGCTCCGGACAGGGGACCAGTCCGGCATTGGCGGGGGCAGGGAAGGGGCAAGATCCTTGAACTCGGCGTCGCCATGCACGGCTCTGCCGCCCAAGAGCGTCAGAACCGACGTGATGTCCTGGATCGCATCTTCCGGCACGGCGAAGTAGTCGTCGGACAGCACCGCCAGGTCGGCCAGTTGCCCTTCCACGATCTGACCCTTCTTGCCCGGCTCATTGGAGAACCAGGTGTTGGCCTCGGTCCACAGCCGCAGGGCACCCTCACGATCCAGACGATTGGCTGCCGGATAGAGCGTCAGTCCTCCCAGGGTCTTGCCGGTCACGAGCCAGGACAGGGAGATCCAGGGATTGTAGGAGGCAACCCGGGTGGCGTCCGTGCCCGCGCCGACCGGAACGCCGGCATCCAGCATGCGCTTGATGGGCGGCGTGCGCTCGGCCGCCTTGGTGCCGTAGCGCTCGACGAAATCCTCGCCCTGGAACGCCATCCGGTGCTGGACCGCAATACCCCCGCCAAGCGCCGCGATCCGGTCGATGTTGCGGTCATCGATAGTCTCGGCATGGTCGAAGAACCAGTGCAGGCCATCGAAGGGAATGTCCCGGTTCACCTTCTCGAACACGTCGAGGGCCCGGGTGATCGTCTCGTTGTAGGTGGCGTGCAGGCGCCAGGGCCAGCGATTCTCGACCAGCAGGCGGACGACCGGCTCCAAGTCGCCCTCCATGTTGGGCGGCATCTCGGGACGCTCAACCTTGAAGTCCTCGAAGTCGGCGGCGGAGTAGACCAGCATCTCGCCCGCACCGTTGTGGCGGTAGAGATCGTCACCCTGGCCGGGCTTTACCTGCTTCGACCAGCTGTCGAAGTCCTTGAGTTCTTCCTTCGGCTTCTGGGTGAACAGGTTGTAGGCCAAGCGCACCGTGAGCTGGCCTTCCCGGTGCAGCTCTTCGATGATCCGGTAGTCGTCCGGATAGTTCTGGAAGCCGCCGCCCGCATCGATCACGCCGGTCACTCCAAGCCGGTTGACCTCGCGCATGAAGTGGCGCGAGGAGTTCTTCTGGTACTCGGGTGGGAGTTTCGGACCCTTAGCCAGGGTGGCGTACAGGATCGTGGCGTTGGGCCTGGCGATCAGCAGGCCTGTGGGGTTGCCGCGCGCATCGCGCTGGATCTCGCCCCCGGGCGGGTTCGGCGTGTCCTTGGTGTAGCCGACCGCCCGCAGGGCGGCGCCGTTGAGCAGGGCGCGGTCATACAGATGCAGGATGAAGACCGGCGTATCCGGAGAAACGGCGTTGATCTCGTCCAACGTCGGCAGGCGCTTCTCGGCGAACTGATGCTCGGTGAAGCCGCCGACCACGCGCACCCATTGCGGGGCAGGGGTGCGGTCGACCTGCTCCTTGAGCATGCGCATGGCGTCGACCAGGGAGCGGACGCCGTCCCAGCGCAATTCCATGTTGTAGTTGAGGCCGCCACGAATGATGTGCATGTGGCTGTCGATCAGCCCCGGGATGACGCGCCGTCCCTTGAGGTCGATCCGCTGCGTGGTCGGTCCGGCGAGAGGCATCACATCCTGCTCGTTGCCGACGGCCGCGAAGCGTCCGTCCCGGATGAGCAGCGCCGAGGCTTCCGGCTGCTGGCGGTCGAGGGTCGTGATCCTCCCGTTGAACAGGATCAGGTCGGCTTGCATGGACGTGGCTCCCATAGGGGACTGGGTTGGGTCTGAAGCGCCAGCGGACGCGTGTGATCCGTGAAGGACAAAGCCCGCTGCGGCGCCGAGAAACGTGCGGCGCGTGGTCATGACGCCCTCCTTTGGGCGTCGCGCGCCTGCTGCGAGGATCTGGCTCCTTCCGGCAGGTGGCCGAAGACATGCGGACGGACCTGATGCGACCAGGACTGTATCGCTGGCGCCTTCTGCCAGAAGCTCTTGATGAGGGGGGGGATCTGCTCGCCGACCAGGATGCCGAGCAGCCCCACCAGGGCGACCACCGGCGGCGCCGGCGAGCGCACGTTGAGCAGGCTGTAGATGATGCCGACCAGCAGGCCAGCCCCGAGCGACAGAAGGTAGACTTTCAACAACGCCTCCCTGGAGGAATGCACAAGGAGGGGCGACGCATCGGTGACGACGCGGCGCCCCTTCGGCAGGGGGCGGGACACCTGCCTTCGATGACTTATTCGGTCGCGACGGCCGGGGCGGAGCCATGGGCGCCTTCGCTGGCGCCGAACATGGTCTTGGCGTAGATGATGCCGAGGCCATAGGAGCCGCCGAACTTCTTCGCGATGCCGGTAGTCATGTCATAGGTCTCGGTGCGAGCCCAATCGCGCTGCAGTTCGAGCAGGTATTGCAGCGAGGTCATCGGCCGGACGCCGGCCTGGATCATGCGCTCCACCGCACGCTCGTGGGCTTCGGTCGAGACGTCGCCGCAGGCATCGGTGATGATGTAGACCTCGAAGCCCTGGTCGAGCGCCGACAGCGTCGGGCCGACGATGCAGACCGAGGTCCAGAGGCCGGCGAAGACCAGGCGGTTCTTCCCGATCCGGTTCACCTCCTCGATGACGGCGGCATCCTCCCAGGTGTTCATGGAGGTGCGGTCAAGAAGCTTTTGGCCCGGGAAGGCATCGGTGATCTCGGAGAACATGGGGCCCGAGAAGCTCTTCTCCGCAACCGTGGTCAGGATCGTCGGCACCTTGAAGCCTGCGGCGGCCTCGGAGATCAGGGCCGCATTGTTGCGCAGGTTCACGGCGTCGATGGATTTGGTCGCAAACGACATCTGCGACTGGAAGTCGATCAAGATCAGGGCGTGATCGGTGGGGCTGACGAGCGTCGAGCCGGGGGTGGGAGTGGCTTTGGGCATGGGTTGTCCTCGCGTTGGGGTTTCATTCGATGCTGTCTTCCCCGTGGGGCACCGACCAGCGCACCGATGACCGGTCGGGCAAGCTCAGGCTCTCACGAAGGCCAGGAGGTCCTCGTTGAGTTGATTCTTGTGGGTTTCGGTGATGCCGTGCGGTCCACCCGGATAGACCTTGAACGTGACGTCCCTCACGAGCCTCGCGGACGCGCGTCCCGCTGCATCAATTGGCACGATCTGGTCGTCGTCCCCGTGCAGGATCAGCGTCGGTCTGTCGAAGGTCTTGAGGTCTTGGGTGAAGTCGGTTTCCGAGAAGGCTTCGATGCAGTCATAAGCATTCTTGTGGCCGGCCATCATGCCCTGCGCCCGGAAAGCCTCGATGAGGCCCTGGGAAGGCTTGGCGCCGGGCCGGTTGAAGCCGAAGAACGGTCCCGCGGCGAGGTCCCGGTACAGGTCGGCGCGATTGTTCAGCGAGGCGGCGCGGATCCCGTCAAACACCTCGATGGGCGTTCCGCTGGGATTGGCCTCGGTCCGCAGCATGAGCGGTGGAACCGCTGCGATTAGCCCGAGTTTCGCGACGCGCTTTGTGCCATGACGTCCGACATAACGCGCAACCTCGCCGCCACCGGTGGAGAAGCCGAACAACACAGCGTCGTGCAGATCAAGCCATTCCATCAACTCGGCAAGGTCATCCGCGTACGTATCCATGTCGTTGCCATGCCAAGGCTGGCTGGAACGACCATGCCCGCGGCGATCATGCGCGATGCAGCGGTAGCCGTTCGCGGCCAGGTGCAACATCTGCGCTTCCCAGCTGTCGGCGTTCAAAGGCCAGCCATGACTGAAAACAACAGGAGGGCCGCTCCCCCAGTCCTTGAAGTAGATCTGCGTTCCATCCCTGGTGGTGAGCATCGTCATCGGACCGGGTCCTCACGTGATAGGTTGATCAGCCCGGGCCATGCGGACGATGGCTCGACCAAGTGGTTCGCATCCTCCTGTTCCCAAGGAACTGCTGGCCTGCTGCTCCCGGCGTGAAGTGCGCCCCGGGAGGTCTGCGTGGATCATTGCCGTTCCGTGGAGGCGCCGATGTCCGCAGCCACAGTGCCCAGATCCGGTCCGGACAGGGAGTTAATCGCTGTGAATTTTCGTGAAATGGCGCAAATGCGCGGCGTCCGCGCGAGCGGAGTTGCGTCCGGCGGCCCTCAGACGCGTCGGGCGAGGCTTGGGGCCGCTAAGGAAGCTCCTATCGGAGCAATCCAGGTGGGATCCGGTCAGGATAAGGAGGATCGCGTGCTTCTTCGGGCTGCAAGAGCCTTTGCGAGAACCGCGGCTGCGGCGACATCGGCCGTCCGGAAGCCCTCCTCGAATTTGGCGAGGACCGGGGCGAGAAGGGCGAGAGCGTCCTTAGGACGCCCTAGCGCCCTATGCATTTTGGCTAAACTGGTTGCGGTTCGCAGTTCCCAAGAGACTGCTCCCTGCATGCGCGCCAGAGCCAATGAGCTGGCAAAGGCCTGCTCGGCCGCCTCCAATTGTTCTGTCGCACCATGAAGCAGTATCTCGCCTTTGACGCGCAGGAGTTCGGCCCTGCACCAATTTTCTTCCTTGGCTTTGCTTCCGATCAGCGCCTCCTCGATCACCGCCATCGCTTCCGCGACCCGGCCCGCCGCCGCGAGCCCTTCCGCCAAGGCTGCCTGGAACGGCGAATGCTGCACTTGGAATGCCGTCGGCGGCAGCTCCGTCAGAGCGGTTTTCAACAGTTGCGACCCCGCTTCCGCGTCTCCCCGGTCGATCATCATTTGCGCGCTGTAGGCCCGCACCCAGGTGCCGTAATTGACCTGACGTTTCGTGAGCTCCTGGAGGCGGTTCACGAGGCGCTCGGCCGCGGAACGATCCCCGGTCAGAAGCGCCAGCCGACAACTGCAAAGCGCGACAGCGACGAACTCCGATGAATCGTGCTGGAGCGCACTCGTTTCGTCGACGATTTCCAACGCGATGCGCATGGCCCTGTCCGGGAGGCCTTGCAGCCAGAGCGTGTGCGCAAGAACAGCGGTCGCTGCGGCGCGTTGGTCGAAGTGGTAGCGGGCAAGATGCGACCGGTCAGCCGGCGCGACATAGCGGGCCAGCATCTGCTCGACCACGAGACGGGCGTCGGCCAACTCGCCAAGGGCCCAATGCGCCGCGCCGGCCATCCGGAAGCCAATCAGGACGTCATCGTCGCGGCCCGCGCTCTTGGCGATCTCCTGGAACCGATGCGCGGTCGAGAGGCCCTCGCTGTGGGGACCACTCGTATAGTGGTGGAGCCACAGCCCCCACAGCGTCCGCAACTGGTAATCAACATCGCCCAAGCGCCTGGCGATGGCGAGGGCGGCCGACCAAGCGGCTTCCGTTTCCGGGCTGGCTCCCTTGATGTTGATCGTGGCGCCCGCCAAGGCAGCATAGAGCTGCATCTCACGACGACCACCCTGGGCGGCTGCCGGTCCAAGTGCAGTCAGGGCGCGCTCCACGCACGAACGACACTCCTCCAGGAGCGACAGGCTCAGCCAAAGCGGAACGGCAGCGGCCGTGAGCGTGGCCCCGAGATTGCGGTCACCCTGCTCGGAGAAGCACCAATCCAAGGCAACGCGCACATTGCTGATCTCCGAGTCGCTCCGCATGGGGGACGGTTCCGACTCAGGCCCGGGGCCGCCCGCGGGACGGGAGAGGGTCGCCGCGAAAACTTCGGCATGGCGGCGCGCGAATTCGAGGTCCTCGCCACTATCTGAGAGCTTCTCCCGTGCATAGGCCCGCACTGAATCGAGCAGCCGGTAACGGATCGTCGGTGCCCCCTCCGCCACAACGAGCGATTTCAGCACAAGGTCGGCCACGATGTCCGCAAATTCGGCCGGAAGGAAGTCTGCGCCTGCCACGGCGGTCGCCGCCGCCAGCGAGACTGCTCCCTGGAAGACCGAGAGCCGCCTGAGCACGGTGCGTTCCATGGGCGAGAGAAGCTCGTAGCTCCAGTCGATGGCAGCCCGAAGCGTCTGATGACGCTGCAGCGTGGTCCTGCGCCCGCTCGTCAGGACGCGGAAACGGTCATCCATCAAGGATGCCAGGCCCGCGATCCCGAAGGCGTGCACCCGCGCCGCCGCCAGCTCAATCGCCAAAGGAATGCCGTCCAAGCGGCGGCAGATCTCGACCAGCAGTGGGACCTCGGTTTCCAGGAGCGCGAAACCATCGTTACTGGCCTTCGCCCGCAGGAGGAACAGCTGCAGGGCTGGATAGGCCAAGGCTGCCTCGTGAGAGAGGCTCCCGCCTTCCGCGGGGAACGCGAGCGGCGTCACATGGACGACGTTCTCCCCCTCGGCGCGCAAAGGCTCGCGACTCGTCGCAATGACGCTGATGGCCGGGGCCTCGATCATGATCTGTTCGGAGAGGCTGGCGGCAGCCTCGATGAGATGCTCGCAGTTGTCGAGCACCAAGAGCATCTCCTTGTCGCGCAACGTGGCCAGCAAGCCGGGAAGCGGGTTCTCCGACCGAACCGGGTGGCCGAGGGCCGAGGCGAGCGCCGTGGGAACGAGCCGCGGATCCTCCAATGTGGCGAGCTCGACGACCCGGACCCCATCCGCAAACCTGTGGGCGTTCTGGGCGACGGCGAGAGCCAATGAGGTTTTGCCCACGCCGCCGGGGCCGACCAGCGTCACCAGCCTTTGCGACAGTTTCGAGTCGATCAAGGCGACGAGCTCCTCCCGGCCCACGAGTTGCTTCAGGAGAAGGGGGAGGTTCAGCGCGGTCGGCGCTGGACCAGGCTTGGAAGCAGGCAGTTTGGCCGGCGCCTCCGTCGCTGTCACATCAACCGAAAGCGAGTAGCCTCGGCCCGGGATGGTGACGATATAGGGATTGCCGGAGGAACTCTCGCCAAGGGCCCGGCGCAAGGAGGAAACCTGCACCCGGAGATTGCTCTCGTCGACGAACAACCCCGGCCAGACGACACTTGAGATCTCATCCTTGCTGACGATCTCGCCTGCCTTGCTCGTCAGGACGAGGAGAATGTCAAAGGCACGGCCGCCCAAGGCAACCGGTTCGCCGTCCTGCAGCAGCAAACGCTGGGCTGGGACGAGCCGGAACGGACCGAAAGCGACCTCGGAAGTGGTTTTAAGAATAGTTTCCGGAACGGACCCCTGATCCTGCAGCTCAGAGTGACCTTTCTCATGCAACGGCAAGCTCACTGGTTCGTCCCCTGCCTTGATCTATTGATGCTCTTGCTGCGCGGGATCGGCAGAAGCGAAACCTGAACGACTGGGGCGTAAATCCTCTTGCCACCATCTGCAACCAAGTCTGCGCATATCTTCCGCGTCAATTCAATCTCCCAGGTTCGGCTTGTCCGTTCACAAGCCTCCGGTGAAATTGCGTTGCAGGGCGATCTCTGCTGCGAGGAGGTCGAGGCGCACATGGATACGTGGGGATTGACGGTGTACCCGGCAGATGGGGTGGGGCGAGAACGAAGCCGCTTCTGCTTGCTTGATGGCAAGCCTCGCCGCAATAGGCAGTGCTGAGCCTAAATAAACTCGCAAATGTCGATTGATGGCACGTTCTAGAAGTAAGCCGAATTTTTGTATATGGCGCGACAAGCAGACCTCCATCTGGTTC
>NZ_JBWBEW010000006.1:0-91898 GCF_056148915.1 Microvirga sp. jy35 | reverse complement strand
TAGGACGCCTCCCGGCCGACCACAACCAGCCCTATGGAGTCAGCTATCCCGATTCCACGCAACCGCTGCACGCTCTAGCTTTCGCGGCACGATCTTGGCCCAATAATTCCACCCTGTCAGTAGGCAGAATGAGGCTATCGCCTCGAAGAAGGTCATTGAGGGTGTCACAGCTCAAGGCTGTAACCCCCATAGCACGCAAGCCAGTCTCATATACAGTGCGGCCAAGGAGCCAATTCCGCTCGGCTATGAAGTCGTTGGCGTGGTTCATTAGTGCTCGAAGTACCTGAGCTACATCGTCCTCGTGAGGAATTGGGCGTTTGCCTTTCTTAAGCTTGGGGCCTCGCGGAGCTTTGAAGCGCGGTTTAGGGTTCAGGACCCCAACATCCAGGGGGGATGCTGAAATCGCGGCAGCGAATGAGCGCAAGACCGGTCCGCCAAGATTTCGCGCGCCTAGAAAGTGACACCAGCGCATGATGACACTGGCCCACCGCGCCTGCCGGTTCCGTCCAACCTTGTCGGTGCTTAGAGCTTCTGCCAACCAGCGATGGTAGTGATGTTCCTCGGGCTCATTCCAAGCCATATGACGGTCTTGAAGGTAGTTGCACCAGATGCAGATCACTCCAGCGATATCTTGTAGACTTCCGCTGCGCTGCGAACGCCAGTAGGCCTGTTCACGGATGAACGCTGCTGCAGGCTCGAATACCCCGTATGCAGGATGTATGACGATAGGGTACCTCAACACATGGCGGGCCCCCGAGATGTTTACGGATTTTGATGTGGTGATGTAATGAAAGTGAGAACTCTCGCGAAGTGCTTCTGGCATGATTGAATCATCTCCTTCCAAAGGGCACAATCTTCTCGAACTTAGTCAAGAGCTCGCGATGTTGGTTATCCTTCTCGTTGAGCAGATGACGAAGGCGTTTGACTTCGGCACCGAGTATATCCCGCTCTGCCAGCAGTTCGACATTTTGCGTAGCCAAGCGATCTCTTTCCTGCCTAATTTGAATTTCCGAGATTGCTCGTCCACGGCGGGGCTTTTTCTGCTGCCCAGCGCTCCCTTCACGCATCTGCTTTAGGGCCTTCAACGCATTATCCAGCCGAAGTCTCAAGTCAGCGTTTGGCCCTCCTGGGGCTGCAATTGAAAAGCTGGTCCAGCGATCGAGATTTCTGCCCGGATCAGACCAGTTTTGCACATCTTTGATAGTTGCGAGAGTGGGCACATCCGAGGGGATGTGTTCGGCTGCAACCCACTCTTCCATTAAGCTAATTTTTGCCTTAAGCGCCGCCCGAGCTGGTCGAGCGCGCTCCGGGCGCGTTGTGTCGGAAGCCATTTGACTAGCATGCTTTAATTGGTTCAAAGCATCTGGCGTAGTGTGCCTGCGCCATAGCAAGCCTCTCCTGCGAGAGTGCGCGCAGCAACGGTGCTAATGAGCAGGAGAGCTGTTGTTGTTCATGGGCAATTGTTTCAGCCCAATAGGGTTCACACTCCGAAAACTGCACATTGTGAGGACAGCCTGAGCAGATGTGGTCTGCCGCATAGGCGGGGTCTGGCGCACTGAAGAAGGCTGCTTCATTGCATTGAGTTTGACGAGCCGCAAGACATCCGGCTGAGCGGAGATCTTGCGGCTCAGTGCTGCACTTGCAATAGCTGTGCCCGAGGCTGTTCGGTTCAAGGCGTTTGACTTTCACAAAATCAAGGAGAAGCGAGTCAAGCCTCGGGCCGGGAAGATCATCCTCAGGACCCAAATCAAGGTGGATCTTGGCCTGCTGAACCAAATCATCGAGTTGTCGTTTGATCACCTCGCCGCCCCATCCCGATATGCGCTCCTGACCGAGCGCAACTTGCCGGAATCGCTCTACCCTGAAGGCTTCACCTTCGGCATTGAAGTCGTCTAGCCGCTGAGCCTGGTAGCGAGCTGCCTCAAGTTCTGAGTTCCGGTCGCGCACGCGATTTTCCTCAGCCTGACGAAGCAATCCGCCTCGGACTGCCTCTGTTACATACCGCCTGGTCTGATCGGGGTCGAAGTGGCGATAGAAGTTGGAAAGTGCTGTCAGATGCGAATAGCGGAACCGATGATAGTAGGTAATGCCGAAGAAGCGTCTGAACTGATGGGGCTTGGGATCCCAATGTGTCCCATCGGGGAGGGGAGGCAGTTTCACAAATGCCGCAAAACGCGACAGGCTGCGGTATACATCAAGTTGAGTGGTCTTTAGGTTGCTACGGTCGATCTGGGCAACATCATCGAATTGAAAAAGCCAATATTCTCCAGTGCGCTGGCGGTACAGAGAAGAAAGCCAAGACAAGACATCAACTGCTTTCTCGACAGACGTTGGAACGGGGATGCGGTCCAAGTCCCGTATTGTTTTCTCAATCCAGGTTTCTAGCCAAGGTTCGCCATTGATGTGATGAATTCCCGGAAAGCGCAACGACTCGATTTCTTCGCGGCGGCGTGCCGAAAATGCCGCAATGACAATCATGCAGGCGACAGCGAGATATTCGAATAGAACAGTTCGAAGGCTGGGACGTGTCTCCGCAAAATTTTTGATCGCGTTCTTGCCTGGATAGTATGCCGCGCGGATTGGCCAAGGCGATCCGGGTTGCGTGCAACTCTCATGCTTATCGAAGACTATGTTGGTGCGTGTTGCTGCAGCTTGATAGGGATACGAATGTGCTTTGATCTCTTCGGTGGTGAGCAAGCGTTCGATGTCCTCAACATATCGTTGCAGCTCCTTCGCATAATCGAGCACCCAGCAGAGAGCCCGATCAATCAGAGTGCAGGCCTGCAGTGGCGGGACCGTGAACGTCCGGCTGTCGCCATCGCCTGCAATGGCGCGCGCGACACTGTTCACGGTCCGCCCCCCCGGGAATGGGTTGCAGGCGATGGGATCATGGGAAAGGCGACCTCTTATCTTCCACAAGTAGGCGAGGGGTCTCAGAAAGCCGTCGACGCGAGTTGCTGAGCTTGGTTTCGAGTCCTCACCCGAATCTCCAGTATCGATAGATAGGGGATTGTCCTCAGTGGTCTTATTGTCCGATGTAGGTCTTACCGCAAATCCGGGTGATCGGGCTTGGTCGGGACGAAGGGGGTAGCCTAGGTCCGCCGCGAGGTTAATGAGGATACGCCGGGCTCTGTCAGTCACCAGACGGCCGTTCGGTACGCCGAGATGTTCCGCGGCCGTATCGAAGTCGAAATAGGTGTGCTTGCCTCTATTGTAGGTTGGAGGCTGTAACTCCTCTGAGCAGACTGCGTTAGCGAATGCAACTGCACGATCCTCCATTGGTAACAGCCCTCGAATGCCTTGGTCACGAATGGTCTCGAAGAGCTGTTCGATCCATTCCGGCGTGAGACTGCCGTTCCGCCCTAAACCACAGGATAGCCGCCATCTTATAAATTGCAGGTGATTCCTGTGAAAGTTTGGAACAGAAGATCCTGACGTGTGACATCCTTCGCTCGGCGAAAGGGACCAGTAAACAAGTAGCTTTGCCGTAATGCAATCGTGCTCGCAGCCAGGATCACTCAACCGCAAGCCAGGTGCCACCACACTGTCGAAGCGCAGTACAAAGTTCGTCTTGCGCCGCTTCTTCGGATCCTCGGTACCAATAGTCCATCGGTGGCCAAGTAAGCAGCCGTCACGTAACCATGGGGGTGATGCGAGGTCCCCGATGATTCGGTCGTGCATGGTTCCTGGTGAAATTTGTGCAATGTAGCGTGTCGTGCGCGGAGCCATGATCGATTTACCAAGGGCGAAAGAGAACTAGAGAGCCTTGATCCAAGCCAGCCTTCACGGCCTCAGCAGCTTGCTGCACAAGAACCTGTTTAGGACCAGCCGACATGAGATTTATTAGAGCGATGCAGAGCGCAAGTGCAGGTAACCAAACTCTGACCCAACGTTCAGGATTCTTTGAAACAAACTCCCTCTCCGCGCCGCTGAGAGATTCGTGGAAGAGAGTGAGTGCCTCAATTGACTGTTGTGTTGGGACGAAGCGCAGCAACGGACATGTGCTACAGGCATCTAATCGTGTACAGGTCGAGCCTTTGGTTCCAGGTTGAACACCAGCAGAGGGATCTGAACAACTCCAGCCGAGGCCCGTTTCGACAGCCCGGGTGCGGCGATCGCGAAACTCATCAAGGGTGAGCCCAAGCCGGGCTGCACGATCCAGATAATCGCCGGCGACGCTCGCCTCAAATAGGTTCTGAAATTCACGGATGCGTTCGTCCAGCATCCGCCGGATATAAGCTCGGTTTAGGTAGTGGCGCGCGGTAGTACTTCCCCCACGTTGATCTGAAAGGAGAGCAACAACCTCGGCATCGCTTCCGTGTTGGACGTCGCGCAGTTGCAGAACAGTTGTTCGGATCATACGCCGCTGAATGGGCAGCCCACCAATTATGGGATCGTCCGTGTGCTCATTTAGGAATTCCGCCCACCAGCCTTTCCAGGTTTGCTCTCGATATCGTCGGGCCTCTTTGGGATGGTGGCCGTTGCGGATGATCCAGAGGTAGTTTGCATCGCGACTGCCCGCGCGGCGAGCGCGCTCCCGCTGCGGGGCTGAGAGCTTCAACCATATTTCAATAGCCGTAGCCGACGAAATTTGAGAGTTCGGTACAACAGTAGGAACTTCAAAGGTTCTTTCACTGATCTCGTCGGGCTGCTCGGCAACGATTTCAGCAATATAACCAGTAACAGGTTTATAGCCTGCTCTGTTCTTCACTGAGCCGATCAGCCGAAGTTGGATTTTGCCGTAGCGGGCTTTGCCGATAAACGGATCTGCGGCGAGATCATCGCAGGGCTGGAGGTTCATACCCGTATCGATAAGAACGAGCGTATAGGCTGCCAGCAACGCACGTCCCCCACCCTCAAGGTGTCGCAGCACTTTGGCAGTACCGCCGCAACGGGCTACAACGGGTTGCAATCCATAACAGAGGTTCTGCAGACGAAAGACACCGTCATGTTCTGACATGATGTATCGGAGAAGGGATCCAAGCCTGCGATCATCATTGTCGAGCGGGAAGCAATTTTGAACCTGCGGGTCCAGCACATGGTCTCGACCCAATTGGGCAAATCTGGTGGGGATCAAAGGGATTGCAGCGCGGATTTCGCGGAGCGAAGGTTGGTCCGGGGACGCGATAAGTTCAAACCGACGATCAAAGGCGGCTTCTTCCTCTAGCAGCGCATTCTCACATAGAGATCTGAGGCGAATTAGGCGCTCTCGATTGCGCTCGGTCACCGTTCTATAAGTAGTGTCATCTCTGGGTCTGGAGTCGATCGACTCTCGAGATTGCGGGAGTTCTCCAAGAGCAGGAATGTTCGCACCCCGTAAAATCCGAGACTCGGGAATTCCGCGCAGGGGGGCGATTGCGGGCCAAAGCCCCTCCTGAGCCAAATGCTGAAGTGGAACAGACAGACTTTCTATGATGCTCTGTCGGGATAAGGCATTGCCGCGCTTGACGACGGAGAAGTCATTCAGGTTCCTGAGTCGACTTACGAACACGTCAACCGTATCGGACCACTGAACAGATGTAATGCTGTTTGGCCGGTTTTCGACCAAGGCGCTATAGGATTGCGCGGCAGGGGTGCCTTGGTTGGAGGGTTCCGAGGCAAATCCTGCGAGGAAGATCAGGAACCTGCGTAAGTTGCCGCATCGTTTCTCAGTTGTGGAGGCTGTGTCGTGGACATACTTCCGGGCGAAAGCATCAAGAAGCTTTTCTGTGAAGGATGCTCCATAGAGCGGGATCAGAGCACTAAAGTCGTGGATCTTACCATTCAGCCGAACTGATTGACCTCGCACCGTTGCACGCGCTCTTGGATCGGTGCATGGCTCACTAAGCAGGACATGTGCCGGTACTTTGGGTGCTGCCGCTTTCTTCACCTTGGTCTCCTAATTGAAGAAGACCAAGGTTCTCGACAATATTCCTTAATATACTGATAAGTCTAATTACCTATGATAGGAAAATAATCATATAGACGCTTCTACGGGGTGCAATCAAATGCAGCATAGGGTCGCAGGGGTAGGTACTATCGTTGCTCGTAGCCTACGCTACTCGCGACATATCAATTTATTAGCTAAATCAGTGCTTTGAAGCAAGTGATAGGATCTTCGCCCGTCAAAAACACGCCCTCTTTCGGCAGGTCGGCCGGGGCGAGATTGACCGTAATGCGCTTGGCCGGCAGGGCGAGGCCGGAGGCGATCAGGGCTGAGCGGACCCGCTCGCGGGATTCCGCCACCGCCTTGTCCGGCAAGCCGACGATCATGAAGGCGATGGCTCCCGGCGAAATCTGTACCTGGACATCGACGGTCCGCGCTTCGATTCCCTCGAATGCAACAGTGGAAACGCGCGTGACCATCCGGCAAGATCTCCCGTAATGATCCAATGTTAACGCGCTCGAAGGGGATGCGATAGTGTTGCATGTTTCTTTTGCGACAAATCCGGGATTTCCAGTGGAACCCCGTACCTGGAAGAGCGTTGAGTCCGACTGCACTGGGGAATCCATAGGTGACGAAGATTCCGAAGCGCCTGTTGGGGACCAAGGTTCATGGCATGGGTCGTTTCCGTTTCGCTGAAGCCAGCGGGCACTCCCCGCCCATGAAGGAATACATTTCTCGGAAATGACGATGCTGATTCACCAGTTGAAGGGGCGATTGACTTGGCTTGACAAAGAGCCAGGTACACACGCTGAGAACTGGAATATCCGCTGGCGCGGAGGAGATGTAGTTTGAGTAGCGAGAAGCCTTTGCGCATCCTCATCGTGGAGGATGAAATCCTGATCGCGCTTGAACTCGAAAGCCTGCTCCAGGATCTGGGGCATGACGTCGTGGGCATCGCAGCCTCGTTCAAGGACGCCCTTTCCCTCGGCCGCGATCTCAAGCCCGATCTCGCCTTCGTCGACATTCATCTTTCCGACGGGCCAACCGGCATCGATGTGGCACGCCATCTCAGCAGCGAGCACGAGGTCACGGTCCTGTTCATGACCGCCAATGCAAAGCGCATTCCGGAAGACTTCGCAGGCGCCTGGGGCGTCATCGCCAAGCCTTATACGGAGCGCGGCGTACGGGAGGCGCTGGCCTATGTGATGGCCGGTCAACCGCGCGAGGCTCAGGAGGCGCGAACGGTCACCTTCGTCCCTTTCGGCCCGGCGGCCCGCCAGCGTAGCTCCCGGCTGTCCTGACAGGCCCCTGCGGTTAACCCTGCGATTTGAGCCGGTAGAGCGCCTCGAGCGCCTCACGCGGGGTCATCTGGTCGGGATCCAGGCTCTCGAGAGCCTCGCGCAGGGCATCACGTTTCGGTGCCGGAGCAGGCTCGTTGCGGACCGGCACGGCGAAGAGCGGCAGGTCGTCGAGCAGCGCGCGCTTCGGCGCTTCCCTGTCGGATCTCTCCAGTTCGCTCAGGATCGTCTTGGCCCGCTCGACGACAGCCGCTGGCAGGCCTGCCAGCCGCGCCACCTGCAGGCCGTAGGAGCGGTCGGCGGCGCCGGGCACCACCTCGTGCAGGAACACCACTTCGCCATTCCATTCCGTGACCTTCAAGGTCGCGTTCGAGATGCGTGCCATGCGCTCGGCGAGAGCGGTCAGTTCATGAAAATGGGTGGCGAACAGCGCCCGGCAGCGGTTGGTCTCGTGCAGGTGCTCGATGGCCGCCCAGGCGATGGACAACCCGTCGAAGGTTGCGGTGCCGCGGCCGATCTCGTCGAGGATGACCAGGGAGCGGGCGGTGGCCTGATTGAGGATGGCGGCGGTCTCCACCATCTCGACCATGAAGGTCGAGCGGCCCCGCGCGAGGTCGTCGGCCGCACCCACCCGGGAGAAGAGGCGGTCGACGATGCCGATATGGGCTTGCCTGGCCGGCACATACGAGCCCATCTGGGCCAGCACGACGATCAGCGCGTTCTGGCGCAGATAGGTGGACTTGCCGCCCATGTTCGGGCCGGTGATCAGCAGGATGTGTCCCGCGTCCTTGCCGGAGAGATCCGAATCGTTGGCGATGAACGGAACGCCCTCGCGCTTGAGCGCGGCCTCGACCACCGGATGGCGGCCGCCCTTGATCGTGAAGGCGAGGCGGGTGTCGACCACGGGGCGCGTCCAATCGAGGCGCATGGCGAGATCGGCAAGCGCTGCCGTCACGTCGATGACGGCAATGGCTTCGGCCGCCGCGGCGATATCGGGCGTGAGGTCGAGCAGCGCCTGCACCATCTCGTCGAACAGGGCGAGTTCGATCTTCAGCGCCCGGTCGGCCGCCGAGGCGATCTTCGATTCGAGCTCGCCGAGCTCCATGGTCGAAAAGCGCATGGCGCCCGCCATGGTCTGGCGGTGGACGAAGGTGTCCTTCCAGGGCTCCTTCAGCAGGTCCTCGCCCACATTCTGCGGCACCTCCACGAAATACCCGATCATGTGGTTGTGCTTGACGCGAAGGGTCCGGCACCCGGTCTCGGTAGCGTAGCGCGCCTGGAGGGCCGCGATGAAGCGGCGGGAATCCTGCTGGAGCTCGCGCAACTCGTCGAGATTCGGATCGAAGCCGGCGCGGATGAAGCCGCCGTCGCGCTTCAACAGGGGCAGGTCGTCGGCGAGGGCGGTTGCAAGCCGGTCGGCTGCCTCCGTGCGCAGGCTTTGAAGCGTCTGGGCCGCGTCGGACAATTCCCTCGGCAGGTTGGGCGCGATGGCGAGTTCAAGGCCGAGTTCGCGGGCCGCGAACAGGCCGTCGCGCACGCAAGCCAGATCCCGCGGCCCCCCGCGTCCGAGGCTGAGCCGCGACAGGGCGCGGGCGAGATCCGGCGAGCGCTTGAGGATGCGCCGCAGCCGGTCGCGCAGGTCGCCGCTCTCGAAGAGCGCCGTGAGCGAATCCTGCCGGTCGCGGATCCGGTCCGGATGGGTGAGGGGGCCGGCCAGCCGCTCGGCGAGCAGTCGCGCGCCGCCGGGCGTCACCGTGCAGTCGATGGTGGCAAGCAGGCTTCCGGCCCGCTCGCCCGACAGGGTTCGGGTCAGCTCCAGGTTGGCGCGGGTCGCCGCATCTATGGCGAGCGCCGCGCCGGCCGTGTCGCGGGAAGGCGGGTTGAGAACCGGGCGGCTGTCGATCTGCGTCTTCTCGACATAGAACAGGGCGCTGCCCGCAGCCGTGATCTCGGCGGGGCTGAAGGCCCCGAAGGCATCGAGGGTCGCGACCCCGAAATAGCTTTTCAGCCGGCGCTCGGCCGAGGCCGGATCGAGGCCCTCGCGGGACAGGGGCGTGATCGAGGCGCGGGTCTCCTGCCAGAAGCTCCTCAGGTCCGGATCGTCATGAATGACGTCCGGCACCAGGATCTCGCGGGGCTCGAAGCGGGCGATCTCGGCCGAGAGGCCGGTACCGTCCGTTTCGCTCAGGACGAAATGGCCTGTGGATATGTCGAGGGCGGCAAGGCCGTAGCACCATTGCGTATCGGAGGCCCGGCGGCGGGCGATGGCGAGCAGGTAATTGGCCCGGCCGGGCTCCAGCAGGCGCTCCTCGGTGATCGTGCCGGGGGTGACGAGGCGGACCACGTCGCGGCGCACGACGGATTTCGCCCCCCGCTTCTTCGCCTCCGCCGGATCCTCGGTCTGCTCGCAGACCGCGACCCGGTGGCCCAGGCCGATCAGGCGCTGAAGGTAGTCGTCGGCCCGCTCCACGGGCACGCCGCACATGGGGATGTCCTGCCCCTGGTGCTTGCCGCGCTTGGTCAGCACGATGCCGAGCGCCTGGCTGGCGATCTCCGCATCCTCGAAGAACAGCTCGTAGAAATCCCCCATCCGGTAGAACAGCAGGCTGTCCGGGTTGGCGGCCTTGATCTCGATATACTGCGCCATCATGGGCGTGACGCGGCCGTCCTGCACGGGCGCGGCATTCGATGAGGCGATCTCGGAGGATTGATAGGCGGCTTGGGACGACATCCGTCCTGTTTAGCAAAGCCCGCGGCCCCTTTCATCCATGTCATGGGGTCCGAAGGGCGCATGTGGACAAGTCTTGAGCAAGGCGCATCCTATGTCTTAAGGTCGCATCCCCCTTTGGAAACGCCCTGCATCACAAGAATCGGATCCCCATGACCGACGATCAGCGCCCGACCCGCCGCAAACGCCCCACCTTCACGGACCAGGAGGCGCTGCAATTCCATGCCCAAGGCCGCCCCGGCAAGCTCGAGGTGGTCCCGACCAAGCCCATGGCGACCCAGCGCGACCTGTCGCTGGCCTACTCGCCGGGCGTCGCGGTGCCGGTGCTGGCGATTGCCGAGAACCCGTCGCTCGCCTTCGACTACACCACCCGCTCCAACATGGTGGCGGTGATCTCGAACGGCACCGCGATCCTCGGCCTCGGCAATCTCGGGGCGCTCGCCTCGAAGCCGGTGATGGAGGGCAAGTCGGTGCTCTTCAAGCGCTTCGCGGATGTGGATTCCATCGACCTCGAGGTCGACACGGAGGATGCGGACAACTTCATCAACTGCGTGCGCTATCTCGGCCCCTCCTTCGGCGGCATCAACCTCGAGGACATCAAGGCGCCGGAATGCTTCATCATCGAGGAGCGCCTGCGGGAGCTCATGGACATTCCCGTCTTCCATGACGACCAGCACGGCACGGCGATCATCGCGGCGGCGGGCCTCATCAACGCCCTGCATCTCACCGGCCGCGACATGGCGGAGACCAGGCTCGTGGTGAATGGCGCCGGTGCCGCCGGCATCGCCTGCACGGAACTCCTGAAGGCCATGGGCTTTGCGCCCAACAACGTCATCCTCTGCGACACCAAGGGCGTGATCTACAAGGGCCGCACCGAGGGCATGAACCAGTGGAAATCGGCCCATGCGGCCGAAACCGATGCCCGTACCTTGGCGGATGCGCTCAACGGAGCCGATGCGGTGTTCGGCCTGTCGGCCAAGGGCGCGTTCACCGACGACATGATCCGCTCCATGGCGGAAAACCCAATCATCTTCGCCATGGCCAATCCCGATCCGGAGATCACGCCGGAGGAAGTGGCCCGCATCCGGGACGACGTGATCATCGCGACAGGCCGCTCCGATTACCCGAACCAGGTCAACAACGTCTTAGGCTTCCCCTACATCTTCCGCGGCGCCCTCGACGTGCAGGCGACCACGATCAACATGGAGATGAAGATCGCAGCCGCCCATGCGCTGGCGGAGCTTGCCCGCGAGGACGTGCCCGACGAGGTGGCGGCCGCCTATCAGGGTGCGCGCCCGCGCTTCGGGCGCGACTACATCATCCCCGTGCCGTTCGATCCGCGCCTGATCCACACGATCCCCATGGCCGTGGCGAAAGCCGCCATGGACACGGAGGTTGCCCGTCGCCCCATCGTCGACATGCGCTCCTACAAGGCGCAGCTGTCCGCCCGGCGCGATCCGGTGGCCGGCACCCTCAACCGCATCTTCGAGCGGGTGCGCAAGTTCCCCAAGCGCGTGGTCTTCGCCGAGGGCGAGGAGGAGCAGGTGATCCGCGCCGCCCTGTCCTTCGTCAACCAGGGACTCGGCAAGGCCATCCTGGTCGGGCGTGAGGACCGCATCCACGAGACGGCGGTGCAGGCCGGCATCGATCTCGAGGGCCGCGACGGCATCGAGATCCACAACGCGCGCCTGTCGAACCGCAACGCAACCTATGCGCAGTTCCTCTACGAGCGCCTGCAGCGCAAGGGCTATCTGTTCCGCGACTGCCAGCGCATGATCAACCAGGACCGCAACCACTTCGGAGCCTCGATGGTCGCCTTGGGCGACGCGGATGCCATGGTGACGGGCGCGACGCGCAACTACTCCACGGCGCTGGCCGACGTGCGGCACGTGGTGGACGCCAAGCCCGGACACCGGGTCATCGGCGTCTCCCTGTGCCTTGCGCGGGGCCGCACCGTTCTGGTGGCGGACACGGCCATTCACGAGATGCCGAATGCGCAGGAGCTCGCCGAGATCGCGATCGAATCCGCCGGCGTCGCCCGCCGCCTCGGCTACGAGCCGCGCGTGGCGCTCCTGTCCTTCTCGACCTTCGGCCACCCCAAGGCGGAACGTGCCGAGAAGATCCAGGAGGCCGTGCAGATCCTCGATCGCATGCGCGTGGACTTCGAATACGACGGCGAGATGTCGGCCGATGTGGCCCTCAACCGGGATGTGATGGCGCAGTACCCCTTCAGCCGCCTGACCGATACGGCGAACGTGCTCATCATGCCGGCTTTCCATTCGGCGGCCATCTCCACCAAGATGCTGCAGGAGCTCGGCGGCGCGATGGTGCTGGGCCCGCTCGTTGTGGGTCTCGACAAGCCGGTGCAGATCGTCTCGCTGGGCGCCACCGACAACGACATCGTCAACATGGCGGCGCTCGCGGCCTACAACATCGGCGGCTGAGTCAGCGCAAGCCTTGCACGACAAGAATGACGCCGCCGCAAACGATGGCGGCGTCCAGAATGGCATTGTGAACATGGATGGGCAGCGCCTTCGTGAGCCGCTTGGCGATGAAGGCCCCCGGCGTCGCCGACACGCCGATGATCAGGGCCATGATCCACGATGACAGCGGCAGGGCGCCGAAAGCCTGAAAGACGCCGGACTTCACGATGCCCAGGGCCAGCGAGATCACGGCATCCGTGGCGATCACGGCGCGCCCGTTCAGGCCTGATGCCATCAGGATCGACAGCAGGACCACGCCTGAGCCCGCCGTGCCGCCCACGAGAAAGCCGTAGCCGGCTCCGGCTGCTGCAAGTTTGCCGCCCGCCAACCGCATCTGCCGCCGCTTCAGGTAAAGCCGGGTCGGAACCATCAGGATCAGGAAGGTGCCGATGGTGATGGCGGCTCCGCGGCCGGTCAGAAACGTATAGCCGTACGCCCCGAGCATGCAGGTCGGCAGGGCCGTGCTGCCGATCAGGAGCGCGCGTCGTAGGTCGAGATCCTTTCGGAAGGCCAAGACGCGGCTGGCATTGGTGAACAGGGCCGACAGGCCGATGATCGGGACGACAGGTTCGGCCCCGACGATCGGGACGAGAACAAGCGGCATGAGAAGGCCCGTGCCGTAGCCGGCAATGCCGCCGATCGTTCCTGCGAGCAAGGCGCAGAGGGCGACGAGCCCATATTGCAGGAACGAGACATCTTCGAACATCAAGCCCTCAATGGTAAATCGGGAAGATCCGCGATCACTGCATTCCTGATCCCGCAGAGCTTCAGCCGTGGTTGAGGCCGAAAGCTCTCCAGCCACTCAGGTTTCTTAGGCACTCCGCCGATCTTGAGAGTGGCGCGGCCGTCCCTGCAAGGCTAAACATCCTCGTAGAAATCTGAAGGAAAGCAACCTGACCATGGGGCATCCCACCACCATCGTGTTCGATATCGGCAACGTCCTGCTGCGCTGGGATCCTCGCAATCTCTACCGCACTATCTTCGATGACGAGGCGGAGATGGAATGGTTCCTGTCGAATGTCTGCACCCATGACTGGAACGTGGAGCAGGACCGGGGGCGCGACTGGGACGAGGCGGTGGCCCTGCTGGTCAAGGATCATCCCAAGCATGAGCCGCATATCCGCGCCTTCCACGAACGCTGGAATGAGACCGTCTCCGGGGTGTTCGAGGACCATGTGGTCCTGCTGCAGCGCCTGCGGGAGGCGGGCGTGCCGAACTACTGCATCACGAACTTCTCCGGACCCAAATTCGCCCTGGCTCAGGAGCGCTTTCCGTTCCTGGCGAGCTTCGACGGCATCATCGTCTCGGGCGACGAGCGCCTGCTGAAACCCGATCCGGCCATCTATCGCCTCCTGCTCGACCGGTACGGGCTCAAAGCGAAGGATTGCGTCTTCATCGACGATTCCGAGCCCAATGTGGAGGCGGCGCGCGATGTCGGCATGCATGCGATCCACTGCGTTGAAGGGATCGATCTGGCGGCGGAGCTGAGGGGGTATGGATTCCCGGTATGAGTCCCGGGTGTGATCCCCGAAGGCGGGGATCCATAACCCTGACATTCACGAGGGGACCACAGCGGCGTCCACCCCGCTTCAACCTGCATCGACAATGTTTATGGATTGCGGGCTCCGCTGTGCGGCCCCGGAATGACAATGCGAACAGTCGAACGCACTTGCCCTCCCGCTCTGCTTGAGCCATCAGGCGGCATGCGCGCTTTCGACACCTCCCTACCCATCGATGCCGTCCTCGACGATCTGACGGCCAGCCTGCGCACGCGGCCGAATGGGGTGCTCGTCGCGCCGCCCGGCGCGGGCAAGACCACGCGCGTGCCGCTGGTGCTGCTGGACGAGCCCTGGGTGAACGGGGGCAAGATCATCGTGCTGGAGCCCCGCCGCCTCGCGGCCCGGGCGGCTGCGGCCCGCATGGCGCAGACGCTGGGCGAGACGGTGGGCGAGACCGTAGGTCTTCGCGTGCGACTCGGCTCCAAGGTGAGCCGCAGGACGCGCATCGAGGTGGTGACCGAGGGCGTCTTCGCCCGCATGATCCTCGACGATCCGGCGCTCGACGGCGTGGCGGCCGTGCTGTTCGACGAGTTCCACGAGCGCTCCCTCGATGCGGATCTCGGCCTCGCGCTCGCCCTTGATGCCCAAGGCGGCCTGCGGGAGGACCTTCGCCTCCTGGTCATGTCCGCGACGCTCGACGGGGCGCGGGTAGCGAAGCTCTTGAGCGAGGCGCCGGTGGTCGAATCCGAGGGCCGTGCCCATCCGGTCGAGACCCGCTATCTCGGGCGCGATCCCAACCGCCGCATCGAGGAGCAGGTGGCGGATGCGGTGACCCGCGCGCTTCGCGCCGAGAGCGGCTCCATCCTGGTCTTCCTGCCGGGCCAGGGGGAGATCCGCCGGGTCGAGACCATTTTACGCGAGCGCATCGCCGATCCCGCAATCGACATCGCGCCGCTCTATGGCGCGCTGGACCGGGGCGAGCAGGATCTGGCGGTGAGCCCGGCAAAGCCCGGGCGGCGCAAGGTGGTGCTCGCCACCTCCATTGCCGAGACGTCGCTCACCATCGAAGGCGTGCGCGTGGTCATTGATTCAGGGCTCGCCCGGGTGCCGGTCTACGAGCCGAATATAGGCCTCACGCGCCTGGAGACGGTGCGCGTCTCCCGTGCGGCCGCCGACCAGCGGAGGGGCCGCGCGGGCCGCACGGAGCCCGGTGTGTGCTATCGCCTGTGGGAGGAGGCGGCGACAGGAGCGCTGGAGCCCTTCGGCCGGCCTGAAATTCTCTCTGCCGATCTCAGCCCCCTGCTGCTCGATTGCGCCGCCTGGGGCGTCGCTGACCCGACGACGCTTGCCTTTCTCGACCCGCCGCCCGCGCCGGCCCTGAAGGAGGCCAAGGCGCTGCTCCGGCAGCTCGGCGCCCTCGATGATGAAGGACGGATCACGGGGGTGGGACGGCGCCTGCGCGACCTGCCGCTGCCGCCGCGGCTCGGCCGCATGGTGCTGCTTGCCGGTGAGAGCGGTCAGGCGCGCGATGCCGCGGATGTGGCCGCCGTTCTCGTCGAGCGCGGTCTGGGCAGCGATGCGGTGGATCTCACTGACCGCGTCGAGCGCTTCCGCCGCGACCGCTCCAAGCGAGCGGAGGACATGCGGCGCATGGCGGAGGGCTGGGCCAGAGGCAGCAACGGCGCATCGACAGGGGAGCCGCGCTCCACCGGGGCGCTGCTGACGCTCGCCTACCCCGACCGAATCGCCAAGGCCCGCGGCAAGCCGGGCGAGTATCTCATGGCCAATGGGCGTGGCGCCTCGCTCGAAGCGCATGAGCGGCTGGCGAAGGAGCATTTTCTCGCGGTTGCCGAAATCGCCGGCGGTGCGGCCTCGGCACGAATTCTGGCGGCAGCCGCCATCACGCCGGAAGAAATCGAGGAGCAGTTCGGCGGCGCCATCGAGCAGCGCGACGAGGTCACCTTCGACCGCCAGGCTCGGGCCCTGCGAGCGCGGGGCGTCCGGCGTCTGGGCGCTCTCTTGCTGAACGAGCGGCCTCTGAAGGTCCCGGCAACGGAGGAAGCGGCTCGGGCGCTGGCCCAGGGTCTCGTGTCGCTGGGGCTCGATGCGCTGCCCTGGTCCAAGGCGCTGGCCCAGTGGCGCGACCGCGTGATGTTCCTGCGCCAGGCCGAGGGCGAGGAATGGCCGGACCTCTCCGACGAGGCGCTGACCCGCACGGCGGATGAGTGGCTGGCGCCGCATCTTGTCGGCAAGAGCAGCCTCGGCGAGATCGGCCCCGATCTGCTGAGCGAGGCCCTGCGCGGCCTTCTGCCCTGGAATCTGCAGCGCCGCCTCGATGCGGAAGCGCCCACTCATATCGAGGTGCCGACCGGGTCGCAGATCCCCATCGATTACGGCGCGGAGGAGGGGCCCGTTCTCGCCGTGCGGGTGCAGGAGCTGTTCGGCCTCGCCAAGCACCCGACCATCGCGGCCGGGCGCGTGCCGCTCATCCTGCATCTGCTCTCGCCGGCGCAGCGTCCGATCCAGATCACCCGCGACCTGCCGGGCTTCTGGCGCGGCTCCTGGGCGGCGGTGCGGGCCGACATGCGCGGGCAGTACCCGAAGCATCCCTGGCCGGAGGACCCGCTCACCGCGCCGCCGACGCGGCGCGCGAAGCCGCGGGGAACTTGAGGATCAGGGTCCCTCGGGTGGCTCACGCGACCGCGTCGAAGCCCGGATGATACGCGACCTCGCCTTCAGGCTCGGCGCCGGTGAAACTCAGGCGCTGGAAATATTCGGGAGGCACCTCGCCGTAGCGCAGTCTGGCATCGCTGATGAAGCCGAAACGCCGGTAATAGGCAGGGTCGCCCAGCACGACGCAGCCTTCCGCACCGGCGGCTGCGAGGCGGTTCAATCCTTCGCGAACAAGTGCCTTTCCGATCCCGCGCCGCTGCTCCGCAGGTTCAACCGAAACGGGTCCCAGGCCGAACCAGCGGTCCGCCTTGCCGTCGATGGTGACAGGCGAGAATGCCGCGTGGCCGACGACCCGGTCCTCGCTTTCAGCCACCAGGGAGAGTGTCAGCGCGCCCGCGTCCCGCAACGCATCGACGATGGCAGCCTCCGTCCCGCTGTTGTGCGGCGCGTCCCTGAAAGCGGCAGCCGTGACGGCCCGGATCGCGGGGGCGTCCCCATCTCTCTCGGGGCGGATGATCATGGTGGCTTAATCCCTGAACGACTCGATCAGACGTCCCGCCGTGGCGCGGTTCAACGCCATGGGAATGTCGTACACGAGGGCGAGGCGCATCAGCGCCTTCACGTCCACGTCGTGCGGGTGGGGCGAGAGCGGATCGACGAAGAAGAACAGGGCGTCGATCCTCCCCTCCGCGATCAGCGCGCCGATCTGCTGGTCGCCGCCGAGGGGGCCGCTCTTCAGGCGCGTGACGGACAATGAGGGGCAGCGCTCCATCACGCGAGCGCCGGTGGTGCCGGTGGCGAAGAGGGTGAAGGGGCGAAGATCGTTCTCGTACAAGGCCACGAACGCGGCCATGTCATCCTTCTTGGCGTCGTGAGCCACGAGCGCCAGGGTCAGTTGCTTCATGGGTGGGACAGCTCAATTGCTCCAGCGGTCACGCCACTGCATTTCGCCTGCCATGCAGTTGGTGCGCGGAGGGGATTGGATGCGGCTGATCAGGGGCTGCCCGGGCATCAGGTTGGCAATCTCCAGCAGGATCTTGGTCTTGATGGCTTCGATGAACTGGTCGCGCTCCCGCACCGGAACGGTGAACGAGCCCTGGCCGCCGATCACGCAGTCCTTGTAATAGACGTCGAGGTCCGGGATGTCGAGGTAGCCGGGCTGGCGCAGCATGATCGGCAGCCCGTTGATGGTGATCCCCTTGGCGAGCGCCGCATCGCGGGCCTCCAGCACGAGCCGGCCCTGGTTGTTGGGCCCGTCTCCCGACACATCGATCACCCGCCGGGTGGCGGTGAGGTTGCTTTCCTCCAGAAGCTTCACGCTGAAGTCGATGGCGCTGGAGATCGAGGTCCGCTGCGCCCGCCGCAAGGGTGTTGAGGCGATCCTGTCGGCGAAGGCCATCAGGCTCTCGGAATTGTCGAGCACCGTCCAGGGAATGATCACCTTCTGATCCGGGGAACCCGCCCATTCCATGTAGGTCACGGCAATCCGGCCGAGCATGCCGCCGCGGATCGCGTCATGAACCAGCTTCGAACGGAAGGCCTGGGCGAAGCCCTCCCGCTGCAGGGCCTGTTCGTCCGTGTCCATGGAAAAGGAGATGTCCACCGCGACCACGAGGGCGAGATCGACCTCGGTCTCGGTCTGGGCCTGGGCCGGCGGAGCCAGAAGCCCCCACAGGCAGACCAGTCCTGCGGCAAGGCGGGTGAAGCCGGAACGAACCATCGGAGTCTCCTGTGCGGGAGCCGGATTGGTTGGGAAAGTGTGCCAGCTTCTGGAAGTAAGGCAAGGCTGCCCCTGGACCAGAGGGGGTTTCTAAGAATGCTTGCCTTCCACGATCCTGAGGGCGGCCTGGAAAGCCGCGTCGGCATCGAGATGCGTCGTGTCGAGGGTCACGGCGTCGGTGGCGGCTTTGAGCGGGGCGGTGCTGCGGTTCATGTCGCGCTCGTCCCGGCGGCGGATATCCTCGAGGATCGTCTCGTATTCCGCCTGCTCGCCGCGCCGCAGGAGTTCGAGGTGGCGCCGCCGTGCCCGCTCCTCGGGAGCGGCGGTGATGAAGAGCTTCACGTCCGCATCGGGGCAGACCACGGTCCCGATATCCCGCCCATCGAGCACCGCACCCGGCTTCTGCGCGCCGAACTGGCGCTGGAAGGCCAGCAGCGCGTCCCGCACCGGCTGATAGGCGGAGACCACAGAGGCGGCTTCGCCCATGGCAGCACCCCTGAGGCGGGAATCGTCGTCCAGGTGCGAGACGTCCAGGTTCTGTGCCACTTCCCTGGCGGCCTCCCGGTCGGCGAGGGGCATATCCCTGTCCATGAGCACACGGGCGACCGCCCGGTAAAGCAGGCCGGTGTCGAGATGGGCGAAGCCGTAATGCTCGGCGAGACGCTTTCCCAGGGTGCCCTTGCCCGAGGCGGCAGGGCCGTCGATGGCGATGATCATGGGTGGCTCAATCCTGGATCGTGGCGCCGAGCTCCCGCATGAGCGGGATGAAGGTGGGAAAGCTCGTGGCGATCATGGCGCCGTCATCCACGGTCATCGGTGCCTCGCTTGCCAGTCCCATGACCAGGAACGCCATGGCGATGCGGTGGTCGAGATGGGTGGCCACCGGATGGCCGCCGCCGCGGACCTTGCCGCCGGAGCCGTGGACGATGAGGTCGTCGCCTTCGATCTCGTGTTCGACCCCCGCCTCCTTGAGGCCTGCCGCCACGGCCGCCAGACGGTCGGATTCCTTCACCCGCAGCTCGTGCAGGCCCTGCATCCGGGTCGTGCCTTCGGCAAAGGAGGCCGCGACCGCCAGAACCGGGTACTCGTCGATCATGGCCGGGGCCCGGGCATGGGGGACCGTCACGCCGGTGAGCCTGCTGTGGCGGACGCGCAGGTCCGCGACCGTCTCGCCGCCCTCGTCACGCTCGTTCAGGCGCTCGATGGCAGCGCCCATCTCGATCAGCGTCGTGATGAGGCCGGTGCGGAGCGGGTTCATCATCACGCCCTCGATCACCACGTCCGAGCCGGGGGTGATCAGGGCCGCCACCAGGGGGAAGGCCGCGGAGGAGGGGTCGGTCGGCACCACGATGTCGGTGCCGCGCAGCTCCGGCTGGCCCTGCAGGGCGATGGCGCGGCCGTCGGCGCCATGGGGCACAACCTCCACCTTCGCGCCGAAATGGCGCAGCATCCGCTCCGTATGGTCGCGGGTCGCCTCCCGCTCGATCACGGTGGTCCGGCCCGGCGAGTTGAGGCCGGCGAGGAGGATGGCCGACTTGATCTGGGCCGAGGCGGCGGGAGTCTCGTAGGTGACGGGAAGGGTCTCGCGGGGGCCGCGCAGGGTCAGGGGCACCCGCCCGCCCTCGGCTTCGCTCACCACGGTCACGCCCATCCGGGCGAGCGGATCGAGAATGCGGCGCATGGGGCGCTTCCTCAAGGAGGCGTCGCCATCGAAGGTCGAGGTGATCGGGTGGCTGCCGGCCACGCCCATCATCAGGCGAGAGCCGGTGCCTGCATTGCCGAAATCGAGGACATCCTTGGGTTCGGTCAGTCCCCCGATGCCGACGCCGACGATGCGCCAGCGGCCCGGAGCCTCGCGGGTGATGGTGGCGCCCAGCGCCCGGCAGGCCTCGGCCGTGCGCAGCACGTCATCGCCCTCGAGCAGGCCCTCGACCCGGGTTTCGCCGATGGAGAGGAGCCCGAAGATCATGGAACGATGGGAGATCGACTTGTCGCCGGGAACACGGATGCGCCCTTTCAGGGGCGTTCCGGACCTGCTGGCGACCGGGGACGGCGTTCCGTGCGCGTGCGACATCGTGTTGAGTTCCTCAGAGCCTTCTCGTCAGGGCGGGCTCCTAACACGGTGTTTTCCCGCCGTCACCCGCAAGCTGGGTCAAGCTCGGCCCTCAGCCCTGCAATTTCCTATTTGACAAGCCATCCCCTGCCGACTAACGGAGCCTTCCCAACCATCCACTTCCAAAGGCAATCACCCGTGGCCAAACCGGAACTCGGCTTGAAGCGCCAGTGCATGAGCTGCGGCGCGAAATTCTACGACCTCAACAAGGACCCGGCGGTCTGCCCGAAATGCGGCACCGTCTTCCAGGCCACCGCTCTGACCCGCGTGGCCGCTCCCGTGGCCGCCCGTGCCGCTGCCGTGGCCGACGACGATGAGGCAGAGCTCGAAGTGGCCGGCCCTGAGATGGTGTCCCTCGACGAGGTCGAAGCCGACGAGAACGAGAAGGACATCCCGGTCGACGACGACATCGAGGTGGCCGACGACGTTGCCGACGACGACACCTTCCTCGAAGACGAGGAAGAAGGCGACGACGACGTGTCCGACCTGATCGACAGCGATCTGGAAGACGACGAAGAGGCTTGAACCTCGGAAAAGAGGCGACTATAGAGACGCCTCTGATTTTTGAAGAGATCGCTGCGGTGCTCCCACGCACCGCAGCTCAAGTGGGGCCATAGCTCAGCTGGGAGAGCGCTTGCATGGCATGCAAGAGGTCGGCGGTTCGATCCCGCCTGGCTCCACCAAATCTTTCCAGGAAGCCGCCTTCGGGCGGCTTTTTTGTTGACCGGTTCGCATCAGCCCTTTGTCTCATGGAAAGGGTGCTCATCTTCATTTTTAGTCGCAACGCCTTAAGCTATGGCCAGGATCTTCCAATCCACCGAAAGCGGGAACGATGACGCGCATCCAGACGAACGGCCTCCAGATCGCCCCGGTTCTTCATGAATTCATCGAGCGGGAGGCGGTGGCCTATACCGGTGTTTCCGCCGATGCCTTCTGGAAGGGGCTGGCCGGTCTCGTGAAGGAATTCGCCCCGCGCGACCGCGAACTGCTCGCCATCCGAGACAAGCTTCAGGCGCAGATCGACGAGTATCACCGCGCCAGGAAAGGCCAGGCCTTCGACCAGGCCGGCTACGAGCAGTTCCTGCGTGACATCGGCTATGTGCTGCCGGAGCCCGAGGATTTCGCGGTGCGCACGCAGAACGTGGACGATGAGATCGCCCGTATCGCCGGCCCCCAGCTCGTGGTGCCGGTGTCGAATGCCCGCTATGCGCTGAACGCCGCCAATGCCCGCTGGGGCAGCCTCTATGACGCCCTCTACGGCACCGACGTCATTTCGGAAGAGGGCGGCGCCACCCGCTCTGGCGGCTACAACAAGGTCCGCGGCGCCAAGGTCGTAGCCCGCGCCCGCGAGGTGCTCGACCAGGCGGTGCCGCTCGCCGGCGGCAGCCACAGGGATGCGGCGTCCTACACCATCCAGGGCACTGCCCTCATCGTCACGCTTCGGGGCGGCACCGAGACGGGCCTTGCCGACCCGGCCCAGTTCGTCGGCTACCAGGGCGAGGCGGCAAGCCCGTCATCCGTGCTGCTGCGCCACAACAACCTGCATCTCGACATCCGCATCGACCCCTCGCACCCGATCGGTGCCGAGGATCCGGCCGGCATCGCCGACCTGGTGATGGAATCGGCAGTCTCCACCATCATGGACCTGGAGGATTCGGTGGCAGCGGTGGATGCCGACGACAAGGTCGAGGTCTACCGCACGTGGCTCGGGCTGATGAAGGGCGATCTGGTCGAGAGCTTCGAGAAGGGCGGGCGCAAGGTGGAGCGCAGGCTCAATCCGGATCGGGCCTACACATCCGTGAACGGCGGCGAGATCCGCCTGCACGGGCGCAGCCTCATGCTGGTGCGCAATGTGGGCCACCACATGTTCACCGATGCGGTGCTCGACGAGAGCGGCAGAGAAATCCCCGAGACCATCCTCGACGCAGCCATCACCTCGCTCATCGCCATCCACGATCTGAAAGGCGCAGGGACGCTGCGCAACAGCCGCGCGGGCTCGGTCTACATCGTGAAGCCCAAGATGCACGGGCCGGACGAGGTGGCGTTCGCCAACGATCTCTTCGCCGCCGTCGAGGACATGCTGAATCTTCCCCGCAATACCCTCAAGATGGGCATCATGGACGAGGAGCGGCGGACCTCCGTCAACCTCAAGGCCTGCATCCATGCGGCCGCCGAGCGCATCGTGTTCATCAACACCGGCTTCCTCGACCGCACGGGCGACGAGATCCACACCTCCATGGAAGCAGGCCCCATGATCCGCAAGAACGACATGAAGTCGACCGCGTGGATCAAGGCCTATGAGGACAACAACGTGGATGTGGGCATGCTCTGCGGCCTGCCCGGCAAGGCGCAGATCGGCAAGGGCATGTGGGCCGCGCCCGACAGAATGGCCGACATGCTGGCCCAAAAGATCGGCCACCCGCAGGCCGGCGCCACCACCGCCTGGGTGCCGTCGCCCACCGCCGCGACGCTGCACGCACTGCACTATCACCAGGTGAGCGTGCCGGCGCGCCAGGAGGAGCTGAAGGCGCGTTCCCACGCCAAGCTCTCCGACATTCTGACCATTCCGGTGTCGCAGTCCAACTGGGCGCCCGATGCTGTGCAGCAGGAGCTCGACAACAACTGCCAGGGCATCCTCGGCTATGTGGTGCGCTGGATCGACCAGGGCGTCGGCTGCTCCAAGGTGCCTGACATCCACGATGTCGGCCTCATGGAAGACCGCGCGACGCTGCGCATCTCCAGCCAGCATCTCGCCAACTGGCTGCGCCACGGCATCGTGACGCAGGATCAGGTGATGCAGACCCTGCGCCGCATGGCCGAAGTGGTGGACCGGCAGAATGCCGGCGATCCGCTCTATCGTCCCATGGCGCCGAACTTCGACGGCCCCGCCTTCCAGGCGGCCTGCGATCTCGTCTTCAAGGGCGCCGAGCAGCCCAACGGCTATACCGAATACGTTCTGCACGAGCGCCGTCGCGAGGCGAAGGCTGCGGGTGCGCCGGACCGCATCGACGAGAGCGGCGTCAGAACACAATAAGAGGATAAGGGCGCCGGTGTGGCGCCCTTTTCACTCGTGCGATGCGGGAGACAGCGCATCCACCGTACCGCCGATGAGATTGCGGCTGAGAAGATGCTCCGTCGTCAGGCTGTAGCGCACAGGGGTCAGATGCGTCGGCAGTGACGCGATCCAATCCCTCAGCTGCCGTGCCGCCGCGACGGCCTCGTCCCGCTCAACGGCCCTGAAGCGCACCTTTGCGCCTGGGCGCATCTGCGCGAAGCGGGCGAGATCGGCGCTGATCACGGTGGCGATCTTCGGATAGCCGCCCGCCGTCTGGCGGTCGCGCATCAGCACGATGGGCTGGCCGCTGCCCGGCACCTGGATATGGCCGTCCACGATCCCGTCGGAGACGATGTTGAAGCCCTTGGCATGCTCGAGCTTGGGCCCGGTGAGCTGAAAGCCCATCCGGTCGGCCTGGGAGCTGATGGTGAACTCGCTTTCCAGAAACAGCCGAATGCTTTCCGGCGTGAAGTAATCGTCCTGCGGCCCCAGCATGACGCGGAGAGGGCCGGTCTCCTCGATGATGTCGACAGTCAGCTCCATCGGCTCGCCCGCCTGAACCTCCGGCCGGCAGGGCAGGCGGTCGCCGGCCTGGAGCGGCGCCCCTTTCAGGCCGCCGAGGCGGGAGCGCAGATGGAACGAGAGGCTTCCCAGCTGCGGCTCAACCGCGAGGCTTCCGGCCACCGCGAGATACGCGAAGGTGCCGGTGCGCGGGTGGCCCACGTCCAGAATTTGGCCCTCCCGCAGAACGAAGGATGTCAGAGGCGGGACGGGGGTGCCGTCGATGCTGGCGGACGCGCCCGCACCGGCGACGGCAAGGCGAAGGTCGCCGCCCTCGATGGTGAATGAGCCGCCGAGATTGACGAACTCGAAGGCCGCCATGTCGGGAGGATTGCCGACGAGGGCATTGGCCATGGCCAAGGCGCGGCGGTCCATGGCGCCCGAAGGCGAGACGCCGAAGCCCTGGTAGCCGAGGCGGCCGCGATCCTGCAGGGCGGTCATGGGGCCGCAGGATTTCACCACGAGATCGATCATGGGCGAATCTCCTCGGCCACCGGCTCGCCGGCCAGCACGGCCTTCTCCATCACCTCCCAGCGCGAAGCATCGACGGGCTCGAAGACGATCTCGTCGCCGGCTGCGAACAGGAAGACCGGATCGCGCTCCGGTGCGTAGGGACGGACGGGCGTCAGGCCGAGGTTGTGCCAGCCGCTCGGCATGTCCATGGGGGCGATGCCCGCCTGCTCGCCGCCGATCATGATCGTGCCGGCCGGGATCTTGGCCCGGGGATGAAGCCTGCGCGACGTGGCGATCCTCTTGTCGAGGCCGCCGAGATAGGTGAAGCCCGGCAGGAAGCCGATCATGTAGATGCGGTAGATTGCCGACGAATGGATGTCGATCACCTGGGCAGGCGTCAGGCCGTGGATCCCTGCCACCTCCTCCAGATCGCTCCCGTATTCGCCGCCGTAGACCACAGGCACGCGCCAGCGGCGGCCAACGGTGTGGCGAGGGGCGAGATCCTTCGTCTCCTCGTCGAGGAGCCTGACCAGAGCGTCGTAGTCGGTCGCCGCCGGATCGAACTGGATGGTCAAGGAGCGATAGGTCGGCACGGTCTCGATCAGCCCGGCGGGAGCACGGGCGCGGACGATCTCATCGAGGGCCAGGACCATGGCGTTGAGGCCCGAGTCGATCGTGCTCCCGAACTCGACCGTCAGGGCGCTGTCGCCGCAGGGAAGAATCTTTGGTGTCGGCACCACGCCCCCATTCGGTTTGACGAAACGGCATCCGATCCATCTCATATCGGCGCCTGCCAGACAACGGCAGGGAAGGGGAAAGGGACATGCGCCCGGCACATGGGGGGACCTGCGCAGGGCATCTGTTTTCCATGCTCCTTTTTGCTAGGCTCCCGGCCACCTCGTCCCTTGTGCTATGCCTCCCCTCATCTGATGCCTGAGCCCAGCCCCATCCGGAGAAGACCATGACCTTGACATCGAAGACAGCCGTCGTCACCGGCTCGACCAGCGGCATCGGCCTGGCCATTGCCCGCGCGCTCGCCAAGGAAGGTGCGAACATCGTCCTCAACGGCTTGGGGGACGAGGCCGAGATCGAGAAGACCCGCGCCGGCATCGAGAGCGAGTTCGGCGTCAAGGCTGTCTATTCGCCGGCCAATATGCTGAAAGCCGACGAGATCGAGGAAATGGTCCGCCTCGGCGAGCGCAGCTTCGGCAGCGTCGACATTCTCGTCAACAATGCGGGCATCCAGTTCGTCTCGCCGGTGGAGGATTTCCCGGTCGAGAAGTGGGACCAGATCATCGCCATCAATCTCACGTCGGCCTTCCATGCGATCCGCGCCGCCGTGCCTGGCATGAAGGCGCGCAAGTGGGGCCGCATCATCAACACGGCCTCGGCTCATTCCCTCGTGGCCTCGCCGTTCAAATCGGCCTATGTGGCGGCGAAACACGGGATCGCCGGGCTCACCAAGACGGTGGCGCTGGAGGTGGCGACGCACGGCATCACCGTGAACTGCATCAGCCCCGGCTATGTCTGGACGCCCCTCGTCGAGCGGCAGATCCCCGACACCATGAAGGCCCGCGGGCTCACGAAGGAGCAGGTGATCAACGATGTGCTTCTGGAGGCGCAGCCCACCAAGCAGTTCGTCACCGTCGATCAGGTGGCGGCACTCGCCGTGTTCCTGTGCTCGGACGCAGCCAGCCAGATGTCGGGCGCCAACCTGTCGATGGATGGCGGCTGGACGGCGAAGTAAGTTTTCATGATCGTCACTCCGGACGGCGCTGCTCGTGTCATTCCCGGCCGGAGCGCAGCGGAGGGGAAGGGAGTCCATAGCGCTGTGCGTGAGAGTGGATCCCCTTCCCTCGCTTCGCTCACCAGGGATGACACCCCCTCGGGTCATCCGGCCCTGTGCCGGTGATCCCGATCATGCTGAGTGCAGCGCCTTTCTGAAGCGAGATGGCCGGGACAAGCCCGGCCATGACATGGAGAGTTCTGAGGACAATCCCAGATTTGCGCTGAGCTTCATCCGGTGACGAGAAGACTCATCCTCTCGCGAAGGCATCCGACGCTTCGATGAGATGATGGGTGATGCCGGGCTCGCTCACCGCGTGGCCTGCATCCGGCACTATGATGAACTTCGCCTCGGGCCAGGCCTTGTGCAGGTCCCAGGCCGTCTTGGGCGGCGTGGCGATGTCGTAGCGGCCCTGGATGATCACGCCCGGGATGCCTTTCAGACGATGGGCGTTGCGGATGAGCTGGCCGTCCTCGAACCAGCCCTCGTTGACGAAGTAATGGTTCTCGATCCGGGCGAAGGCGATGGCGTAGTGCTCGTCGCCGAACTGGTCGCTGTATTCCTGGTTGTGCAGGAGCGTAATGGTCTCGCCCTCCCACAGGCTCCAGGCCCGCGCGGCTTTCGCCTGGACGGCCGGATCCGGATCGATCAGGCGCTTGCGGTAGGCCGCCATGAGATCGCCGCGTTCCTCCTCCGGGATCGGCGCGAGGAAGCCTTCCCACTTGTCGGGGAAGATCCATGAGGCGCCCTCCTGATAGTACCAGAGCAGTTCCGAGCGACGTAGCGTGAAGATCCCGCGCAGCACGAGTTCGGTGACGCGTTCGGGGTGCGTCTCGGCATAGGCGAGCGCCAGGGTGGAACCCCAGGAGCCTCCGAAGACCATCCACTTGTCCACACCAATCATCTCGCGCAGACGCTCGATGTCGGCCACGAGGTGCCACGTGGTGTTGGCCTCAAGGCTCGCATAGGGCGTGGAGCGTCCGCAGCCGCGCTGGTCGAACAGCAGGATGCGGTACTTCTCCGGATCGAAGAGCCGGCGCTGCGTCGGCGTGCAGCCGCCCCCGGGCCCGCCATGGAGGAAGACCACGGGCTTGCCTTCAGGATTCCCGCACAATTCCCAATGGATCCGGTGGCCGTCGCCCACATCGAGCATACCTTGATGGTAGGGTTCTATTTCGGGGTAGAAACTGCGCATGGCTGACGGCTCCTGCAGAGAGAGCCCATCCATAGCCGGGGGAGCGGCCCCTGTCAGCAGACCCGTTCATTCCTGAGCCGGCTCTCAAACCCCTAGCGCGTCGTGCAACTGTCATATAGTTTTGCAACTGGGGAACATGGGTAAAAGCCCAACCACACTGGAGGACTACAATGCTGACCAAACGCGCCAGCCTGAAGCTGGCTACGGCTCTCGCCGCCCTCATGGCCGTCGGATCGGCTGAAGCCGCCGAGAAGCTGCGGCTCCTGACCTGGTCGGGCTATGCGCCGGCCGATGTCGTCGCCGAGTTCACGAAGGAAACCGGCATCGAAGTCGAGGTGACGACCTCGAACAACGAGGAGATGATCTCCAAGCTGCGCGCCACGCAAGGAGCGGGCTTCGATCTCGCTCAGCCGAGCCAGGACCGCATCGCCGGCCCGCAGGCGGAGTTCGGCATCTACAAGCCGCTCGATCTCTCCAAGCTGAAGTCCGACCAGTTCATCGCCTCCATGCTGGAAGCGACCAAGAAGAACACCACCACCGACGGCAAGGTCTACGGCGTCCCTCATATCTGGGGCACGGACGGGCTCGTGGTGAACACCAAGGCCGCGTCCAAGGTGGCCGATTACAACGACCTCTGCGATCCTGCCCTCGCGGGCAAGACCAGTTTCCGCGCCAAGCGCCCGGCGCTGATCGCCTTCGCCTTCGCCAACGGCATGGACCCCTTCGCAGCCTATGGCGATGCGAAAGCCTATGCTGCCCTGATGGACAAGGTCGGCGCCAAGCTCGCCGAGTGCAAGAAGAACGTGAAGTTCTTCTGGGAAGGCTCGGACCAGCTCCTCAACGCCGTGCGTTCCGGCGAAGTCGTCGCCGCCATGGCCTGGGATACGGGCGGATGGAAGCTCAACGCCGAGAACCCGGACATGAAGTTCATCGCGCCGAAGTCCGGCGCGCTCGGCTGGGTCGACACCTTCGCGATCCCCGCCAAGGGCCGCAATGACGATGCCGCCTACAAGTGGATCAACTTCAACATGCGTCCGGAGATCGCAGCAAAAGTTGCGGCCGCCGCCGGCAACTTCACGGCCTCCAACGGCGCCGACAAGCTCATGCAGGGCAAGCTGAAGGATCAGTTCGCCGAGAGCTTCCCGAAGGCCGCCATCGACAACATCCGCTGGTACCCGGCGGTGCCGGCTGGCCTCGAAGAGATCGAGGGCAAGGTTCTCGACCGCCTGAAGGCCGGTTCGTAAATCTTATCATCATGTCTCACCGTCCCCCAGCTCACGCTGGGGGACGGCTCTTTGTATCGGCAGCGTCATGGCCTCTTCCACCGATCTCGACATCGTCAACGTCACCAAGCGCTTCGGCTCGCATGCAGCCGTCGACGACGTGAGCTTCAGCGTCGCTCCCGGCGAGTTCTTCTCGATCCTCGGCCCCTCCGGCTGCGGCAAGACCACCCTGATGCGCATGATCGCCGGGTTCGAACATCCGACGAGCGGAGACATTCGCATCCGCGGAAAATCGATGATCGGCGTTCCGGCCAACCGGCGTCCCGTCAACATGGTGTTCCAGAGCCTCGCGCTCTTTCCCATGATGAGCGTCGGCGAGAACGTGGCCTATGGGCTGACCTGCCGCGGCGTATCCAGGGCGGAGGCCGAAGAGCGTGCGAGCCGCATGCTGGAGCGCGTGGGCCTCAAAGGCTTCGGCGAACGGCGCGTGACGGCGCTTTCGGGCGGCCAGCGGCAGCGCGTGGCGATCGCCCGCTGTCTCGTGCTGGAGCCCACCCTCGTGCTCCTCGACGAGCCGCTGGGCGCCCTCGATCTCAAGCTGCGCGAGCACATGAAGATCGAACTCAAGCAGCTGCAGGGCACGTTCAACACCACCTTCGCGTACATCACGCATGACCAGTCCGAAGCGCTCGTCATGTCCGACCGCATCGCCGTGATGAACCAGGGCCGGTTCGAGCAGGTGGGAAGCCCGCGCGAGCTCTATCACAGCCCGGCAACGCCGTTCGTTGCGAGCTTCGTCGGTGAAACGAATCGCCTGCAGGGCGAAGCGGCACCCGCCGCCAACGGTGCCGTTGCCGTGCGCCTGCCCTCGGGTGCCGTCGTGCAGGGGCAGGGGAGCGCAGCTGCAAAGGCGGCGCTCGCCTTCGTGCGGCCTGAGGCTGTGGCGCTGGCACAGGACCCTTCATCCTTAAGCAATCTGCCCAACCGTTTCGAGGGTCGCATCTCGGCGGTGCTGTTCGACGGCGCCGCGTCGAGCCTGCTCATCGACACGGCGGGTTTCGAGCAGCCGGTGCGCGCCGTTCTGCCGCAGACGGGACCGCTCGCCGGCATCCAGGTCGGCGCGCCGATCCATGTGGGCTGGACGGCGGATGCCATGAAGGTCTTCGCCGCATGATCGCGAAGCCTGCCCAGCGCCTCACGCTCTTCCTGCTGCTTGCTCCTGCCATCCTGTGGCTCGGGCTGCTCATCGTGCTGCCGCACGTGGAGATTCTCGTCCTCTCCTTCAGCGAGCGCGTGGCGCCGCGAGTCTATGCCTTCGGCTTCGGCAATTACCTCGAGTTCTTCACCGAGCCGCTCTACTGGCGCACCTTCGCGCGCACAGCCTTCATGTCGATCCTGGTCACGGCGCTCACGCTGGTGCTCGCCTTTCCCATCGCGCTCTACATCGCCCGGGTGGCGCAGGGACGCGTCAAGGCGATGCTGCTGCTGCTCTGCCTGCTGCCGTTCTGGGTGTCGGAGCTCGTGCGCACGCTCGGCTGGATGATCCTGCTGCGCGAGACCGGCGTGATCTCCTACGCGATGCGTTCCATCGGTCTGGCGAGTCAGCCTAACGAATTGCTCTACAACGACGGCGCGGTGATCCTCGGCCTCGTCTATGGCGGGCTTCTCTTCATGATCGTGCCGCTCGCCAACGCGCTCGAGAGCCTGGAGCCCGCCGTCGTGGAGGCCGGCTACGATCTCGGCGGCAGCCGCTGGACCGTGCTGCGCCGCATCGTCATTCCCCATGCCATGCCCGGCATCGTGGCGGGCTGCATCATCGTGTTCATGCTCACCATCGGCAATTTCGCCACGCCGGTGCTGCTCGGGGGCAAGAACGGGCTGTGGTTCACGGAGCAGATCTACGCGCAGTTCATTACGCGCTTCAACTGGCCCCAGGGCGCCGCCTTCGGCATGCTGCTCCTGCTGCTCTCCTCTGCCATCGTGTGGCTGGGCCTGCGCCTGACGGGCCAGAGCCTCGGCACCACCCTGAAGCAGGCATGACGCCATGAACAGACCGTCCCTCGCCTGGAAGCTCTACATCGCGGCGTTCTATCTTTTCCTGTTCGCGCCGCTGCTCGTCGTGGCGATCTTCGCCTTCAACGCGAGCCCGTTCCCGTCGCCACCCTGGCGCGGCTTCACTCTGGAATGGTTCACCGGATCCGGCACTGTGGTCGGCAAGCCGGGCGTGCTGGTGGATCCGATCTGGCTGGAGAGCATCGGCAACAGCTTCAAGGTCGCCATTCCGGTGGCGCTGCTCGCCGTGCTTCTCGGCACGGTGAATGCCTGGGTGCTGGAGAGGGCCGAGTTTCGCGGCAAGACATTCGTGGCCATGATGATGCTCTGGCCGCTGGTCATTCCGGGCGTGGTGCTCGGCATCTCGATCCTGGCCTTCTTCTCGCGGCTGGCCAACGGGCTCGAGGAGTGGCTTCAGACCGATCTCGATCTTCTCCGGCCCGGTCTGTCCCTCGTGGTGCTGGGCCAGCTCTCCTTCATCCTCACTATCGCGACGCTCATCATCGCCGCGCGCCTGCGCAAGTTCGACCGCTCTCTGGAGGAAGCCGCCTTCGATCTCGGCGCCAGCCGCGCGCGGGTGCTGCGCACCGTCACGCTGCCTTTCTTACGACCCGCTCTCATCGGCGCGGGCCTCGTGGCGCTGCTGATGTCGTTCGAGAACTTTAACACGACCCTGATGCTGGTGGGCTCCGAAGCGCCGCTGCCGATCGCCATGTACGGCCAGATGCGCGAGGGCGCCTCGCCGGCGATCAACGCGGTGAGTCTCCTGCTGATGCTCGGCGTCGGCGGCATCGCGAGCGTGTTCGCGCTGACCTCGAAGGCGGAGCGGTAAGTCACCCACCTTCGTCATCACCGGCCTTGTGCCGGTGATCTCGATTGGAAAGGCGTAGCGCTCTCCAAAACGAGATGACCGGGACTGAACAGGAGCGCCGAGCTTCCGGATCGATCACTGCCCCCAGGTGCGCTCCAGAACATTCACCCAGTTCTCGTAGCAGAGCTTGCGCAGGGTGGCCTCGTCGTAGCCGTGGCGGCGCATGGCGTCGACGAGGCGGGGCAGGCCGCGCACGTCGCCGATCTCGGCGGGAATGGTGGCCCCGTCAAAATCGGAGCCGAGGCCGACGCCGTCCACGCCCACGTGCTCGATCAGGTGATCCATATGGCGGATCATCTCTTCCAGGGGCGTGTCGTCGTTGCGCATGCCGTCGGGGCGGATGAAGGAGGTGGCGAAATTCACGCCCACCATGCCGCGGCTCTCGCGGATGGCGCCGAGCTGCTTGTCGGTCAGGTTGCGCGAATGCCGGCAGATTTCCCACGCATTGGAGTGGGTGGCCACGAGCGGCGCATCCGAGAGCCGCGCCACGTCCCAGAAACCCTTTTCGTTCAGGTGCGAGAGATCGATCATGATCTTAAGCCGGTTGCAGGCGCGCACCAGCTCGATGCCGCGATCCGTGAGGCCGGGGCCTGTATCGGGCGTCGAGGGATAGCGGAACGGCACGCCGTGGCCGAAGATGTTCGGACGGCTCCAGACAGGCCCGATGGAGCGCAGGCCGCTCTCGTAGAGCACGTCTAGCATGTAGAGATCGGGATCGATCCCTTCGGCCCCCTCGATGTGCAGAATCGCCGCGAGCTTTCCGGCATCCATGCAGTGACGGATGTCGGCGGCCGTGCGGCAGATCTTCACCTCGCCCTTCGAGGCGCGCTCGATGCGGATCAGGAGCGCGGCCATGTGCGCCGTCACCTGCTGGCTGGTCGGGAGCGCCAGCGGGGATGAGAGAGGGACATCGTACTGCGCTTGGGCCATCAGCTCGTCCACATCGATACCCACACTCTCGGATGGCACGTAGACGGCGAAGAACCCGCCAATGAGACCGCCCTGCTTCATGCGTGGCCAGTCGAGGTGGCCGATATTGTCGCCTTCCAGGAAAGCCTGCTCGGGCTGGATCTTGCCGCGCATCAGGCGGAGCAGCACGTCGTTGTGACCATCGAAGACAGGCATCAGAGAAGAACGGGACATCGTTTCACATCAAATAAGGTTGGCGAAAAGGGTGCTCAAGCGGCAGGGGCCTGGACCGGTTGCGGGGCAACCCGCGTGAAGCCCTGGCTCGCCTGGATCAAGGACTGCGTGTAGTCGTTCGAGGCCGCACCCGAGCGCAGGGCCGTTGAAGCCGTTTCCTCGACCGCCTCCCCATTGCGCATGACGAGCAGGCGCTCGCACAGGTGGGCCACGACGGCGAGGTCGTGGCTGACCAGGATATAGGTCAACCCTAAGCGCCGGCGCAGGTCGTCGAGCAGGTTCAGGATCTCGGCCTGCACGGAGGCGTCGAGTGCGGAGGTCGGCTCGTCGAGCAGCAGCACCTTGGGCCGCAGGATCAACGCGCGGGCGATGGCGATGCGCTGGCGCTGGCCGCCGGAGAGCTGGTGCGGGTAGCGGAAACGGAAGGACGGGCCGAGGCCCACTTCCTTCAGAGCCTGGAGGATGCGCGCCTCCGCATCCTTCTCGCCATGGATGGCGAGCGGCTCCGAGAGCGTGCGGTCCACCGTATGGCGCGGGTGCAGCGAGGCGTAGGGGTCCTGAAAGACCATCTGGACCGTGCGGTAGAAGGCCTTGCTGCGCGGGGAGGTGACTGCTTCACCGTCGACGCTCACGCGGCCGGTCGTGATCGGCGCGAGACCGCAGATGGCGCGCAGCACCGTCGACTTGCCGGAGCCGGATTCGCCCACGAGGCCGTAGGCAGCGCCTGGCTCCACATGGAAGCTCACGTTCTTGACCGCATCGACCCGGAGGCGGCCCGTTCCATAAACGACTTGAAGGTTCTGTATGTCGATCATCGATCTGTCACAGCGCCCAGGAAGGATCGCGGTTCAGGGTGGGCAGCGGTCGAACATCGTTCGCCAGCGTGGGCAGGCAGCGCATCAGCCCCTGGGTATAAGGATGCTGCGCTTCGCGAAGGTTCTTCGCCTCCAGCTCCTCGACCACGCGTCCCGCGTACATCACGAGCACCCGGTCACAGAAGGAGGAAACGAGCTTGAGATCATGCGAGATGAAGATCAGGCCCATGCCGCGTTCGGTGACGAGCTCGTCGAGAATGCGCAGCACCTCCATCGAGACCGTCACGTCGAGCGCCGAGGTGGGCTCGTCGGCAATGAGCATGTCCGGATCGGTCACGAGCATCATGGCGATCATGGCGCGCTGCCCCATGCCGCCTGAGACCTCGTGCGGGTAGAGGGAAAAGACGCGGCCGGGATCGCGCATCTTCACGGCTTCCAGCATGGCGAGCGCCTTGTCGCGGGCCTCTGCCTTGCTGGCCTTCACATGAGCCTTGTAGGCCTCGATGATCTGCTCGCCGATGGTCATGACCGGGTTCAGCGAGTATTTCGGGTCCTGCATGACCATGCTGATGCGCCCGCCGCGAAGGTCGCGCAGCGTGCGCTTGGAGATTGTCTGCAGGTCGATGCCGTCGAAGGCGAGGCGCCTGGCCGTCACTTCGCCGGGGGGAGGGGTGAGGCCTAGAATGGCGCGGCCCGTCTGCGACTTGCCGGAGCCCGACTCTCCCACGATGCCGAGGCGCTCGCGGCCGAGCTGGAAGGAGACGCCGCGCACCGCTTCCACAATGCCCGTGCGCAGGTAGAAGCGGACGCGCAGATCTTCGACGTCGAGAAGCGGCTTGGTCATTTGGCTGCCTTCGGATCGAGAACGTCGCGCAGGCCATCCCCGAGCAGGTTGAACCCGAGGCTCACCACGAAGATGGCGATGCCCGGCATGGCGGCGACCCACCATTGGTCGATGAGATAGTTGCGGCCCGTGGCGACCATGGCACCCCATTCGGGCATCGGCGGCTGTGCGCCGAGGCCGAGGAAGCCGAGGCCCGCCGCGGTCAGGATGATGCCGGCCATGTCGAGCGTCACGCGTACGATGAGCGAGGAGAGGCAGAGGGGCACCACATGGCCCAGGATGATGCGCGGCGTCGATGCGCCTTGCAGCTTCACCGCCGCGATGAAGTCGCTGTTGCGAATCATCAGGGTCTCGGCGCGCGCAATGCGGGCGTAAGGCGGCCATGAGGTGATGGCGATGGCGATGATGGCGTTCTCGATGCCCGGGCCCAGAGCCGCCACGAAGGCGAGCGCCAAGATGAGGCGCGGGAAGGCCAGGAAGATGTCGGTGATGCGCATCAAGACCGTGTCGACCCAGCCGCCGAGATAGCCGGAGACCGTGCCGACCAGAAGCCCGATGGGGGTTGCAATCAGGGCCACCAGCACGACCACGAAGAGCGTGATGCGTGAGCCATGGATCACGCGGGAGAAGATGTCCCGCGCCTGATCGTCCGTGCCGAACCAGTAGGTTTCGCTTGGCGGCAGGAGACGCTGCGTGCGCAGGTCTCCGCCGGCCACCGGCGAGTAAGGGGCGATCACATCGGCGAAGATCGCCATGAGGATCAGCAGAAGGACAATGCCGAGACCAACAACAGCGAGAGGGTTCCGGGAGAAAGCGCGCCAGCCGAGGTAGAATCGTCCGAGGCGGGCCTGCCAGCGGGAATGCGGCTCTGCGGAGAGCAGCCAGGCACGCATGCCGGAAGGCTTGAAAGCCAGTGGGAGAGGGGCGCCGGTCATCAGCGGGTCCTCGGATCGAGCAGGCGGTAGAGCAGGTCGGACACGAGATTGAGCAGCACGAAGACGGTTCCGATCACGAGGGTTCCGCCGAGCACCGCGTTCATGTCCGCGTTCTGCAGCGAATTGGTGATGTACTGGCCCAGTCCCGGCCATGCGAAGATCGTCTCGGTGAGCACGGAGCCTTCGAGCAGGTTGGCATAGGACAGGGCGATTACGGTCACAAGGGGAACGGCCGCATTGCGCAGGGCATGGCGCCAGATCACCCGCATCTCGGACAGGCCCTTTACGCGCGCCGCAATCACGTATTCCTGCGCCAGCTCATTGAGCATGAAGGAGCGGGTCATGCGGCTGATATAGGCCAGCGAGAAATAGCCGAGCAGGCAGGCGGGAAGAATGATGTGCGACACCGCATCCCAGAACGCGTCCCACTGGCCCTGCATGGCGGTGTCGAGAAGCACGATGTTGGTGACCGGCGTGTAGAGGTAGGAATAGGTCACGTCGATGCGACCGGGCCCTGCCACCCAGCCGAGCTTGGCATAGAAGACCAGCAGACCCATGAGGCCGAGCCAGAAGATCGGGATGGAGTAGCCGGCAAGGCCGAGCACGCGGACGAACTGGTCGATGAAGCTACCGCGCTTTACCGCAGCCAGGATGCCAAGCGGGATCCCGATGATGACGCCGATGAGGGTGCCGAGGGTGGCAAGCTCCAGCGTTGCAGGGAACGTGTTGGCGATATCCGTCATCACTGGATTGGTGGTGAGGACCGAATTGCCGAAATCGCCGCTGACGGCCTTCTTCAAGTAGATCCAGAACTGCTGAATGAGAGGCAGATCGAGGCCGAGTTCCTGGCGGACGCGTTCGTAAACCTGCGCAGGGGCCCGGTCGCCCACAATGGCGATCACGGGATCGATCGGCACGACACGGCCGATAAAGAAGGTGACGGCGGCAAGGCCGAGGAGCGTCGTCATCAGGACGATGACGAACTGGGCGATGTTCTTAAGGGAGGAGCGGAGGGCACTTGCGTGCCCTCCGCCCCGGGTCATGACTGCTGAGGCCATCGAAGTGTCAGTTCTTCTTCGCCTGAGACACGTCGTTGTCGCTGAAGGACGGGCCGAGGACGAAGTTATCCACGTTCTTGCGCACGGCGGCCACTTCCGTCTGCTGCAGGAAGATCACGAAGGGACCGTCGTCGAGAACCGACTTCTGCAACTCCTTGTACATCTGCGCGCGCTTCTCGCCGTCACGCTCCATCACGGCCGCGCGGGTCTTGGCGGTCAGCGGGCCCGGATCCCAGGCATTGCGCCAGGCCAGCGGCTTTGCCTTCGCGTTGTCCGAGTTGTCGTCGTTGGCCGCGAAGGTGTCCGCATTTGAGTTCGGGTCCTGATAGTCCGAGCCCCAGTTGCCGATATAGATATCATGCTGGCGGGCGCGGTACTTGGTCAGGGCCTGCTTGGAGTCCATCGGCAGGATCTCGAGCTTGATGCCGGCCTGCGCGAAGGTCTGCTGCATCGCCTGGGCGACGCCGGTGATCTCGGCGGTGGAGCGGGTGTCCATCGTGACCGAGAAGCCGTCCTTCAGACCAGCCTTGGCCAGGAGTTCCTTCGCCTTGGCGACGTCGAGCTTGTAGGGGTTGGAGGTCTCGGCGCCGAGATAGCCCTTGGGCAGGAAGTTCTGGTGAACGTCGCCCTTGTTCTTCATGATCGTGTCCGCGATCGCCTGATAGTCGACGAGGTACTTCAGGGCCTGGCGAACCTCGGGCTTGGCCAGGTTCGGATTCTTCTGGTTCAGGCCGAGATAATAGACCGTGCCTTTCGGGCCGCTCTGGATCTTGATGTCCGGGTTCTTGGACACCGCTGCGATCTCTTCCGGGTTCAGGCTGCGGGCCACGTCGATGTCGCCCTTCTCGAGCAGGAGGCGCTGGCTCGCGGTCTCCTTGATGTGGCGGAAGATCACGCGGGCGAGGGGGGTCGGCTTCTCATAATGCGGGTTGCGCTCGAGGACGAGAACCTCGTTGGCCTTCCAATCGCGCATGATGTACGGGCCGGAGCCGGCATACTTGGTCTTCAGCCAGTTATAGCCCCAGTCGCCGTCCTTCTCGTTCTGGACGAGCACCTTCTTCTCGACGATGGAGGCGACCGAGTTGCCGAGGCAGTAGAGAACCAGGGTCGGGGCGTAGGCCTTGTCGACCTCTACGGTGAGCTCCAGCGGCCCGGTCTGCTTGATCTTGTCCTTCACATTGTCCTTCGTCAGGCCGAACTGGCCCAGGATGAAGGCCGGGGACTTGTCGAGCGACACGGCCCGGTGGAGCGAATAGACCACGTCCTCGGCCGTGATGGTGCTGCCGGAGGCGAACTTCTTGTTCGGCTTCAGCTTGAACGTGAAGGTTTTGCCGTCCGGGGAGACGGTCCAGGACTCGGCGACCTGCCCGGAGATCTTGGACACGTCCTTGATGTCGTACGAGATCAGGCGCTCATAGGTGTTGCCGATGATCTCGGAGGCGCTGAACTCGAACACCTCGGCCGGGTCCAGCGAGATGATGTCGTCGCTCTGCCAAGCCTGGACCAGCGTGTCCGGCGGCGTGGCTGCCTTTACGGCAGAGAAAGAGGTCGCCATCACGGTGACCATGGCGGCGGATAGGATAAATTTCGGAAGACTTTTCATAGGCCAGTTCCCTTGCAGCGCTGGGTGCGCTTCTTGTGCGCCCGTATGAATGCAAATCACACAGGTTCTGTCGAGTCTAGCAACTGGTTACTAACTGGTAAACATTGCGCAGCATGCTCGAAAGGCGGGCAGGGGAGATCCGGCTTGGCGTCCGGGCGCAAACTGTGGCAAAGGCTGCCCGACCCTCTCGATCGGATGAAGCACAGTGTCTGAAGAAGCCAAAAAGCCGGGTGCCAACAGCATGTGGGGCGGACGGTTCTCGTCCTCGCCGAGCGCGCTCATGGAAGCCATCAACGCCTCCATCGACTTCGACAAGCGGTTGGCTGCCCAGGACATCCAGGGCTCCATCGCCCACAGCGCCATGCTGGCCAAGCAGGGGATCATTGCCGAGAGCGACCGGGACGCCATCCACCAGGGACTTCAGCGGGTGCTGGGCGAGATCGAGTCCGGCTCCTTCACCTTCTCCCCGGCGCTGGAGGACATCCACATGAACGTGGAGAGCCGCCTGCGCGAGATCGTCGGCGATCCGGCGGCCCGCCTCCACACGGCCCGCAGCCGCAACGATCAGGTGGCCACCGACGCCCGGCTCTGGGTGCGCGAGGCCCATGACCGGACCGACGAGCAACTCACCAGTCTGATCAAGGCGCTTCTCGACAAGGCGGAAGCCCATGCCGCAACCGTGATGCCGGGCTTCACCCACCTTCAGAGCGCTCAGCCGGTAACCTTCGGGCACCACCTGATGGCCTATGTGGAGATGTTCGGTCGCGACCGCAGCCGCATCCGCGATTCCCGCCAGCGCCTGAACGAGTGCCCCCTTGGGGCCGGCGCGCTCGCCGGCACGTCCTTCCCCATCGACCGGCACATGACCGCCAAGGCGCTCGGCTTTGATGGTCCCACACGTAATTCGCTCGACTCCGTATCGGATCGCGACAGCATGCTGGAATTCATGGCCGCGGCCTCGATTTGCGCCATGCACCTGTCTCGGCTGGCGGAGGAAATCATCATCTGGATGTCGGCGCCTTTCGGTTTCGTGCGCCTGCCGGACCGCTGGACCACCGGCTCCAGCATGATGCCGCAGAAGCGCAACCCGGATGCGGCCGAGCTGGTGCGCGGCAAGAGCGGGCGCGTCATCGGCTCCCTGGTGGCCGTGCTCACCATGATGAAGGGGCTTCCTCTCACCTATTCCAAGGACATGCAGGAGGACAAGGAGCAGCTCTTCGACGCCGCGGACACCATCGAACTGGTGCTCGCGGCCATGACCGGCATGATCCAGGATCTGGAGCCGGTGCCGGAGCGCATGGCGGCCGTGGCCGGCGCCGGCTTCTCCACGGCGACGGATCTGGCCGACTGGCTCGTGCGCAGCCTCAACATCCCCTTCCGGGATGCTCATCACATCACCGGGCGCATCGTGTCCGAGGCGGAGAAGCGCGGCTGCACCCTGGAGGAGCTGCCGCTCGAGGCTATGCAGGCGGCCGAGCCCAGGATCCACCAGGGCATCTACGACGTGCTGGGCGTCGAGAACTCCGTCCGCTCCCGCACGAGCTTCGGCGGCACCTCGCCCGTCCGGGTGGCCGAGCAGGTCGCCTGGTGGCGGGAGCGGGTCTAGCCGAAACCCTGCATTTACCGTAGCGCAGACCCCTGCCGAGGCGGCTTGGCCTGGGTCTTGATGGGGCTGGGCGCCGTATCCATATTCCTGACAGCGGCTCGGTTTCGGGCCGCTTGAGTGCCGCATGAGCGGGCTCAAGAACCAACCGAAGTGCCTTCTAACCTTGGGCTTCGAACATGTCGCGTCAGTCGCCCTTCGGGCATCCGTTTCTGTTAGGCTTCGATGAGATCGAGCAGGCGCTCGATCGGGTCGCCAAGGCGGCCGGGGACGGCTATCCGCCCTACAACATCGAGCGTCTGGCTCGCACGGAAAGCGCCCCCGAGCGCCTCCGCATCACCCTGGCCGTTGCCGGTTTCACCCGGGACCAGCTGGAGGTGACCCTGGAGGAAAGCCAGCTCGTCATCCGGGGACGCCAGTCCGACGACAAGACAAGGCACTTCCTTCATCGCGGCATCGCCGCCCGTCAGTTTCAGCGCACCTTCCTCCTCGTCGACGGCATGGAGGTGATGGGTGCGGACCTGTCCAACGGGCTTTTGTCGATCGATCTCGTCCGCCCCGAGCCGGAGCGGATCGTCCGCAAGATCGACATCAGCGCCCCGGACAAAGTGTGACGGCATCCGCAAAAGGAGATGTCCATGAACTTCGAGATCAAGAACCATCATGAGCCGGTCCTCGATGTGTCCGAGCTCGCCAGCCTGGGCCTGGGCCAGATGGCCTATGTGAAGCCGATCGAGTCCGACGAGGTCGCCCGGCTGTTCCCGCAGGCGCCCAAGCTCCAGCCCGGCATGCGCCTGTTTGCGCTTCTGTCCGCCAGCGGCGAGCCCATCCTGCTGACCGACAATCATGACGCTGCCGTGGCCAATGCCTGGGCGCATGACCTGACGATGGTGAGCCTGCACTAGAGCGTTGAACCCAAATGGGTCCCACTTTTGGGACCCATTTGATGCTCAGTCTATAAGCTTCGCATCGTCCTACTGCTCCTTAAGCGATAGCCGCAACCGCTGCGATCAGCCGCTCGATGTCTTCCGGCCGGGATAGCCGGTGATCGCCGTCCTTGATCAGGGTCAGCGAGACGCTGTCTCCCGGCAGGTGCTCCACCAGCTCCAGCGCATGGCTCCAGGGGACATCGGGATCCTCCATCCCCTGCAGGATATGGACCGGGCAGCCGGTCTGGATCGGCCGGTCGAGAAGCAGGTGCCGTCGGCCGTCCTCGATCAGGTTCAGGGTGATGGGGTAAGGATCGTCGGAATAGGCGGAGGGCCGGTGATAGACCCCCGTCTCCCGGACGCTGCGCCGCAGCTCCTCGGGGAAGCGCCCCCACATCAGCCGCTCGGTCATGTCCACGGCAGGCGCAACGAGCACGATGCCTGCCGGGGCGAGATCCGGCCGCTTGTCCATGAGATGGCATGCCGCCAGAAGGCTGATCCAGCCGCCCATGGAGGAGCCGACGAAGATCGGACGTTCCCGCACGAAACGCTCGATCACGGTGAGCGCATCCTCCAGCCAGCGCGAGATCGTGCCTTCCTCGAAGGGGCCGTCCGACTCGCCATGGCCACTGTAATCGAAGCGCACGAAGGCGCGGCCGTTCGTCTCCGCCCACTCGTTCAAGGCAGCCGCCTTGGTGGCCCGCATGTCCGACTTGAAGCCTCCGAGCCACACTACGGGAGGACCATTGCCCTCTCGGGCGAGAACGGCGATGGAGCGGGCATCCTGGCCGACCGTGACGCTTTGCGGCATGGTTAACTCATCCTCAACTGCTTTGAAGCAAGCGTTCATAGACGATTCTTTTCAGAAGGCTCTTACTTCCGTGAGTTTTTCATCGCGACCCGGCGGAGGGATGGCGTTCCCGTCCTCTCACGTGCACCCGCTGGCGGGCCGGACCATTCTTCAGATCGTCCCTGAACTGGAGGCGGGAGGGGCGGAGCGCACCACCGTCGACATCGCCGAGGGGCTGGTCCATGCCGGCGCCCGGGCGCTGGTCGCAACGGAAGGCGGTCGGCTCGTGGGCGAGCTCCAGACCAAGGGCGGCATCTGGATTCCCTTTCCGGCGGCGTCGAAGAACCCGTTCTCCATGGTCCTCAACGTGCGAAAGCTCGCCCGGATCTGCCATGACGAGCGGGTTGCCCTCGTTCATGCCCGCTCGCGGGCCCCGGCCTGGGTGGGTTTGGGCGCCGCCCGCTCGCTCAACATCCCGTTCGTGACCACCTATCACGGCAGCTATTCCGGCCGCTCCTCGGTGAAGGTTCTCTACAACTCCGTGATGGCCCGCGGCGATGCGGTGATCGCCAATTCCCATTACACGGGCGAGCTGATCCGTTCCGTGTATCCCCAGGCGGGCAAGCGCATTCGGGTGATCCATCGGGGCACGGATTTCTCGGTGTTCTCCCCGCACGCGGTGGCGCCGGAGCGGATCGAGGCCCTGCGCAAGGCCTGGGAGGTGGCGCCCCACGAGCGCGTGGTGCTGCTCGCTGCCCGCCTGACGGGCTGGAAGGGCCAGAAGGTGCTGATCGAGGCGGCGGCCAGGCTGCGTGATGCCGGCCTGACCGATGTCGCCTATATCCTCGCCGGCGACCCGCAGGGGCGGGATTCGTATGTGAAGGATCTCGACAACCTGATCGAGGCGAAGAAGCTGAAAGGCATCGTGCGCCGGGTTGGCCATTGCACCGACATGCCAGCCGCCTTCCTGGCGGCTTCGGTGGTGACCGTGCCGTCCACCGAACCCGAGGCCTTCGGGCGTTCGGCCGTGGAGGCGCAGGCTATGGGCACGCCCGTTGTCGTCTCCGACCTCGGGGCCGTGCCGGAGACGGTGCTGTCCCCGCCGGCTGTCCCGCCGCATGAGCGGACAGGCTGGCGCATCCCGGCCGGTGATGCCGACGCGCTGGCTGAGGCGGTCGGCGCTGCGCTCAATCTCGGGGCCAGCGCGAGAATCGCTCTAGGTGCCAGGGCCAGGGCCCATGTGGAGCGTCATTTCTCGCTCGAGCACATGGTTTCCGGCACTCTGGATGTCTATTCCGCCCTTCTTGAGGGCCGTTTTAGCCATAGAACAAGTTGACTTCCCGCGCGTTTGCGCGAAATGTCGAATCATTCGTGGCAAGGCTGAGCATGCACAGCAGGGATCCGTTGGGATCTCCGATCCTCGGCCTAGCCCTCAACAGGAGATACGAGCCATTCGCAGACCAATGAGAGCCATGCCGGTGCCGCAGAAGGACGGACCGCGCGCCAACCGAGACATTCGCGGTGTTCGCGAAGTGCAGCTGATCGACGATGCAGGGCAGAACCGGGGCGTGGTCCCCTTCTTCGATGCCCTGAAGGTTGCTGAAGACGCGGGCCTCGATCTCGTGGAGATCTCGCCGAACGCAACCCCTCCCGTGTGCAAGATCCTCGATTACGGCAAATTCCGCTTCCTGGAGCAGAAGAAGGCCGCCGAGGCGCGCAAGAAGCAGAAGACGGTCGAGGTCAAGGAAATCAAGCTGCGTCCCGGCATCGACGACCACGATTACGAGGTCAAGATGAAGGCCATGAAGGGCTTCTTCGAGGAAGGCAACAAGGTGAAGATCACCCTGCGCTTCCGCGGTCGCGAAATGGCTCACCAGTCCCTCGGCCTGAAGGTCCTGGACCGGGTCAAGGCCGATGTAGGCGATATCGCCAAGGTCGAGATGGAGCCGAACTTCGAGGGCCGTCAAGTCGTCATGGTGCTGGCCCCGCGGTAGGGCGCTCCTTAAAGACTGAGAAATTCATGGCCGTCGGGGCGCCGGCGGCCATTGCTTTTTAGATGGCCTTCTGCCATAAGCGCGCCTTCATCGAACCGCCCGGCTGTTAGGGCTGCCGTGGCGGTTTGTTTTGCTCAATGCAGCAATGAAAAGGCCGAAGAGCGGTTTGAGCCGCTCCCGAGGCCTGACCCAAGGAGAGCCAAATGCCCAAGCTGAAGACGAAATCGGGCGCGAAAAAGCGCTTCAAGATCACTGGCACCGGCAAGGTCGTTTACGCCCAGGCCGGCAAGCGCCACGGGATGATCAAGCGGTCGAACAAGCAGATCCGTAATCTGCGCGGCACCACCACCATGTTCGAGGGCGATGCCTACAACGTGAAGAAGTACTTCCTGCCCAACGGCTGAGACGGTTCTTCCCACATCCCGGATTTTGAAGGAGTTTTTCAATGGCCCGCGTCAAACGTGGCGTAACATCCCACGCCAAGCACAAGAAGGTTTTCAAGGCAGCCAAGGGCTTCTATGGCCGCCGCAAGAATACCATCCGGATCGCCAAGCAGGCGGTCGAGAAGAGCATGCAGTATGCGACGCGCGACCGTCGCAACAAGAAGCGCACCTTCCGCGCTCTCTGGATCCAGCGCCTCAACGCCGCGGTCCGGATGCATGACATGACCTATTCCCGATTTATCGACGGTCTCGGCAAGGCTGGGATCGAGGTCGATCGCAAGGTCCTGTCCGAGTTGGCCATCCACGAGCCGGCGGCCTTCGCCGCTTACGTGGAAGCTGCCAAGGCCGCCCTGCCGCAGCAGGCCGCCTAAAGCCGGATAGACTAGCTTTCGGTGCGGCTGGCATTCAGCCGCACCGCCTAACTCCCCCTTCTCCGAGACCACCCGCCTGACGGCCCTCACGCTGTCGGTTGCCATTTCGCGGCTCGGACGACTTGACGGTTCCCGCGCCGCGCTTCACTCAAGGCGCCTGAATTTGGCGCTTGCATCTGGCCAGGGACCGATGACCGATCTCAACCATCTCGAACGTGACCTGCTCACCCAGGTCGAAGCCGCCGGCGACGAGGCGGCTCTTGAATCCGTGCGCGTCTCCGCGCTCGGCAAGAAGGGCTCCGTGTCCGAACTCCTGAAGACGCTCGGTGCCATGACCCCGGAGGAGCGGAAAGAACGCGGACCGCTCATCAACGGCCTGCGCGATAAGGTCCAGGGTGCGATCTCCGCCAAGAAGGAGACGCTGGGGGAGGCGGCCCTCGAAGCCCGGCTCTCCGCAGAGCGCATCGACGTGACGCTCCCCGTTCCCGAGGCGCCCGAAGCCCGCGGCCGCATCCACCCGATCAGCCAAGTGATCGAGGAGCTGACGGCGATCTTCGCCGATATGGGTTTCTCTGTGGCCGAGGGGCCGGACATCGAAACGGATTATCTGAACTTCACGGCCCTCAACTTCCCCGAAGGCCATCCGGCCCGCGAGATGCACGACACCTTCTTCCTCGCCCCCGACGAGAAGGGGGAGCGCAAGGTGCTGCGCACCCATACCTCGCCGGTGCAGATCCGCACGATGACGTCCAAGGCGCCGCCGATCCGGGTGATCATTCCGGGCCGGACCTATCGGCACGATTCCGACCAGACCCACACGCCGATGTTCCACCAGGTGGAAGGCCTCGTCATCGACAAGCAGGCCAACATCGCGCACCTCAAATGGATCCTGGAAGAGTTCTGCAAGGCCTTCTTCGAGGTCGAGCAGGTGAAGATGCGGTTCCGGCCGTCCTTCTTCCCCTTCACCGAGCCCTCGGCCGAGGTCGACATCCAGTGCTCCCGAAAAGGCGGCGAGATCCGCTTCGGCGAGGGCACGGATTGGCTCGAAATCCTTGGCTGCGGCATGGTCCACCCGAACGTGCTGCGCAATTGCGGGCTCGATCCGGACGAGTATCAGGGCTTCGCCTGGGGCATGGGCATCGACCGCATCGCCATGCTGAAATACGGCATGCCCGACCTGCGCCCCTTCTTCGAGGCGGATGTGCGCTGGCTGAACCATTACGGCTTCCGCCCGCTGGACATCCCAAGCCTCGTCAGCGGCCTGACTTCCTAAGCGGAGAGCAACAATGAAATTCACCCTCTCCTGGCTCAAGGATCACCTCGAGACCACGGCTTCCCTCGACGAGATCGTCGAGACGCTCACCCGCATCGGCCTTGAGGTCGAAGGCGTCGAGGACAAGGCGAAGGCGCTGGCGCCCTACAAGGTCGCCTATGTGGTCTCCGCCGTGCAGCACCCCAATGCCGATCGCCTGCGCGTGTGCATGGTCGATACGGGCGAGGGGGACCCGATCCAGGTGGTGTGCGGCGCCCCCAACGCCCGCACCGGCATGAAGAGCGTGTTCGCGCCGCCCGGCACCTACATACCGGGCAAGAACATCACGCTCGGCGTCGGCACCATCCGCGGCGTTGAGAGCAAGGGCATGCTGTGCTCAGGATCCGAGCTTGAGATCTCCGACGATCACGACGGCATCATCGACTTGCCCGAGGATGCGCCGGTCGGCCAACCCTACGCGGCCTATGCCGGTCTCGACGATCCGGTGATCGAGATCAACCTGACACCGAACCGCCCGGACTGCACGTCGATTCACGGCATCGCCCGCGATCTGGCGGCAGCCGGCCTCGGCACGCTCAAGGGCGATGCGGTTGCGCCCGTTCAGGGCAAAGGCGCCTGCCCGGTCTCGGTCACGCTCGAATTCGCGCCGGGTGACGAGAAGCTCTGCCCCGCCTTCGCCCTGCGCCTCGTGCGCGGCGTGAAGAACGGCCCGTCGCCGGACTGGATGCAGCGCCGGCTGCTCGCCATCGGGCTTCGGCCGATCAACGCGCTGGTGGACATCACCAACTACGTCACCTTCGACCGGGGCCGTCCGCTCCACGTGTTCGACCTCAAGAAGGTGAGGGGCAACCTCACCGTGCGCCGGGCGAAGGAGGGCGAGGCGGTGCTGGCCCTCGACGGGCGCACCTACAGGCTCGATCCCGGCAACGTGGTGATCGCCGACGAGAGCGGCGTGGAATCCATCGCCGGCATCATGGGCGGCGAACATTCCGGATCGGACGAGACCACTACGGACGTGCTGATCGAGTCCGCCCTGTGGGATCCGCTCAACATCGCGCAGAGCGGCCGCAAGCTCGGGATCATCACCGATGCCCGCTACCGCTTCGAGCGCGGCGTCGACCCGGCCTTCACGGTGCCGGGTCTCGATCTTGCCACCAAGATGGTGGTCGACCTCTGCGGCGGCGAGCCAAGCGAGGCAGTCGTAGCCGGCAAGGTGCCCGAGGATCGCAAAGTCATCGAGTTCCCCTGGAGCGAGGTTCCGCGCCTGTCGGGTCTCGACGTGCAGCCTGCTGAATCGGAGCAGATCCTGAAGAAGCTGGGTTTCCAGGTTCAGGGCTCGGGCGAGCGCGTCAGCGTCACGGCTCCGTCATGGCGCCCGGACATCGAAGGCAAGGCGGATCTGGTCGAGGAGGTCATCCGCATCGCCGGGGTAGACCGCATCGAGCCGAAGCCCTTAGCCCGCCTCGAAGACGTGGTGGCCAAGCCGATCCTGACCCTGATCCAGAAGCGCACGCGCCTGGCTCGCCGCTCGCTTGCCGTGCGCGGGCTGGTGGAGGCCGTCACCTGGTCCTTCATCGCCAGGAGCGAGGCGGAACTGTTCGGCGGAGGCGATGCGCGCCTGTCGCTGGCCAACCCCATCGCGGCCGAGCTCTCCGACATGCGTCCGAGCCTGCTGCCCGGCCTCCTGAAGGCGGCGCAGCGCAATGCGGATCGCGGTCTCGGCGACGTCGCCCTCTTCGAGGTCGGCCAGACCTTCGCGTCGGACGAGCCGGAGGGCCAGTCGATCAAGGCGGCTGCCGTCCGCCGCGGCACGGCGCGGGCCGAGGGCGTGGGCCGTCACTGGAACGGCGGAGCGCAGACCGTCGATGCTTTCGACGCCAAGGCCGATGTGCTGGCCCTGCTGGCGGCCCTCGGCATTCCGTCCGGTGGTCTCCAGATCGTGGCCGGCGGCCCGGCCTGGTTCCATCCTGGCCGCTCGGGCACCCTGCAGTTCGGGCCGAAGAACGTGGTCGGCGCTTTCGGCGAGGTTCACCCGAAGGTCCTGAAGGCTCTCGACCTGAAGGGGCCGCTCGTGGCCTTCGAGCTCAACCTCGATGCGCTTCCGCCGCCCAAGGCGAAGCCCACCAAGATGAAGCCGAAGCTGAACCTGCCCGACTTCCAGCCGCTCACCCGCGATTTCGCCTTCGTGGTCAGCCGCGAGGTGGCGGCCGGCGACATCGTGAAGGCGGCGCAAGGGGCCGAGCGCCAGCTGATCGTGGGCGTCGACGTGTTCGATATCTACGAGGGCATCGGCATCGACCCGGACAAGAAGTCCGTGGCCATCGCCGTCATCCTCCAGCCTACGGAGAAGACCCTCACCGACGTGGAGATCGAGGCGGTGTCGGCCAAGATCGTCGGCGAGGTGTCGAAGAAGACCGGCGCGGTGCTGCGGGGATAAAACGCTTAACCCTCCCCCTTTGCGGGGGAGGGTGGCGAACGGAGTGAGCCGGGAGAGGGGCGGTGCTCGACGTCTGACCTCCCCTCTCCCGACCTGCTCCGCAGGTCACCCTCTCCCGCGGAGAGGAGAGGGTTATTGGGTGTTGCGCCCACTCAGCGGATTTCCCTCATCCCACCCGTAGCGGAACGTGTCGAACCGCACCGAGCGGGCATCGACCATGAGCAGTCGCCCCACGAGGCTCTCGCCGAAGCCGACGATCTCCCGGATCGCCTCCATGGCCATCAGGCTCCCTATGACCCCGGCAAGCGCCCCGAGGACACCGGCCTCCGCGCAGGCCGGGATCGCCCCGGGCGGAGGCGGGGAGGGGAAGAGGCAGCGGTAGGTAGGGTTCGGCCGCCCGTCCGGGCCGCTCTCATGGGCTCGGATCGTGGTGAGCGAGGCGTCGAACTGCCCCAAAGCCGCCGTCACCAAGGTCTTCTTCTCGAAGAAGCAGGCATCGGAGACCGCATAGCGGGTCTCGAAGTTGTCCGAGCCGTCGGCCACGAGGTCGTAGCGGCGGACCAGTTCCCGCGCGTTCTCGGATGTCAGGCGGACCGCGTGGGTCTCGACCGCGACATGCGGATTGAGCCGTCGCACCGCATCCGTGGCGCTCTCGACCTTGGGACGTCCGACATCCGGAGTTCCATGGATCACCTGCCGCTGCAGATTTGAGAGGCTCACCACATCGTCGTCCACGATGCCGATGGTGCCGATCCCGGCTGCGGCGAGGTACTGGATCAGGGCGGCGCCAAGGCCGCCGGCGCCGATCACGAGGACGCGGGCGGCTTTCAGCTTCTGCTGCCCCGGGCCGCCTACGTCCCGCAGGACGAGGTGACGGGCATAGCGGTCGATTTCGTCAGGGTTCAAAGACATGCTGTGACCTTACGGGAATGGCGTCTGTCATCAACCATTCCGTCAGCATCCGACCCAAAAGTGGAAGGCACTTTTGGGGTTCGCCGGATGCTTCGATTAAGGTTGACGCATCGTTCCTGCGGAAAACCGGAGCCACTTTTCCGCACGATGCGTGAAGGAAATAACATGCCGCCTTGACAGAGGCCTTGGCGTTGTGACCCTTGCCATGCCATCGTCATGGGGCAACCGGCGAAAAAGCCGGCGTCTAACAGGGAACTAAGCCGATGACAGTCACCAAGTCCGGCCTCGCACTCGCGGGCCTCGCCTTTTCCGCCTCCTTCGCCTTCGCCCAGGCTCCGGCCTTCAAACCCGCCATCGTCTATGATCTCGGCGGCAAGTTCGACAAGTCCTTCAACGAAGGCGTCCACACCGGCGCCGAGAAGTACAAGAAGGACACGGGCACCGACTACCGCGATTTCGAGCCGCAGAACGACGCCCAGCGCGAGCAGGCCCTGCGCCGCTTCGCCCGCGACGGCTTCTCCCCCATCCTGGCCGTGGGCTTCTCCCAGGAGACCGCGCTGAAGAAGGTCGCCGAGGAGTTCCCGAAGACCCAGTTCGCCATCATCGACGCCGTGATCGAGAAGCCGAACGTGCAGTCGGTCGTGTTCAAGGAGCATGAGGGCTCGTTCCTGGTCGGTCTCCTGGCGGCCCAGGCCTCCAAGACCAACAAGGTCGGCTTCGTGGGCGGCATGGACATCCCGCTCATCCGCAAGTTCGCCTGCGGCTACGTCCAGGGCGTGAAGCACGCCAAGAAGGACGCGGAGGTGTTCCAGAACATGACCGGCACCACGGGTGCGGCCTGGAACGACCCTGTGAAGGGCGGCGAGCTCGCCAAGAGCCAGATCGATCGTGGCGCGGACGTGATCTATCATGCGGCCGGCGGCACCGGCGTGGGCGTCCTGCGCGCTGCTGCCGACGCGGGCAAGCTCGGCATCGGCGTCGACTCGAACCAGAACAGCATGCATCCGGGCAAGGTGCTGACCTCCATGGTCAAGCGCGTGGATGTCGCCACCTACAACGCCTTCGATCAGGCCAAGAAGGGCACCTTCAAGGCTGGTGTCTCGGTTCTGGGCCTGGCCGAGGATGGCGTGGCCTGGGCGCTCGACGACAACAACAAGTCGCTTGTGACCGCCGAGATGAAGGCCGCCGCCGACAAGGCCGCCGCCGACATCAAGTCCGGCACCATCAAGGTCCACGACTACATGTCGGATTCCAAGTGCCCGATGTAATCTGACTCATCGATCCGGCCGCAGGCTCCTCTAGGAAGGGCCTGCGGCCGTTTCCGTTTTTAGGTTCGTGCTTTTTCCGATAAGATCCCCCTGCTTTTTCCTATGCCGGACAACCACCTTGAGGCCGATGTCCCCCGCCATTGAACTCATTGCCATCAACAAGAGCTTCGGCGCCGTTCACGCCAACAGGGATGTGAACCTCTCCGTCGAGCGCGGCACGATCCATGGCATCGTCGGCGAGAACGGCGCCGGCAAGTCGACGCTCATGTCGATCCTGTACGGGTTCTATGAGGCGGATTCCGGCGAGGTCCGGGTCAACGGCAAGCCCATCGCTATCCGCTCGCCCAATGATGCCATCCAGGCCGGCATCGGCATGGTGCATCAGCACTTCATGCTGGTGGAGCCCCTGAGCGTGGTCGACAACGTGATGCTCGGCGCCGAAGGCGGCGCCATGCTGCGCGCCGGCGAGGCGAAGGTGCGCGCGGAACTCGCGCGGCTCGCACGAGATTACGGCCTCGAGATCGATGTGGATGCCACCGTGGGCGATCTGTCCGTCGGGCTGCAGCAGCGCGTCGAGATCCTGAAGGCGCTCTATCGCGGCGCGGATATTCTCATTCTCGACGAGCCCACCGCCGTGCTTACGCCGCCGGAGGCCGATGCGCTGTTCGGCCTGCTGCGTTCGCTCAAGGAGCAGGGCAAGATCGTCATTCTCATCACCCACAAGCTGCGCGAGATCATGGCGATCACCGATCGCGTGTCGGTGATGCGCCGCGGCGAAATGGTCGCGACCGTCGAGACGGCGAACACCTCGCCGCCGGAACTGGCCGAGCTGATGGTGGGGCGGCGCGTGCTCCTGCGCGTCGAGAAAGCCGAGAAGACGCCCGGCGCGCCGCTGCTCGAGGTCGACAATGTGTCCGTCGTGGATGGCCGCGGCGTTCTCCGGGTGGCCAGTGCCTCCTTCACCGTTCGCGCGGGCGAGATCGTCGGCATCGCGGGCGTTGCCGGCAACGGACAGAGCGAATTGCTGGAAGCCATTGCCGGCATGCGCCAGCCGGTGCTGGGGTCTATCCGGCTCGAGGGGATGGCCATTCACTCCTCGGAGCATAACCCGCACCGTATGCGCCATCTCGGCCTGCTCCACGTGCCGGAGGATCGGCTGCGCACGGGGCTTGTGCCTGCATTTCCGGCCTTCGAGAGCGCCATTCTAGGCTTCAGCCACGAGCCGCATCTCGGCCATGGACCCATCCTCGATCACGACCGCCTCGTCGCGGACCTCGCGAAGAAGATGGAGCAGTACGATGTGCGCCCGCCTGCGCCGCGACTGAAATCGTCGAAGTTCTCCGGCGGCAACCAGCAGAAGATCGTGCTGGCGCGCGAGATCGAGCGCAACCCGAAGGTGCTGCTCGTGGGACAGCCGACCCGCGGCGTCGATATCGGAGCCATCGAGTTCATCCATCGACGCCTGATCGCCCTGCGGGACGCAGGCGTCGCCATCCTGCTGGTTTCGGTGGAACTCGACGAGATCATGAATCTCTCCGACCGCATCCTCACCATGTGCGGCGGCAAGATCACCGGCGAGCGCAAGGCCTCCGAGACGAACGAGCAGGATCTCGGCCTGCTCATGGCCGGCGTCGTGGATGAGGCCGCGTGATGCAGCCGCGATTGACCCTTGTCACCCTCGGCGTCGCTGATCTGGCGAAGGCCCGCGCCTTCTACGAGGCGTGGGGCTGGAAGGCTTCTTCCGCAAGCCAGCCCAGCGTCGCGTTCTACCAGGCGAACGGCCTGGCGCTTGCTCTCTTCGGGCGTGCCGACCTCGCCAAGGATGCGGGCGTCGAGGATAGGCCCACCGGCTTTGCCGCCATCACGCTCGCCTACAATGCCCGCTCCAGAGAGGAAGCCGACGAGGTTTATGCTCTGGCCGTGACGGCGGGCGCAAAACCGGTCAAGCCGCTGCAGGATGTTTTCTGGGGCGGCTATTCGGGCTATTTCGCCGATCCTGACGGGCACCTCTGGGAAGTCGCCTGGAATCCATCCTTTCCTCTCGATGAGCAGGGCCACATGTTCCTGCCGGATGCTTAAGACGTGAGTGCTCCTCTCGACCTGCCCAGATGGGCTGATACGGTTCTCGTGCCCGCCATCTCCGTGGTGGCGGCTTTTCTTGTCGCCGGTCTCGTGGTGCTCGCCATCGGTGAAAACCCGCTGACGGCTACCCGCTGGCTGCTCCAGGGCAGTCTCGGCACCGGGGAGGGGCTCGGCTTCACCCTGTTCTACATGACCGACTTCATCTTCGTCGGGCTCGCCGTCGCCGTCGCCTATCATGCCGGACTGTTCAACATCGGCGGTGAGGGACAGGCGACGCTGGCGGGTCTCGGCATTGCGCTGGTGCTCAACAATCTCACCTTCCTGCCGGGCTTCCTGCTCATCCCGCTCGGCATCCTGGGTGCTGCGGCGTTCGGCGCCCTGTGGGCTGCCATTCCTGGCTATCTGCAGGCGAAGCGCGGCAGCCACATCGTGATCACCACGATCATGTTCAACTGGCTCGCCAGCGTGCTGATCGTCTATCTGCTGGTGAACGTGCTGCGTGAGCCGCAATCCATGAACCCGGAGACACGCGCGTTTCCTGAGCAGTCGTACATTCCATTCATGCACGACGTCCTCGGCGCCGTCGGCATCGAGATCCCGAATTCGCAGCTCAACCTCACGCTCGTGCTGGCGCTGGCCGCATCCTACTTCGTCTGGCTTCTCATCTACCGTTCGCGCCTCGGCTACGCGATCCGCGTCGTCGGATCGAACCCGAGCGCTGCGGTTTATGCCGGCATTTCGCCGGCGCGCATCATCATCATCGCCATGGTGCTGTCCGGCGCATTGGCCGGAGGCCTCGCGGTGAATGAGCTTATGGGCTACCAGCACCGTCTGCTTCTGGAGTTCACCTCGGGCTACGGCTTCGTCGGAATCGCCGTGGCGCTCATGGGCCGCGCCCATCCGGCCGGCATCATCCTGGCCTCGCTCCTGTTCGGGATCCTCTATCAGGGCGGCGCGGAATTGGCCTTCGAGCAGCCGGCCATCACCCGCGATATGGTGGTGGTGATCGGCGGCATCATCATCCTGTTTGCGGGCGCTCTCGACGGATTGTTCCGGCGCTTCGTGGCGCACCTCTTCGCGCGTCAGAAGCTGGCGAGGGTGTGACGCCATGGATCTCGGCATTCTCGTCACGATTTTCGACTCGGCCCTGCGGCTCTCGATCCCGCTTCTCGCCGCCTGCCTTGCCGGCCTCTGGTCCGAGCGTTCCGGCGTGGTGGATATCGGCCTCGAGGGCAAGATGCTGGTGGCGGCTTTTGCTGGCGCTGCAGGGGCCTACGCGTTCGGCTCTGCTTGGGCCGGCCTTCTCGTCGGCATCGTGGCTTCCATAGCCATCGGGCTCATCCACGGCTTCGCTTCCATTAGCCAGCGCGGCAACCAGATCGTCTCCGGCGTCGCCATCAACATGCTGGCCGCGGGCCTCACGGCCATTGTCGGCAATGCCTGGTACGGACAGGGCGGGCGCACGCCGCCGCTCGAAGGCGATCAGCGTTTCGGCAGCGTGCTCTTTGGCCATTCGGCTCTCGTCTATGTGGTCCTGCTTGCCGTGCCGGTGACATGGTTCGTTCTCGGACATACGCGCTTCGGCCTTCGCCTGCGGGCCGTCGGCGAGAACCCGGCTGCGGTGGACACGGCGGGCATCTCTGTGACGGGCCTGCGCTATACCGCCGTCATCATCGCCGGCGTTCTGTGCGGATTGGCAGGCGCCTATCTCTCCGTCGGGCAGGCGGCAGGCTTCCTGCCCAACATGACGGCCGGACGCGGCTTCATCGCACTCGCCGCCCTGATCTTCGCCAAGTGGCGGGCGTGGCCTGCTCTCGGGGCCTGCTTCCTCTTCGGCCTGCTCGATGCCAGCGCCAACCAGCTGCAGGGATTGTCGCTGCCCGGCATCGGAGAGGTGCCGGTGCAGGCGATCCAGGCAATGCCCTATCTCATGACGGTCATCCTGCTCGCAGGCGTCATCGGCAAGGCGACCCCGCCGCGGGCCTCCGGCCTGCCCTATGTGAAGGAGCGCTGATCATGGCATCGCTGGACACTCTGTTCGAAGCGGCCAAGGCGATCCAGGCCAAGGCCTATGCGCCTTATTCCCGCTTCAAGGTCGGCGCTGCCATCGTGACGGTGGACGGCCAGGTCTTTACCGGCTGCAACGTGGAGAACGCCGCCTATCCGGTAGGCTCCTGCGCGGAGGCCGGTGCGATCTCGGCCATGATCGCAGGCGGCGCAAGCCGGATCGCGCAGATCGTCGTGATGGGCGAGGGCGAGCATCTCGTCACGCCCTGCGGCGGCTGCCGCCAGCGCATCCGCGAATTCGCTGCGCCCGAGACGCCAATTCACATTGCCGGTCCCGAGGGCATCCGCAAGAGCTTTACCCTTGACGAGCTGTTGCCCTTCTCCTTCGGACCCAACAATTTGACCGACCGCTGAGGCGGATCGGAAGCTGAGTGCTTTGATGAAAGGCAGGCCTGCGGTTGAAGGCCTGAGATGACGATGCAGCAGATGACTCAAGAGGCGGCCGCCTTCGTGCGCAGCCGCGGCTTCGACGGGCCCTTCGATGCAGCCTTCGTGCTCGGCACGGGGCTCGGGCCCTTGGTGGACGAGGTGAGCGATGCGGTGAGCCTCCCTTACGCGGAGATCCCGCATTTCCCGAGAAGCGGCGTCTCCGGCCATGCGGGCAAGCTCGTCGCCGGCATGCTCGAGGGCAAGCGCGTTCTGCTGTTCCAGGGGCGGGCGCATTACTACGAGACGGGCGACGCGGGCGCGATGCGCTTGCCCGTGGCCTTCGTGAAGGAGCTTGGCGTTCCGGTCCTCGTGGCGACAAACGCCGCCGGTTCCGTGCGCGCCGACATCCGTCCCGGAAGCCTTGTCGCCATCAATGATCATCTCAACCTGTCGGGCGCCAATCCGCTGCTGCGGGACCATACGGAAAACCGCTTCGTCTCGCTCACGGGGGCCTATGACGAGGGCTTGCGCCAGACGTTGCAGCGCGCCGCGCAGAAGACCGGTATCGAGCTGCCGGAAGGCGTCTATGCCTGGTTGTCGGGCCCGAGCTTCGAGACCCCGGCCGAGATCAGAATGGTGCAGATCCTCGGCGGCGATCTCGTCGGCATGTCGACCGTGCCGGAGGTGATCCTCGCGCGCTATTACGGTCTGAGGGTCGCGGCCATTTCCGTCGTGACCAATCTCGCGGCCGGTATCGAGGGCGCGTCGCCCTCGCATCAGGAGACCAAGGATACGGCGGCGGAAGCCTCCGAGAAGTTCAAGCGTCTCGTCCGATCCTTCATCGCGGAGCTGTCCCATGACTGAAGCGGAAATTGCCGCGCGCGCCCTGCGCAGCCTCGATCTCACAGACCTGACGGAGACCTGCACCGATCAGGCCATCGATGCCCTGTGCAAGAAGGCGCTCGATCCGCGCGGGCCGGTGGCAGCCGTGTGCGTATGGCCGCAATTCGTGAAGCGCTCCCAGGAGAACCTGAAAGGTTCTCCTGTGCGCATCGCGACGGTGGTGAACTTTCCTGCCGGCGGCGAGGATGTGAGCCGCGTCGTCGACGACACGCAGGAGGCGCTCTCCGACGGCGCGCACGAGATCGATCTCGTGCTGCCCTACGAGGCTGCCCGCCGCGGCGATCTCGCGGCTGCGGCCGAGATGGTGGAAGCGGTGCGCGACCTCGTCGATCAGCATCGCCTGTTGAAGGTGATCCTGGAAACGGGTGAGCTCAAGGATGCAAAGTTGATCGAGACGGCAAGCCGCATCGCCATCGATGCCGGTGCCGACTTCATCAAGACGTCCACCGGCAAGACCCCGGTTTCCGCCACGCCGGAAGCGGCCGAGATCATGCTCAACGCCATCAAGGCTTCAGGCAGAACCGTCGGCCTCAAGCCTTCGGGAGGCATTCGCACATTGGCCGACGCAAAGATCTATCTCGATCTTGCCGACCGCATCATGGGACCTGACTGGGCCACGCCGCGAACCTTCCGGATCGGCGCGAGCAGCGTCTACGACGCGCTGATTGCCGCCATCGAAGGACGTGCCGGCACGGCCGCCACGGGAACCTACTGACATGACGCTTCTCCCGCAGGAAATCATCCGCCGCAAGCGCGACGGCGGCACGCTTGATCCTGAGCATATCGAGCACTTTATCGAAGGGCTCACCGCCGGCCGCGTCACCGAGGGACAGGCGGCGTCCTTCGCCATGGCGATCTTCTTCCAAGGCCTCTCCGTTCCGGAACGCGTGGCGCTCACCCGCGCCATGATGCATTCGGGCACGGTGCTGACCTGGGATCTGCCCGGCCCCGTGCTGGACAAGCACTCGACCGGCGGCGTAGGCGACACGGTGAGCCTTGCACTCGGACCTGCGGTGGCGGCCTGCGGCGGCTACGTGCCGATGATCTCCGGCCGCGGCCTCGGCCACACGGGCGGCACGCTAGACAAGTTCGATTCCATTCCGGGCTATGTCACGCAGCCCGACATCGACACGTTCCGGCGCGTCACGCGGGAGGTGGGCTGCGCCATCATCGGCCAGACGGCGGATCTCGCACCGGCCGACAAGCGCCTCTACGCCATCCGCGACGTGACGGCGACGGTGGAGTCCATCGATCTCATCACCGCCTCCATCCTGTCGAAGAAGCTGTCGGCAGGTCTCCAGGGCCTCGTGATGGACGTGAAGTTCGGCTCCGGCGCCTTCATGGACAATGCCGCCGACGCGCGAAAGCTCGCCGAGAGCCTCGTGCTCGTCGCCAATGGGGCAGGCCTGCCCACGAGCGCATTGCTGACGAACATGGACGAGCCGCTCGCGTCGGCCGCCGGCAACGCGGTCGAGATGGCATACGCCGTCGATTACCTGACAGGCCGGCGACGCGAGAAGCGCTTTCACGAGGTGACGGTGGAGCTTTCCGCCGAGATGCTGGTGCTCGGCAGGCTCGCGTCCGGCATTGAGGAGGCACGTGCCAGGATCGAGCACGCGATTTCATCCGGCAAAGCCGCCGAGGTGTTCCAGCGCATGGTGTCCGCCCTCGGAGGTCCTGCCGACTTCATGGAGAATGCTGAACAGCATCTTCAGGCGGCGCCCGTGGTGCGTGCCGTTCATGCGGAGACAACCGGTATCGTGCAGAAGGTTGCCACGCGCGATGTGGGTGTGGCGGTCGTCGCTCTCGGCGGTGGCCGCACGCGGCCTCAGGATCCGATCGATCACGCCGTCGGCCTCACGGAACTCGCGACCCTCGGCGAGACGGTCGATACGTCGCGCCCGCTCGCCATCGTTCATGCACCCAGCGAGGAGGCAGCGGAAGCGGCAGCGCGCGCCGTGCGCGCCGCCTACACCCTTGGCGAAGGGCAAGCTGCTTCCGGCCCGAGCATCCTCGAGCGCATCGGAGCCACGACATGAGCCTTCTCGTTGCCGTCACATGGGAGACGCAGCCATGGGTCGAGCGCTTCAGGCGGCTTCTGCCGGACCGCGACATCGTGGTGCTCGGCGAAGACTTCGACAGAAGCACCATCCATTATGTGGCAACCTGGGGGCCGAAGCCCGGAAGCCTCTCGGATCTGCCCAATCTCCAAGCGCTTTTTTCGCTCGGCGCCGGCGTCGATCACCTGATGAGCTATCCCGACCTGCCGGACGTGCCGATCGTGCGCGTCGCGCAGGACGATCTCACCCACCGCATGAGCGAATACATGGTGCTGCACTGCCTCATGTATCTGCGCGATCAGCGCCGCTTCGACGAGGACCAGAAGGCAAGGCGCTGGAGGCCCGATCGCGCGCCGCCGATTGCCGGCGAAGTGCGCGTCGGCATCATGGGATTCGGCGTGCTGGGGCAGGATTCCGCCCGCAAGCTTAAACTTATGGGCTTCGATGTGGCCGGCTGGAGCCGCACGGCGAAACCCGTTGAAGGCTTCGAGGTCTATGCAGGGCAGGAGGGGCTGACGCCGTTTCTCAACCGCACCGACATCCTCATCGCCCTCATGCCGCTCACGCCCGAGACGAAGGGCATTCTCAACCGCTCCCTGTTCGAGAAGCTCGCCCGCGACGGCAAGCTCGGCGGGCCGATCCTGATTAATGCAGGCCGCGGCAAGCTGCAGGTGGAGGCGGATATTCTCGCCTGCCTCGACGACGGCACCTTGAGGGCGGCAACCCTCGACGTGTTCGAGACGGAGCCCCTGCCGGACGATTCACGGCTCTGGACCCATCCGCGCGTCACGGTCACGCCTCACAACTCGGCGACGAGCGAGCCGGAGGCGACGGCGCGCTATATCGCGCAGCAGATCCGCCGCCATGAGGCCGGAGAGCCGTTCGAGGCCGTGGTGGATAAAAGCCGGGGATACTGAGGCGCTGCTTATTTTCTCTGTCACCCCGGGCGGCGTGAGCCGATCCGGGATCGCGTGCAGGTATGGCTCGGGCCTCCCTCTCCCACAGGGAGAGGTGAAAGGAGCCACTCTCGTTCAGCCATCCCGGGTTCTGCTGCGCAGCCCCGGAGTGATGACGTGTGTCAGCCAAGCCGCTTAATCGACGTGATCGGCCCGTAGCTCCGCAGGCGAATGCGCTCTTCAGCCACCGCCAGCGGCTCGATCATCACGGTCATGCTGTGGCCGGTGGCGTGGATGAGGTTCGTCTCGTCTATCATCAGACCCACATGCCCCTTCCAGAACACGAGATCGCCGCGCCTGAGGCCGCCCAAGCTCGGTGTCACCTCGACAGGCGTGCCGAGCTCGCGCTCCTGCATGTCGCTGTCGCGCGGGGCCCTGATGCCGGCGGCCGTCAGCGCGGTCTGGGCGAGACCCGAGCAATCGATGCCGAGGCTCGTCTTACCGCCCCAAAGATAGGGCGTGTGCAGGAAGCGCTCGGCCACGGTGGCGTAATCCGTCTCGAAGGCATCGAGGCCGCTCACGTGCGCGGCGAAGACCCAGCCGCCGGTGGCAAGCCGAACGTAATCGCCCTCACTCTCCGTGACGGCGATCTTGGAGTTCAGGGTCAAATATTCCTGAAAGGGAAGCTTCAGGTTCGGGCCCGGATACACGAAGGTGCGGATGGCCCGGATCTTGTGGGTCGGCTCCGCTCCGGCCTCGCCCAGCGCCTCGCTCGGCAGGTAGCCCACATAGCCATCGTCGTGCAGCTGCACCCAGGCCCAGCCCTCGTGCTCGTCATAGACGGTCACGCTTTCCCCAAAGATCGCCTGCGTGTCCACGGGCGCCTCGCGGGAGGGGTGGCGGTGCAGGGCGGAGAAGGTGACAGCGACGCGCTTGACCCTGCCGGTCGTGAATCGTTCTGCTTCGACCTGCCCACGCAGGCGCTCATCGGCAAGATCCGTGCGGACGGGCGTAATGCGGCGGTCGAAACTCATCAGGGCAGCTCCTTAGTCTGTAACCAGATCTCCTAGTCGCTTCGGGGTCGAAGCGCCAGCGGCTCAAGCCCCATAGCGCTCCTGCAGGAGAGCATACATCAGACGGGCGGCCTGGACCTCGCCACCCTCGGGGCGACCAGGCTTGGTGGAGTTGTTCCAGGCGAAGATGTCGAAATGCACATGGGCCTTCGCAGCCTCCACGAAGCGGCGTAGGAACAGAGCCGCCGTGATCGAGCCGCCCATCGGCCCGCCGGTATTGTTCATGTCGGCGAACTTGGAATCGAGCTGGCTCTGGTAAGGATACCAGAGGGGCAGGCGCCAGACGGGATCGTTCACAATCATGCCGTGACGGGCGATGTCGGCGGCGAGCGCATCGTCGTCGGTGTAGAAGGGCGGCAGCTCGGGGCCGAGCGCCACACGGGCCGCGCCCGTGAGCGTCGCGAAATCCACGATAAGGTCGGGGCTCTCCTCGTCGGCGAGCGCCAGCGCATCGGCCAGGATGAGCCGGCCCTCCGCGTCCGTGTTGCCGATCTCGACCGAGATGCCCTTGCGGCTCGGCAGGATGTCGCCGGGGCGGAAGGCGTTGCTGGAGATCGCATTCTCGACGGCGGGAATCAGCACGCGCAGGCGTAACGGAAGCTTGGCGTCCATGATCATGGACGCCAAGGCAAGGGTCGCGGCCGCGCCGCCCATGTCCTTGCGCATGAGCAGCATGGAGGAGGCGGGCTTGATGTCGAGGCCGCCGGTATCGAAGGCGACGCCCTTGCCGATGAGCGTCACACGCGGCGCACCGGCCTTGCCCCAGGTGAAGTCGATGAGTCGCGGCGGCGTGATGGAGGCGCGGCCCACCGCATGGATCATCGGAAAATTCTGCTCCAGCAGATCGTCACCGACGATGCTGGTGAAAGAGGCGCTATGGCGGTCCGCCAGCTGACGCGCCGCCGCCTCGATGCCGTCGGGACCGAGGTCGTTGGTGGGCGTGTTGACGAGATCACGGCTTGCCACAACGGCATTCGCAATGCGCGCCACATCGTCACCATCGACGCCGTTCGGCACCACAAGGCGCACGGCCTTCCCATTGCGCTTGCGGTAGCGGCCAAAGCTGTAGGCGCCAAGCAGCCAGGCGAGCGTGGCGAGCGTTGGGTTCGTGGCTTCGGTCTCGAAGCGATAGACGCCTTCCGGCAGCAGGGTGGAGAGCTTTCCGGGGAGGAACGGATCGCTGTGCCTGGCATCCGTTCCGTTGACGCCGAAAGCGACGCCCAGGAGATTTCCTTCCGCATCCGGCAGCAGGCAATGGCTACCGGCCTTGCCTGCAAATCCTTGCGCCTTCGCGAAGCCCTGCGCCAGCAGCGGCAGGCTGCCGATGGTCTCGGGCCAGGTCTGTTCTGTCACGAGCCAGATGGGCTTCGAGGCTTCATTCGCAGAGGCGAGCAGGGGATGGGGCATGGATGGTGACCTGAACAATAGGGAAGGTTGCAAGCAGTTTTAAGCGCTTGGACCGTATGTGTCATCCCGGGCTCCGCTACGCGGCCCCAGGATGACAGTCTTTGCTGGTCTTACGATCTTGGATCTTCGCTTCGCTGCGTCCGCGATGACGCTTGCATTCAGGCGCTGGAATGCTGGCGCACGATTCGCGCAAGGCCTGCGATCAGGGCCTGCTGCGTGTCCTTGATCTCGGCCTCGATGCCGTGGCGCTTGAGAGCGTGGATATAAAGTTCCGCGCGCTCCGGTGCGGCCAGGATGGTCACGGAGGCAGGGCGGCCGAACTGGGACAGCGCCCCGTTGATCTCGTCGCCGGTGAGCAGACCGGACAGATAGGGCGCAAGCAGGCTGCTGTTCATGCGGCCGGAAACCACGGCCGCGCGGGCGCTGAAGAGCAGGTGCAGCAGGCCGACCCTGTTCTCGCGGCTGTTGCGCTCGGCTGCCTCGAGGCCGAGATCGAAGCCTTTCGGATCCTCCGGCTGAGTGGCCGGGCGGCCGATCATGGAATGCTCGCGCAGGAGTGCATACATTTCGCCTGTCATGTAGGTGGCGAAGCGCTCGATGCGCCCGTTCTTCATCAGGATCCACTTGGGATGGGTGCCGGCCGAGCAGATCAGACCATCCCCGACTCCGGCGCCCAGGACCAGCGTCTCCTCGCCGCGCATCACGTCCGCGGCTCCGGGAGCAGGTTCGCAGAAGAGACCCGGGATGATATGGCCCTTGCGGCCGTTCTCCAGATCAACCGGCACGAGTGACTGGGCGATTTCCGCCGGACCTGCGGGGCAGAAGGCGTAAGGCGCCTCCACCCAGCCCTCGCGGCTGCCCACCATGCCGACGAGCAGCACCGGCGCGTCAGGCTCGGCCTGAAGCCAGGGGCCGCATTGACGCAGGAACACGTCGCGATGCTGGCCTTTTTGCAGGGCTGAGACGCCCTCATCCGACGAGACCTGATCGAGGATGGTTTCGTTCTCGATCAGATAGCCGCGAAATCGGGTCGTTCCCCAGTCGGCGACGATGAAGCGCAAGGCCGATGACCCCTGTTGTGAGAAGCGAAGGGTTAAGTCGCGCGAACTCTAGCGCGTTCCGTACATGCGGTCGCCGGCGTCCCCCAGGCCCGGCACGATGTAGCCGTGATCGTTGAGGCGCTCGTCGATGGAGGCGGTCCAGATGTGCACGTCCGGATGCGAGCCGCGCAGCTTCTCGATGCCCTCTGGCGCCGCCAGCAGGCACACGAAGCGAAGATCCTTCGCGCCGCGCTCCTTCAGACGGTCGATGGCGGCCACCGCGGAGTTGGCGGTCGCCAGCATGGGGTCGAGCACGAGAACCATGCGGTCGGCAAGATCGGAGGGAGCCTTGAAGTAGTATTCCACGGCCTGGAGCGATTCCGGATCGCGGTAAAGGCCGATATGAGCCACGCGCGCGGCGGGAACCAGCGTGAGCATGCCGTCGAGAAAGCCGACGCCTGCCCGCAGGATCGGGGCGAAGACGAGCTTCTTGCCGGCGATCTGCGCACCCTCCATGGTGGTCATCGGCGTCTCGATCTGGATGCGCTCCATGGGAAGATCGCGGGTCACTTCATAGCAGAGCAGCATCCCGATCTCGTTGAGGAGCTGGCGGAAGCCCTTCGTCGAGCGCTCCTTGTCCCGCATCAGCGTCAGCTTGTGCTGAACCAGCGGATGATCGACCACAGTGACGCCCTGCATGCTTGTCCCCTCTTGGATTGCCGTGTGCTGATTCATCTAAAACACTGTCCCGTCACTGATCACGTTGAGAGGGGGCGAGCCGTCGCCGCGCTTCTCCTTCGCCAGTCTCCGCCCCGTCGCCCAGGTGCCGCCTTCGAGCACCTTGGCCAGGGGAAAGTCTGCGGCCGCGAATCCCAGCTTTGCCCGTATCGGTTCGGCAATGCGATCGAGAAGGGCAACCGTCAAGGCCCGCCATTCCACCACGAGCTGCGAATCCACCGCATGGGCACGGCTCGCGTCGCCCGCATCCTTCAGGGCGATCACGCCGCTGTCGAGAAAGAGGCCGCCGTTGCGGTATTCGGGCAGACCGGTGAGCCCGTCGATCTCGACCACGGTGAAGTCCGCCCATTCGAGCGGCTCGATCAGCGAATAGGAGAGCCACTGGGACAGCTTGTGGAAGGCAACCAGCCCCTTCGTGGCATCGGGTGCCTTGACGAGGGGGTGGCGCCAGGTGTCGCCGAGATCCACGCCCCCGAGCGTGATGCGGCCGGGCCAGATGGGGCCAAGATGGGTGAGCAGCGCCTCGAGGATCGCGGTCGCCCTGACGCGGTCGTCCTCGGCGGTTGCCGCGATGACGTCGAAGAGGCCGCCGGGACGAGGATCGTCCACCTGCCCGAAGATGTCCGGGTTCGTTGCAACCACACGCCCGAGGCGGTTGAGGAGCGCGGCACGGCCTTCGAGCCCGACGAGCGGGTTGTCGGCCGAGACCTGGAAGCCTTCAGACAGATCGTCGGCGGTGAGCGTCATCAGCACATCCGCATCGACGCGGAAGGGATCCTCGGGCCTGCTGGAAAACGCGCCGCTCACGAACATGTCGAAGCTTGCCACGGCAAGCCCTTCGGAGCGGATATAGGTTTCGCCCGTGCGGCCCTCCTCGTACCGCCATTGCGCCCCGGCGCCCGCATCGAGCAGCACGGACACGATGGCAAGATCGAAGGCAGCGCGGGCCATGTCTGCCGCAGTTTCCCAGGGCGCGCCGTGCATGACTGCGCCCCAACGCTCATGCCCTCCGGCGGCGAAGTGGCGCCAGCGGGCATGGAACGGAATATCGAGGGAAGGGTAGGCCGAGCGGATCGTGGTCACGACCTCGTCCGCGCAGGCGTCGAGCCGTCCGAGATCGACCGTGAAGTGCTGAAGACGGCCTTCGAGGCCCGCCTGCAGAAGCTGGTGCGACCGCTCCCGCACCGCAGCGGCGGAGAGAAGGCTTCGGGCGGCTCTGGTTTCGGAAGACAGGTCAGGCTGGTCGGTCACTCAAGGCTCCGATGATCTCCGGCTTAGAATGCGATAGCACAGTCTTCAGGCAACACATCATCGCTGGACAAGGCGGCTTGACGGAAAGGTTAAAAACGAAGCGGGCCCCGGCGACAAGCCGGCACCCGCTTCGTGATCCTGCGCATCAGAAGCGTCCGAGGTCGCGCCCCTTCACCTGGTTCAGGGCGTCCGCGTCCGGAGCGCCTTCCGGCGTGTAGTAGCCGGCGGCCTTCTTCGCCTCGATCTCGACCTGGGCATCCGGCGGCACCAACTCGGCCGGGATCGGCACGCGCTCCACAACCTCGATGCCGGAACCCGTGATGGCGTCGTACTTCATGTTCGACATGGACATGAGCCGGTCGATGCGGCGGATGCCGAGCCAATGCAGCACGTCGGGCATGAGCTGCTGGAAGCGCGCATCCTGAACGCCCGCCACGCATTCCGTGCGCTCGAAATAGGTAGAGGCCTGGTCGCCGCCCTCCTGCCGTTTGCGCGCATTGTAGACGAGGAACTTGGTCACCTCGCCGAGTGCGCGCCCTTCCTTGCGGTTGTAGGCGATCACGCCGACACCGCCTGTTTGCGCCTCCCTGACGCATTCCTCGATGCCGTGCACGAGGTAGGGCCGGCAGGTGCAGATGTCGGAGCCGAATACGTCGGAGCCGTTGCACTCGTCGTGGACGCGGCAGGCGATGCGGGTTTTCGGATCGCTCAGGCGCGACACGTCACCCACCACATAGACCGTGATGTTGCCGATGGGCGGCAGGAACACGCTCATGTCGGGCCGCGTGACGAGCTCCGGGAACATGCCGCCGGTCTGCTCGAAAAGGGTGCGCCGCAGCTCGCCCTCCGAGCAGCCGAAGCGCTCGGCGATGCCGGGCAGGTACCACACCGGATCGACCGCGATCTTGGTGACCGAGATGTCGCCCGACTCATGCAGGAAACCGCCGTCGGCTTGCAAGCGCTTCGACCCCATGGCAGACAGGATCTCCGGCATGTTGAGGCGTGCCTTGGTGACCGCGATGCTGGGGCGGATGTCGATCCCGCTGGCGATATCGTCCCTGAACACGTCCCCAACCATGTGCCCCCAAGGATCGAGGGACACGATCCTGCCCGGCTCGAACCATTGCGGATGCGGACCGATCTCGGCGGTGGGATGCGTGTTGTGAAGGTCGGGCCGCGCCAGCGGGTTCATGGCCCGGGCGGAGATGGCGAGCGCCCTGTAGAGCGAATAGGAGCCGCCATGGGCGCCGATCACGTTTCGGTCGGCCGGATTGGTCACGCTGCCGATGATCGGTCCGCGTTCCTTGGGGGCCTTGGCTCCCCACTTGATTGGATGCTTGATGGTGCCGGTGTTCGGCTCCGGGTGGGATGTGAGCCGGATATGGGTCGAGCGGTTGGGCGAGCTCATGAACAATCTTCCACGCGAGAACGGGAAGACTCCCTCGACCGATCGCCGGAGAGCCTCCATACGATCTATGGGAGACTGATCTAAAGTTGCGGGGCCGTCAATGGCGTAGGGGAGGGTGCGGCGGCTTGGCTTGCCTTGAAGCTTGGGCGTAATCCTCCCCGTCATCATCGGCCTTGTGCCGGTGATCCCGATCAGAACAACGAAGCGCTTAAGTGGACCGGGATGGCCGGGATCGATCCCCGGAATGAGCCCGGGACGGCCATGACGGGAGGGCTAGAGCCAGGGCGTACCCTTGCCCGGCTTCCTCATCCCCAGATGAGCCAGCACGCTGGCTCCGATGTCGGCAAAGCTCTCCCGCCGCCCAATGAAACCCTGCGGCACGCCCGTTCCGAAGCTCAGGATCGGCACATGCTCGCGGGTGTGATCGGAGCCACGCCAGGAGGGGTCGTTGCCGTGATCGGCGGTGATGATGACAAGGTCGCCCTCCTGCAGGGCGGCCTCGATCTCCGGAACGCGTCGGTCGAAGGCTTCGAGCGCGGCTGCATAGCCGGGAATGTCGCGGCGGTGGCCGAACTCGCTGTCGAAATCGACGAGGTTCGCGAAGACGAAGCCGCCGTCCGGCAGATCCTTCATCGCCTCGATGGCGGCCGACAGGCAGGCGTCGTTGCCGTTGGGCTTGATCTCCCGGCCCGTTGAGCGATGGGCGAAGATGTCGCCGATCTTGCCGACGGTGACGACGGAGCGGCCTGCTTTGTTGAGTGTGTCGAGGATCGTGTCGGCTGGCGGCGGCGTAGCGAAATCCTTGCGGTTGCCGGTGCGTTTGAAGCCCGTCTCAGGCGTGCCCTGGAACGGGCGCGCGATCACGCGGCCGATCTTGTACTCGTCGCAGAGCTCGCGTCCGATGCGGCACAGCTCGTAGAGCCGCTCCAGTCCGAAGCTCTCCTCGTGGGCGGCGATCTGCAGCACGCTGTCGATGGAGGTGTAACAGATGGGCTTTCCGGTCCGCAGATGCTCCGCGGCAAACTCCTCGATGATGGCCGTGCCCGAGGCGTGCTTGTTCCCGAGAATGCCCGGAAGGTTGCCGCGCTTGATGAGTTCCGCCGTCAGCCTGTCAGGGAAGGCCGGAACGGTATTGGGGAAATAGCCCCAGTCGAAGGCGATAGGCACGCCGGCGATTTCCCAATGGCCCGAGGGCGTATCCTTGCCCTTGGAGGTCTCGACGCCATAGCCCCAGGCGCCTTTCAGCGGCCCCTGCGGTGCGAGGTTCGGCGGCATGCGCCCGGTCGAGGCCTCGACGGCAAGCCCGAGACCCAGCGCCGTCATATGCGGCAGATGCAGCGGCCCCTGACGCAGGCCTGCCTGGTCACCGCGCCCCTCGGCGCAAGCCTCCGCAATGTGCCCGACCGTGTCGGCACCAACATCGCCATAGGCGTCCGCATCCTCCGCCCCGCCGATTCCGACGGAGTCGAGCACGATGAGAAGAGCGCGAGGCATCGTTTGCTAAGTCCTTCAGAGCACGAGAATCACGACTGATAAGTCATTGCGGCAAAAGATGCGATGGCTTCTAACGATGGTGGTGCCCTTCATGGCCGCCGCCCTGGCGAGGGTGCTCGGAGCCTTCCAGAGGGCAATCCGGGCCGTGCTCATGGACCACGGGCCGGTGGATTTCGATCTGAAGGGTCGCATGCCCGATGCCGAAATTCTCCTTCAACTCCCGTTGGGCCGCCGCCAGAAAGTCGTCGCCCGGATGTCCGTCCGGCATGACGAGATGGGCGGTGAGCGCCGACTCGGTGGTGCTCACCGCCCAGACATGCAGGTGATGGACGCGGGCGACTCCGGGCAGCCGCTCGAGAGTCCTCCTGACATCCGGAACCGCGATCCCTCGCGGCACGCCGTGAAGGGAGAGGGTCAGGGACTGCTTTAGGAGGCTCCATGTGCCCCAGACGATCACGGCCGCGATGGCGAGGCTCAAGACCGGATCGATCCAGTCCGCGCCCGTCCAGAGGATGACGAGCCCGCCGAGCACGACGCCGAGGGACACGGCTGCGTCCGCCACCATGTGCAGGAAGGCGCCGCGGATGTTGAGATCGTTCTGGCCGCTCATGAAGAGCAGGGCCGTGAAGCCGTTCACGAGGATGCCGACGGCTGCTACGACCATCACGGTAAGGGCTGCCACGGGAGCAGGCTCGATCAGGCGCTGGACCGATTCCCAAACGATGCCGCCAACGGCGACGAGCAGAAGCAGCGCGTTGAAAAGCGCCGCCAGAATGGAGCTGGAGCGCAGGCCATAGGTGAAGCGTTCCGTGGGCCTTCGTCTCGCCAGCAGCGCCGCGCCCCACGCGATGGCGAGGCCCAGCACGTCGCTCAGGTTATGTCCGGCATCGGAGAGCAGGGCCATGGAACCGGCCCAGAGACCGTATCCGGCCTCGATGATGACGAAGCCCAGGTTGAGAACGATGCCGATGGCGAAGGCGCGTCCGTGACCGGCCTGGGGAGCATGGGAATGCCCGTGTTGGGAATGGCCGGCCGAATGGCGATGCGCGGGCATGGTCGAAAAGCGGCGTCCTATTCCCGGACCGCATTCGAGGCGGCCGTCTCGAGATTGAAGGCGGCGGCGAAGAGCGCCTTGGTGTAATCGGTGCGGGGTGCCGCGAAGATGCTCTCGGCCGATCCCTCCTCGACGATCTGGCCGTTCTGCATCACCACCACGTGGTTGGCGAGCGCCCGCACGACCTTCAGGTCGTGGCTGATGAACATGTAGGCGAGGTCGCGCCGCTTCTGCAGATCCCGCAGGAGCTCGACGATCTGCGCCTGCACGGACATGTCGAGGGCCGAGGTCGGCTCGTCGAGCATGATGAACTGAGGCTCCAGCGCCATGGCGCGGGCGATGGCGATGCGCTGGCGCTGGCCGCCGGAGAACTCGTGCGGGTAGCGGTCCATGGTAGCGGGATCGAGCCCCACATCCTGCAGGGCCTTCGCCACAACGTCGCGGCGCTGCGCGTAGGTGAGATTCTTGTTCTGGACGAGCAGTCCTTCCTCCACGATCTCGGCAATCGACATGCGCGGCGAGAGCGAGCCGTAAGGATCCTGGAACACCACCTGGAGGTTCTTGCGCATCGGGCGGATGTCCTTGGCGCGCATGCCGTCGATGCGGTTGCCAAGGAACACGATGGGACCTTCCGACTGAACGAGGCGCAGGATCGCGAGCCCCAGTGTCGTCTTGCCGGAGCCGGATTCTCCCACGACCCCGACCGTCTCGCCCCGACGCACGCGCACGGACACGCCGTCGACGGCCTTCACATGGCCGATTGTGCGCTGAAAGAAGCCGCGCTTGATCGGAAACCAGACCTTGATGGGACCTGCCTCGACGATGACAGGCGCATCGTGCGAAACGGGATTGGCGCGGCCCCTGGGCTCCGCTGCCAGCAGCCGCTGCGTGTAGGGATGCTGCGGATTGCCGAAGACTTCCTCGACCGTTCCCTGCTCGACGATCTTGCCCTTGAGCATCACGCAGACGCGGTCGGCGATCTTGCGCACGATGCCGAGATCATGGGTGATGAACAGCATCGACATGCCGAGCCTGCTCTTCAGTTCGGCAAGCAGCTTGAGGATCTGCGCCTGCACCGTCACGTCGAGGGCCGTCGTCGGTTCGTCGGCGATGAAGAGGTCGGGCTCGTTGGCGAGCGCCATGGCGATCATCACGCGCTGGCGCTGGCCTCCGGACAGCTGGTGCGGATAGGCGCCAAGCCGGCTCTCCGCATCGCGGATGCCCACGAGGTCGAGAAGCTCCAGCGTGCGGGCGCGCGCTTCGCGTTCGCTGAGGCCGCGATGCAGCCTCAGGATCTCGCCCACCTGCCGCTCGATGGTGTGGAGCGGGTTGAGCGAGGTCATCGGCTCCTGGAACACCATGGTGATGTCGTTGCCGCGGACTTTGCGCATCTCGTTCTCGTCCGCCGGCATCAGGTCCCTGCCCTTGAACAGGATGCGGCCAGAGGGGTGATGCGCGGACGGATAGGGGAGAAGCTTGAGGGCCGAGAGCGCCGTGACGGACTTGCCGGAGCCCGACTCGCCCACCAGCGCCACCGTTTCGCCCGGCATGACGTCGAAGGAGACGCGATCGACCGCGAGCATGTCCCGCCCGACCTGGCGGAAGGCGACGGAGAGGTCCTGAACGGAGAGGAGGGGCTCTGTCATCGAAACGTCTTCCGCGGATCGAAGGCGTCGCGGACCGCTTCGCCGACGAAGATGAGAAGGCTGAGCATCAGGGCGATCACGAAGAAGCCTGCAAGGCCGAGCCAGGGAGCCTGAAGGTTCGATTTGCCCTGTGCCAGCAACTCGCCGAGCGATGGCGAGCCCGGCGGCAGACCGAAGCCGAGGAAGTCGAGGGAGGTCAGCGTCGTGATTGAGCCGTTGATGATGAACGGCATGAAGGTGAGCGTCGCCACCATGGCGTTCGGCAGGAGATGCTTGAACATGATGGTGGCGTTGGAGAGGCCTAAAGCCCGCGCCGCGCGCACATACTCGAAGTTTCTGGCGCGCAGGAACTCGGCCCGCACCACGCCGACCAGGGACACCCAGGAGAAGAGCAGCAGGATGCCGAGAAGCACGAAGAAGCTCGGCGTGATCACCGCCGAAATGATGATGAGCAGGTAGAGCGAGGGAATGGCCGTCCAGACCTCGATGAAGCGCTGGAACAGCAGATCCGTCCAGCCGCCGTAATAGCCCTGCACGGCGCCGGCCAGGATGCCGATGATGGAGGAGATGCCGGCGAGCGTCAGGCCGAACAGGACCGAGATGCGGAAGCCGTAGATGAGGCGCGCGACCACGTCACGGCCCTGATCGTCCGTGCCGAGCCAGTTCCACTCGATGTCGTTGCAGCCCGTGCCGCCGTTGCGCTCCGCAATGGGCCGGCATTGATCGTCCGTGAGCATCCAGGTGGGCGGCGCGGGGGCCGGAACGGGAAGGTCGAGGTTGTGCGTGGTGTAGGAGAAGCGGACGGGAGCCCAGAGCAGCCATCCGTTGTCCTGGATCTCCTTGCCGATCACCGGATCGCGATAATCCGTGACCGCGAGAAAGCCGCCGAACTTCTCCTCCGGATAATTCACGAAGGCAGGGTAGAGAATCTCGCCCTTGTAGGAGGCGAGGATCGGCTTGTCGTTGGCGATGAGCTCGGCGAACAGGCTGAGCACGAACAGGATCATGAAGATCCAGAACGACCAGTAGCCGCGACGGTTCGCCTTGAAGTTCTCCAGCCGCCGGCGGTTGAGCGGCGACAGCTTGATGAAGCCCTGGCGCGGCAGGGGCGGCGCAACGGGCGAGGAGGCAGGAGAGACGACGGGCACGTTCTCGTTCATCTCACGCCTCCCTGGTCTCGAAATCGATCCGCGGATCGATCCAGGTATAGGTGAGGTCGGACACGAGGTTCACCGCCAAGCCCACCAGCGAGAAGATGTAGAGGTTGGCGAAGACCACCGGATAGTCGCGGTTCACGATGGACTCGAAGGACAGGAGCCCCAGCCCGTCGAGGGAGAAGATCGTCTCGATGAGGAGCGCGCCTGCGAAGAACGCCCCGATGAAGGCGCCGGGAAAGCCCGCGATGACGATGAGCATGGCATTGCGGAAGACATGGCCGTAAAGCACCTGGCGCTCGGACAGGCCTTTCATGCGTGCGGTGAGCACATATTGCTTGCGGATCTCGTCGAGGAAGGAGTTCTTCGTGAGCAGGGTCGAGGTGGCAAACGCTCCGAGCGCCATGGCCGTGATGGGCAGAACGAGATGCCAGAAGTAATCCGCGATCTGCATGTACCAGGGCATGAAGGCCCAGTTCTCGGAGGTGAGCCCGCGCAGGGGGAAGAACTGCCAGAACGAACCGCCGGCAAACAGCACGATCAGGAGGATCGCGAAGAGAAAGCCCGGGATCGCATAGCCGATGATGACGACGGCCGAGGTCCAGATGTCGAAGGTGGAGCCGTCCCGCACCGCCTTCTTGATGCCGAGCGGGATCGAAATGGCGTAAGACAGAAGCGTCATCCAGAGGCCAAGGCTGATCGAGACCGGCAGCTTCTCCTTGATGAGTTCCAGCACCGAGATGTCGCGGAAATAGCTCTTGCCGAAATCGAAGCGCGCATAATCCCAGATCATCTTCAGGAAGCGCTCATGGGCCGGCTTGTCGAAGCCGAACTGCGTTTCGAGCTGCTTGATGAATTGCGGATCGAGCCCTTGAGCGCCGCGATAGCGGGACGAGGAGGCATCGCCTGCGCCGCCCCCGGGTGACTGGCCTCCGCCCGCCATATCGCCGCCTCCGCCGGAGATGCGCGACGTCGCGCCGGAATCCTGCCCCTGGATCTGGGCGATGATGCGCTCCACGGGACCGCCGGGGGCGAACTGAACGAGCACGAAGGAGATGAGCATGATCCCCAGGAGGGTGGGGATCATGAGGAGGACGCGACGCGCGATATAGGCCAGCATCAAGCGCCTGCTGCTTGCCGGCCGATGCGGCCGAGATGGGTGTCGTTGAAGCCGGAGGTGTATTTCAAGCCGTATCCCAACATGCGGTCGAACCCGATATGCGCCGCCCAGATCGAGGCGAGCCCGAGCAGCATAGAGTGATCGAGGAAAAGACCAAGCCCCACCAGGCCAGCAGGGCCAAGAGTGGAGTGCAGGGCGTTGTAGGCCACGGCGCCCAGCCGGGGACCAGCGAGATAGCCTGCAAAGCTCAGATCGGGCGTCAGGAAGAGAACCGCATAGAGCCACCAGGAGGTGCCGGTATAGGCAAAGGCCCATGTGGCCAGGATGAAGAGAGCCAGGCCCTCGAGGCGCAGAAGCAGGCGGGGCATGTCCGCCTCATTTCGCGTCGTCACAACTGTATCCAAGCCTTATCCTCGCCCGATCCGCTTAGCCTTCTCGGCATCGTACCACCAGGTTCCCGGCGCGCCCGAGCTGAGCTTCGGCTTCGTCGCCGGGCGCGAGAACTGGTCCCAATAGGCGAGCCATTCGCTGGCCCTGTACCACATGGGCACCCAATAATGGCCCGAACGGAGAACCCGGTCCAGGGCGCGGGCCGCGATGGTGAGTTCCCGGCGCGATTTGGCGGTGGCGATGGTCTCGATCAGCGCGTCGACGGCCGGATCGTTAATCCCGGCGATGTTCTGCGAGCCAGGCCGCTGTCCCGCGGCCGAGCCGTAGACCAGCCGCAGGCTGTCGCCCGGCGTGGAGGAGCCGCTCAGGTTCCGGCTCGCCATGTCGAAATCGTACTCCTCCATCCGGCGCTGATACTGGGCGGCGTCCACGATGCGCGAGACCGCATCGATGCCGAGCCGCTTCAGGTTGGCCTGGAAAGGCTGGGTATGGGGCTGGAGCGAGGGCTGGAAGTCCAGGAACTCGATCCGGAACGGCTGTCCGCTCGGCAGCTTGAGCACGCCGCCGTCGCGCTTGCACCCGCCCTCGCGCAGAAGCTCGTCCGCCCGTCGCAGCAGGCGCCGGTCCTGACCCGTGCCGTCGGAAACCGGCGGCACGGGAGGCTCACCGAACACGGAGGCCGGCAGCTTGTCGCGGAACGGCTCCAGCAGCGCAAGCTCCTCAGGCGAGGGCTTGCCTGCCGCCTTCATGTCGCTGTTCTCGAAGAACGAGCCTGTGCGCTTGAACAGGCCGAACATGATGTTGGCGTTCGTCCATTCGAAATCGAAGGCGAGCCCGATGGCCTCGCGGATGCGCGGGTCCTTGAAGGCGTCGCGCCGCATGTTGAAGTACCAGCCCTGGATGGTGGAGGGGGCGCCGCTCTCGATCTCCTCCTTCTTCACGCGGCCTTCGCGCATGGCCGGAAAGTCGTAGCCGGTCGCCCAGATGCGGGACGTGTATTCCTCGTTGTAGTTCAGGGTGCCGTTCTTGAAGGCCTCGAACGCGACCGTGCGGTCGCGGAAATACTCGTAGCGGACGCGGTCGAAGTTGTTCTGCCCCACATTCACGGGCAGGTCCTTGGCCCAGTAGTCGGGCACGCGCTCGAACTCGATGAAGCGGCCCTGCTCGAAATGCCCGACCTTGTAGGGGCCGGAGCCGAGCGGCGCCTCCAGGGTCGAGGCCTCGAAATCCTTGCCCTGCCAGTAGCGCTCGGAGAAGATCGGCATGCCGGCAACGACCAGATGCAGATCGCGGCTGCGCTGGGGCGTGAACTGCACGCGCAGGACTTCGTCCGACTCCGCCTCGGCTGTAGCGACCTGCGTCAGGAGCTGCGAATAGAGCGGATGCCCCTTGGTTTTGAGGATGTTCAGGGAGAAGGCCGCGTCCCTCGCCGTCAGCTTCGAGCCGTCGTGGAAGCGCGCTTCCGGCCTTAGGGCGAAGCGGTAGGTCAGCTTGTCGTCGGAGATGCGCACGCTTTTCGCCACAAGCCCGTAGAGCGCATCCGGCTCGTCGCCCGAGCCCACCATGAGACTGTCGAAGGTGCTGGTCATCCCGGCAGCGCCGTCGCCCCGCAGCACGAAGATGTTCAGCGTGTTGAACGTGTCGAAGTTCTGGTTGCCGTAGGTCTGCTTGATCTGGATCGCCAGCGTGCCGCCTTTCGGTGCCGCCGGGTTCACGTAGTCGAAAAGCTTGAAGTCCGGCGCGTATTTCAGCTCGCCGAAGCTGGAGAGGCCATGGGTTTCAATCCCGTTGCCTTCCTGTGCCCAACCCGTGCGAGGGAGGAGCGAGAGAGCGGCGGCCGCCGCCCCCGTCTGAAGGATTCTGCGGCGGCTGAACGCTCTCATCGCGGTGCTCCGGTCTTGGCGGCCTTGGCCTGATCGTACCACCAGATTGTCGGGAAGGCGGCGGCGCCGTAGCGCGGCATGTTCTCGGGATGGCTGTAGCGGTCCCAGCGGGCGGTGCGCTGCTTGAGCGACGTCCATTGCGGAACCACGTAGTCGTGCGCCAGCAGCACGCGGTCGAGGGCTTTCGTGGCGGCAACCAGCTCGTCGCGATCCTTGGCGAAGATCACGCGATCGATCAGTGCGTCGACCGCAGGGTCCGCAATGCCGGCGAGGTTCTGCGACCCTTCGCGGCTTGCTGCCTGCGAGCCCCAGAATTCACGCTGCTCATTGCCGGGCGATGACGACTGAGGCCAGAGGCCGGTGGTGATGTCGAAGTCGAAAGCGCGGGTGCGGTTGGTTTCCTGAACGTCGTCCACGGTGCGCACCGTCGCGGCGATGCCGAGACGCTTGAGAACATCCGCATAGGGCAGGAAGATGCGCTCGTCGTTGGGGCTGCTGCCGAGAAGCTCGACGCTGAAAACCTCACCCTTGGCGTTGACGCGGCGGCCATTCTTCACCTCCCAGCCCGCCTCCTTCAGCAGGCGGTCGGCCTCGCGCAGGTTGTTGCGGATGGCTTCGGGGGAGTCGTTGACCGGGTTCTTGTAAGGCGTCGTGAAGACGGCGGGCGGAACCTTGTCGCGGACGGATTCCAGGATCTCCAGCTCCTTGCCCTCGGGCAGTCCCGACGATGCGAGATCCAATCCGTAGAAGTAGCTCGAGGGCCGCTCGTAGAGCCCGTAGAAGATCGTCTTGTTCAGCTCCTCGAACGGAAAAGCGAGGTTGAAGGCCCGGCGGACGCGCTGATCCTTGAACTGATCGCGCCGGAGGTTGAGAACGAAGGCCTGCATCCGTCCGCTCGCCCGCAAGGGGAACTCCTCACGGATCACACGTCCTTCCTGGCGTGCTGGAAAGTCATAGCCGACCGCCCAGTTGCGGGCGCTGTTCTCGGAACGGAAATCGATGCGGTCGCCCTTGAAGGCTTCGAGCAGCACCGTTGCGTCGCGGTAATATTCAAAGCGGATCTCGTCGAAATTGTTCTGGCCTACATACACATTGAGGTTGGCCCCCCAATGATCCTTCACGCGCTCGTAAGCAGCGGTGCGGCCCGCCTCGAAGCTTTTGAGACGATAGGGGCCTGAGCCCAGCGGCGGCTCCAGACTCGTCTGGGTAATGTCGCGCTTGCGCCCGTCCGGCGTGGTGCCTTCCCACCAGTGCTTGGGCAGGACGAGCAGCTGTCCCATGATCTGCGGCAGCTCCCGGTTGCCCTTTTCGTCGAAGGTGAACTTCACCTCCCGCTCAGCCACCTTCTCGGCCTTCGTCACGTTGGCGTAGTAGAAGGCATAGGTGGGGCTGTTGGCCTTGAGGGCTTCGAAGGAGAAGATCACGTCATCCGCCGTCACCGGCTTCCCGTCGTGCCAGCGCGCTTCCGGGCGCAGGCGGAAGGTGACGGAGGAATAATCCTCCGGGTAGGAAAAGGCCTCGGCCAGGAGGCCATAGGACGAGTTCGGCTCGTCGAGGGCGGAGGTGGTGAGCGTCTCGTAGACGAGGCCCAGGCCCTGTTCGGGGGATCCCTTCACGCCGGCCACCACGATGTTGAAGCTGTCGAAGGTGCCCTGGGCGCCGAGGCGGACCAGCCCTCCTTTCGGAGCATTTGGATTCACGTAGTCGAAATGCTTGAAGGCTTCAGGGTATTTCGGTTCGTCCAGCAGGACCGATCCGTGCCGCCATGGCGCTTCCTGGGCTGCGAGGGGGCTGAAGGCAAGGCAGGCAGCCAGGAGGCTCGGCAGAAGGGTACGGATCACACGGCGTCTCCTAGGATGTGAGGCGTCTGTCTTAAGCATCGGACCCAAAAGTGGATTTGCACTTTTGGGATCCATCCGATGCATCTTATCTATACTGGCGCATCGTTCGAGGCGGAAAACCGGGTCCGCTTTTCCGCACGATGCGCTAGCTACATTTTTGGGCGCTGGGGGGCGAGCGCAAGGGACAACGCCTGAAAGGGGAGGCGGCTCAAAAGAAAAAGCCGGGCTTTCAGGCCCGGCTTTCGGAAATGCGAGGGTGAAGAGCCTTACTGGGCCGCAGGAGCCGCAGGAGCTCCGCCAGCGGCGGGCGCCGCAGGAGCGGCGGCATTGGCCGGAGCCGCCGCGGCGGATGCCTCGGGGAACGGAGGAGCACTGGGGGAGATCGACTTCAGATAGGCGATGATATCGGCCCGCTCCTTGGCCTGGGCGATGCCTGCAAAGGCCATGATGGTGCCGGGGACGGCCTGCTTGGGGTTCTGGATGAAGGCGTTCAGGATCTCATAATTCCAATCCCCGCCCTTGCCCTTGAGGGCTCCCGAATAATTGAAGCCCGCATGAGAGGCGAGAGCACGTCCGACGACCCCGTGGAGATTCGGCCCGACCTTGTTGGCGCCGCCCTCCTCGAAGGTGTGGCAGGAGGCGCACTTCTTGGCCGCGGCCTGACCCTTGGCGATGTCCGCGCTGGCGAGAAGAACCGGAAGCGGCTCGGCCGGAGCGGCGGCGCCCGCATCGGCGGTAGCGCCTTCCTCGGGGGCCGGCAGGTCATAGCCCGGTACAGCGGGCTTATGGGGGGAAAACAGGCCGCCGGCGATGACGTTGACGCCGACCACGAAGAGAAGCGAGGCGAACACGGCACCCGCGATCTTATTGGTCTCGATATTCATGAATGAGGCTCTCCTCGCCTTCGGACAAGCGGCGAAACCAGCGCAGCAGAAAGGACCCGCGGGCGGGTGCCCGCGTCGGGGCGTTGCTTAGCCGTTGTCATGGGGGTTTGACAATGGGGTTTCCGGGAGTTTTCGCCGTTCTCATGGTCGCAGTTCTGGGTTGCAACGAATTCGGGCCGCTCAAGGTCCCAGATAGAGTGCCGCACGCACCCATGACAAACAGGACCCGCCTTGCTAAGGACGCTCAAGACCTCCGCCCTTGAAGACCCTCTGCCCTGAAGATCGCGCCATGTCCGACCCCCTCGTCCTCATTCCAGCCCGCCTTGCGGCGATGCGCCTGCCGAACAAGCCGCTCGCCGATATCGCGGGCGAGCCCATGATCGTCCATGTGTGGCGCCGGGCCATGGAGGCGGGAATCGGGCCGGTGGCGGTCGCCACCGATGCGCCTGAGATCGCCGACGCCGTAACACGGGCAGGCGGTCAGGCCGTCATGACGCGGGCCGACCATGCTTCCGGCTCCGACCGCATCTTCGAGGCTGTGGAAAAGCTCGACCCGGAGGGGCGGCACGACGTGATCGTGAACGTGCAGGGTGACCTGCCGACCGTCGATCCCCGGGCCATTGCGGCTTCGATCACCCCGCTCCTGGATGCTGAGGTCGATCTGGCGACGCTCGTGGCCGTGATCAAGCGGGAAGAGGAGAAGACCAACCCCAATGTGGTGAAGATGGTGGGGAGCGAGGTTGCCCAGGGCCGTTTCCGGGCGCTCTACTTCACCCGGACGACCGCACCCTACGGGGACGGCCCGCTTTATCATCACATCGGCCTTTACGCCTACCGCCGCAGAGCGCTGCAGCGTTTCGTCAGCTTGAAGCCGTCGTCCCTGGAGCTGCGCGAGAAGCTGGAGCAGTTGCGCGCGCTGGAGGCCGGCATGCGCATCGATGCCGTCGTCGTAGACGACGTGCCGCTGGGCGTCGACACCCCTGACGATCTGGAAAGGGCGCGCGAGATCATTGCGGCCCGGAGGACATCATGAGCAAGCTTATTTCGTTCCAAGGCGAGCTGGGCGCCAATTCCCACACCGCCTGCTCGGAGGCGCGCCCCGACTGGGAGGCTCTGCCATGCCCGACCTTCGAGGATGCTTTTGCCGCCGTGAACGAGGGCCCGGCGAGCCTTGCCATGATCCCGATTGAGAACTCGATCGCGGGCCGTGTGGCCGACATCCATCACCTGCTGCCGACCTCGGGTCTGCACATCGTCGGCGAGCATTTTCTGCCGATCCATTTTCATCTGATGGCCACGCCTGAGGCCAATCTCGGCACTATCAAGGACGTCTACAGCCACGTCCACGCGCTGGGTCAATGCCGCAAGATCATCCGCAAGCTGGGTTTGAAAGCGCACGTGGCCGGCGACACCGCCGGCTCTGCGCGGGAGGTGGCGGAATGGAAGGATCCCACTCGGGCGTCGCTCTCGCCGCGCATGGCGGCCGACATCTACGGTCTGAAGATCCTGGCCGAGAACGTGGAGGACGAGGCGCACAACACAACCCGCTTCGTCATCCTGTCCAAGACGCCGCAATGGGCTCCGCCTGGAAGCGAGCCCACCGTCACGTCCTTCGTGTTCCGCGTCCGCAACCTGCCGGCGGCGCTCTACAAGGCGCTCGGGGGCTTTGCCACCAACGGCATCAACATGACGAAGCTCGAAAGCTACATGCTCGAAGGCGAGTTCCTGGCGACGCAGTTCTACGCCGAGGTGGACGGCCACCCGGAGGACGCCAACCTCAAGCGCGCCCTGGAGGAACTGGAGTTCTTCTCCCGCGAGCTGCGCATCCTCGGCGTCTACACGGCCGATCCGTTCCGGGCGAAGATCAAGGAAGCGGCGGAGTGACGATCCGCATCCGCGATGCCGTCGAGGCTGATGTGGAGGGCATCGCCAGGGCCCACGTTCAGGGCTGGCGCGAGTCCTACAAGAGCTTCCTCACGCCGGAGGCACTCGCGGGCCTCTCCGTCGAAGAGCGAATGAAGATGTGGCAAAGGGCTCTGGCTGAGCCGGAGCCCAGGGCCAGGCTTCTCGTGGCAGAAACGGATGACGGCGAGATCGTCGGTTTCATTCGAGGCGGGCCGATCTGGGGCAAGGGGGCCGACCTGCTCGGGACCGAGGCCGAGATCTTCGCAATGTACCTTCTCGACAAGGTCAAGCGGCAGGGGATCGGCCGCACGCTCATGGCCGGAGTCTTCGACCACCTCGCTGCCCACGGAATCCGCTCAGTCGGCCTGTGGGCCCTGAAGGAGAACCTCGGGGCTCGCCGCTTCTACGAGGCACTCGGCGGACAGCCGGGGCCCGAGCAGTCCTTCGATGTGCGTGGTCAGATGCTCACCGAGGTCGCGTATCGGTTCGAGCTCGCCTCACGGGATTGAACCCGCTTCACCCGCTTGTCACCCTGGTGGCCGCGAGGCCGGGAAGAGGATCCATGGTGCTGTGCTCCAGCGGGAATGACACCCCCACTGCCACCCTCCACGTCATCCCCGGGCTTGTCCCGGGGATCTGTGTCTTCACACACTCTGACCTCATCCTGAGGAGCAGCCGTGAGGCTGCGTCTCGAAGGAGGTTCCAGGGCTCTCTGGACAATCCTTCGAGACGGTCGCTTAAGCGACCTCCTCAGGATGAGGACGGAGGAGAGAGGGGAGCGGTGTAACGTTCTCACTTTGTCCTTGACAGTTCTGCTAAGATCAGCTATATCATTGCACATCCTCGCCCGACGAGGGGCGCGCTCGCGAGGCGTCGCAAGAGTGGGACGGGGAGCGGTCCTGCCGCAGGTCGCGCACGCCTGTGCTCGCGGGTGGCCGATCTGGCATGCCTCCAGGTCCGCTGAAACAAACCGCGCGTGACGAGCAGTTCGGCTCTCACTTCCCACCACACCCATCGAGCCGGGCTGCCCATCGCGCCACCCTCGACTGACCTTCAGGCTCGCAGCTCAGGCTGCGGGCCCGAAGGCGCTGGCTCTTTGACAGCGAACGTCATCCCGGACGGAGCGTCAGCGCAGATCAAGATCGTGCAAACCAGCCGGCCCTGTCATCCCGGGGCGGCATAGCCGAGCCCGGGATCCATCACCGTTGCCAGTGCCGGACTGGTGCAAGATCGCGGTTATGGATCCCCACCTGCGTGGGGATGACAGCGCTGAGGTTTTGGTACTTTATCATGCACCCGATCCCGGATCGGCTCCGCCGTCCGGATGACGCTGTCGAGGGAGAAGCTCTCCTAATCCTTCACCCATTCCCGGATGAGGTGGTTCGCGATCGCGATCGGGGCGGGCGCCAGGAATTCCTCGTGGGTGCCCTCCAGCATGCGCCGGATATCGTCCTTGGTGAACCAGCGGGCGTCCTCCAGCTCCTCGCCGTCGAAGGCGATGTCGTCCGTGAGGGCCTCCCCGATGCAGCCGATCATAATGTTCGACGGAAAGGGCCAGGGCTGGGAGGCGAGGTAGCGCACTGCGCCGACCCGAATGCCGGCCTCCTCGAAGGTTTCCCGGCGCACTGCGTCCTCGATGGTCTCCCCCGGCTCCAAGAAACCGGCGAGGCAGGAGTACATCTTTTCCGGGAAGCGCGGCTGGCGGCCCATGAGGCACTTCCCGCCCCGGGTCACGAGCATGATGACAACCGGATCCGTGCGCGGAAAATGCTGGGCGCTGCAGGCGGCGCAGTCGCGCCGGAAGCCGGCCTGGGCGGGTTGTGTCGGCGCACCGCAATTGGCGCAGAAGCGGTGGCGCCGATGCCAGTCGAGCAGGGATTTCGCCATGGCGAGGAGCCCGAGCTCCTCCGCGGGCACGAGGCCGCGCATGGCGATGGACCGCAGGTCGATTGCGGCGAAGACGGGGTCGTCCTGAAACAGCTCGGCCGCCTCGGGAGCGGCCAGGGTCGCCACCACCGGACGGTCGTTCAGGGTGCCCAGGAACACCTGTTCCTGATGGGCGGGCAGGCGCCCCAGGATCGTGGCGGGCAAGAGACTCGTGCCCGGCTCGCCCGTCTGCAGGATGGGCAGGTCGCCCGCCAGGACGACCAGGGCGGTCCAGGGGTTGGCTATCGCGTTGGCGATCGCCTCCGGGTCCCGCTCCGCGCTGTGCCGGACGAGCGGGTTTGTGATGTAGGCAATGGGTCGGGTCATGGGTCAGGCCGCCGCGAAAAGAGTGGCGGCGCGCTCGATCAGGGCGGAGGCCGCGTGAAGAGGGTAGGGCATCCGGGCGCCGTGCCCCCAGACGGGACCGGGCCAGGCCGGGTCGGAGCGGAAGCGCCCGACCACGTGAACATGAAGCTGCGTCACGATGTTGCCCAGGGCCCCCACATTCACCTTGTCGGGTTTGGAGAGCTCCAGCATGACCTTGGTGGCGATGCGGATCTCCTGCATGAGCTGGCCGGATTGCTCCTCGGACAGGTCCGTCAGTTCGCTTGCCCCCGCGACGCGCGGCACCAGGACGAACCAGGGAAAGCGTGCGTCGTTCAGCAGCAGGACCGAGGAGAGGGCGAGGTCGCCGACCGGGATCGTGTCGGCTTCGAGCCGGGAATCGAGCTGGAATGTCATGGTGCTATGTAACCGAGCCTGCCGCAGCGTGTCAGCATCGCTCCTGTATTATCCCTGTTCCCAGTGTCATCCTCAGGCCAAGCGGAGCGAGGGAAGGGGATCCGCGACTGGGTGCAGCGCCATAGATTCCCTTCCCCTCCGCTTTGCTCCGGCCGGGAATGACACGGGGCGCAGTGGACAGCGGGGATGACCGGAGAGGTGGCCCGTTTCCAACTTGCGTTTCGGGGCCGATGCCCTCATATAGCCGGTGGGAGGTTGGCGAGGGACGTCTCACTCGCCAACCGGGTCAGGTCCGGAAGGAAGCAGCCCTAACGAGACCGAACGGGTCTTCGTCCAGCCTCCCACCTTACAAGTTTCTCCAAAGCCCTGCAGTCGATGGACGATACCACAGCCGGCACGCCCCTGAACGACGAGCCGGCCCTGCCTGGCTTCCCCGCCGCGCCTGCTTCAGCGGCTGCTGCCGCAGCGCCGGCCTCGCCCTACCGCGTTCTTGCCCGCAAATACCGCCCGCGCACCTTCGACGACCTGATCGGCCAGGAGGCGATGGTCCGCACGCTCTCGAACGCCTTCGAGACCGGCCGCATTCCCCAGGCCTGGATGCTCACCGGCGTCCGCGGCGTCGGCAAGACCACCACGGCCCGGATCCTGGCCCGCGGGCTCAACTACCAGAGGCCCGACGGGGCCGGTGCTCCCACCATCCACATGCCGGAACTGGGCGTCCATTGCGAAGCGATCATGGAATCGCGGCACGTGGACGTGCTGGAGATGGACGCGGCGTCGCACACCGGCATCGATGACGTCCGCCAGATCATCGACGGCATCCGCTACTCGCCGGTCTCGGCCCGCTACAAGGTCTATATCATCGACGAGGTCCACATGCTCTCGGAGAAGGCGTTCAACGCCTTCCTGAAGACCCTGGAGGAGCCGCCGCCGCACGCGAAGTTCATCTTCGCCACCACCGAAATCCGGAAAGTGCCCGTCACCATCCTGTCCCGCTGCCAGCGCTTCGATCTGCGCCGCATCGAGGCGGACAAGCTCGTGGCTCACTTAAGCCGCATCTGCGAGGCCGAGGGCGTGCGGGCCGATCCGGAAGCACTCGCGGGGATCGCCCGTGCGGCGGAAGGCTCAGCGCGCGATTCCCTGTCCCTGATGGATCAGGCCATTGCGCACGGTGCCGGCGTGGTCACGCCCGACACGGTGCGCGACATGCTGGGTCTCGCCGACCGCAGCCAGGTCATCGATCTTTTCGAAGCGGTCATGCGCGGCGACGTGCTGGCAGCCTTCGCGGGGCTTCGCTCGCAGTACGATGCCGGCGCGGATCCGGCGGTGGTCCTGTCCGACCTCGCGGCCTTTTCGCACATCGTCACCCGCCTCAAGCTCATTCCCGAAGCCGCCAGGGATCCCGCTCTCTCCGAAATCGAGCGCACCCGCGGCACCGACTTCGCCGGGAAGCTCTCGGTCAGGACCCTGTCGCGAGCCTGGCAGATTCTGCTGAAGGGCATTCCCGAGGTGCAATCTTCAAACCGCCCGATCGCGGCGGCCGAGATGGTGCTCGTGCGCCTCGCCTATGCGGCCGACCTGCCGACGCCGGACGAGGCTCTGCGCGCCCTGAAGGACGGGGCCCCCTTGCCTGCAGGCGGGCCGGCGCCTGCGCCGTCAAGCAGGCCTTCCGGCCCCGCCACGTCGGGCACTATGGCTCTCGCGACGTCTCAAGCCCAGCCGCAGCCGCGCGCTCAGGCGGCACCGGCAGAGCCGACCATGCGCCTGCGGCGCTTCGAGGATGTGGTGGCGCTCGCCGGCGAGAAGCGCGAGATCGTCCTGAAGGCAGCGCTCGAGCGGGACGTGCGACTCGTGCGCTTCGAGGAGGGCCGGATCGAGCTCAGCCTCACCGAGACCGGCAGCCGCACCATCGCCAACGATCTCACCCGCGCCCTCCAGCAATGGACCGGCGAGCGCTGGATGGTGGCGCTCTCCTCCGAGGAGGGCGCTCCGACCCTGCACGAGAAGGCGGTTGCCGCCGAGCGCGAGCGCAAGGAAGGAGCGGCCAATCATCCCCTGGTGCAGGCGGTGCTGTCCAAGTTTCCCGGCGCGCAGATCGTGAACGTCATCGAGCGTTCCGACAAGGCAGGCGAGGATGCGGAGACCGAGATCCTCGGCGAAGAGGATGCGGCGGCTGCGCACGAGACTCAAGAAGACGACGATCTGTTTTAGAACAAGGATGCGGTCATGAAGGACATCATGGGACTGATGAAGCAGGCTCAGGCGATGCAGCAGAAGCTGCAGGATGCCCAGGCCGAGCTCGACACCCTCGAAGTCGACGGCACGGCCGGCGGCGGTGTCGTGACCGTGAAGGTGACCGGCAAGGGCAGCCTGAAGGCGATCAGCATCGATCCCTCGCTCATGAATCCGGACGAGAAGGAGATCCTCGAGGATCTCATCGTGGCTGCCATGAACGACGCCCGCGGCAAGGCGGAGCGCGCCGCCCAGGAGCGCATGGAGAGCATCACCAAGGGCCTGCCGCTGCCTCCCGGCCTCAAGCTGTTCTGAGCATCGCGCTAAGAAGTGGATACCGGTTCTTCGCATCAGAGGATGCGACACAAGCAAAAGAGAACCTGAATGGCCCAGCACGTTGCCGGCCCCGAGATCGAGCGCCTGATCCAGCTGCTGGCCCGCCTGCCAGGGTTAGGTCCCCGCTCGGCGCGGCGCGCGGCGCTTCATCTCATCAAGAAGCGCGAGACGCTGCTCAACCCATTGAGCGATGCCATGCGCATCGCCAACGAGCGCATCGTCGTGTGCACGTCCTGCGGCAATGTCGATACGTCGGATCCCTGCACCGTTTGCCGGGATGCCAAGCGCGACCCCTCGATCCTCGTGGTGGTGGAAGACGTGTCCGACCTCTGGGCGCTCGAACGCTCGGGCGCGGTCAGCGCCAAGTACCACGTGCTCGGCGGCGTGCTCTCGCCGCTCGACGGCGTCCGTCCCGAGCACCTGAACCTGGAGCGCCTCGTTGCCCGTGCCTCGGAGGCGGGCGTCACGGAGGTGATCCTGGCGCTCAACGCCACGGTGGATGGGCAGACTACGGCCCATTACATCACCGAGCTGCTCGCACACCTGCCCCTCAAGGTGACGAAGCTCGCCCATGGCGTGCCGGTCGGCGGTGAGCTCGATTATCTCGACGAGGGCACCCTCTCGGCGGCGATCCGCCAGCGCACGTCTTTCTGATCAGGTCGGTATCTCGAGCCGGAACACCGTGCCGCCATCCGCCGTGAGGCTGAACTGGCCGCCGAGTTGCTGCGCGAAGGACCGGATCAGCTTCATGCCGAGAGACGAGGCGCTTTCGGGCGCGTCCGATACCCCTCTGCCCGTATCGCGCACGACGATTTCGATACGGCCGTCGATCCGTCGCGCCGAGACGAGAATGCTCCCGCCTTCGCCCGGTCCGAAGGCATGCTTGAAGGCATTGGAAATCGCCTCGGTGACAGCGAGCGCCAGGGGAGCGCCGCGGTCGAGGTCGATCATGATCGGTTCGGCCTCGAGGTCGACGGCGATCCCCCGAGCCGCCGCCCCGTAGGTCGCAGACAGCTCATGAACCAGCCGGCCTAGGTAGTCCTGCAGATCGATCGTCCCGCCCGTGTCCTTTCGATACAGAATGTCGTGGATGAGGCCGATGGAGCGCAGGCGGTCCTGCGTTTCCTGAAAGGCAGACTTCACACTCGGATCCGAGAAGCGGCGGGCCTGCATCTGCAGCAGGCTCGATGTGACCTGCAGGTTGTTCTTCACCCGATGATGGATTTCCTGCAGCAGCATGACCTTGTCGGAAAGGGCGGTGCCTAGGCTTTCGTTGGCGCGCTGCAGCTCCTTCTGGGTGGTTTCGGTCTGATGGCTGAGCCTGACGCCGATCCAGGTGAGCCAGCAGAGAGCGACCAGCACCAGCGCTGTGATTCCGGCGCTCCAGTAGAAGCCGGTCGTCCAGGCTGCCAAGGCCGTTGCGACCGGCACGCTGGCCGTGACGGTCACGGGCCAGCGTTCCAGCCGGCGGAAGGAGATGATCCGCTCGATTCCATCGCCCATGTCGTTGGCGCGGTAGGTTCCGCTGCGCTGTCCCTCCATCTCGTTGAAGAGCGCCGTGTGGCTGACGCCCATGTCCGTCTGGTTCGGCGTGAGGCCGGTGCGTGCAATGACGCGCCCATCCCGGCCCCAGAGACCGAGAATGATGTTGTCGTCCTCGATGTCGGGCCGTGAAATCTCCTGCAGGAAGGCCGGACGGAGAGCAATTTGCGCCACGCCGTCGAAATCGCCGTTCAGATCGGGAATGCGGCGGGAATAGGTGTAGAGGATTTCCTTGGTAAGCCGGCCGACGATGGCGCCGCCCACAAAGCTTTCAGCACCGGCTCGATGGGCCTTGAACCAGGACCGGTCCGCAAAGCCCACCGACTCCCCCAACTGCGGGATCGATACCCCAACCACTTTGCCATCCCGGTCGATGATCAGGAACAGATCGCTGGCGGAGGACCTCAGCGTCAATCCGGCGAGGTACTGGCTGGCGTCGGTCGTTTCGCTCAAGGCGCCGACGCCGCCTCTCAGGCGCACATAGGCGATGATGTCATTGAGGAGGAGGTCGCTCGTCTCAAACGTCCGCTTGGCATACTCCTCCATCAGAAGAGCGAGATCCTGCGTTGAAGCCTCGGCGCGATTCAAGGCGCTGCGGTACTCAAGCCACAGGAACGCCCCTCTGATCCCGATCACCGCTACGGCGAACAGGATCGCCGTGGCGTAGAGAACGCTGCGCATATCGCGGACGGGAATCATGCGGCGGGAGCTCAGGTCCGAGGCTGTGGGCGGAACGGGTGCAGACAGGACCCTATTCTAGGCCGTTATGCCGGTCCACAACATAGATCAGGTGACAGGCCGGAGCGCCGTTGCTAATCAGACGGCAACGAAACCCTTGCCCCGAGCTGTTCATGTCCACCACCGACCTCGCCCGAACGATCGACGCCGCCTGGGAGGACCGGGCCAATGTCAGCCCCACCACGACGGGTGCCGTGCGCGAGGCCGTGGAGGAGGCCATGAGCCTGCTCGATTCCGGCAAGGCTCGCGTGGCCGAAAAGGCCGCCGGCGGCGAGTGGCAGGTGCATCAATGGCTCAAGAAGGCCGTGCTGCTCTCCTTCCGCCTCAATGATATGGAGGTCATCGGCGGCGGGCCGGGGGAGGCCACCTGGTGGGACAAGGTGCCGTCCAAGTTCGCCGGCTGGGGCGAGAACCGCTTCCGCGCCGCAGGCTTCCGCGCCGTGCCGAACTGCACCGTGCGCCGCGGCGCCTATATCGCGCCGGGCGTGGTGCTGATGCCGTCCTTCGTCAATCTCGGCGCCTATGTGGACGAGAACACCATGGTGGACACCTGGGCGACGGTGGGCTCCTGCGCCCAGATCGGCAAGAACGTGCACCTCTCCGGCGGCGTCGGCATCGGCGGCGTTCTGGAGCCGCTCCAGGCCAATCCCACCATCATCGAGGACAACTGCTTCATCGGCGCCCGCTCCGAGGTGGTGGAAGGCGTGGTCGTGGGCGAGGGCTCGGTGCTCTCCATGGGCGTGTTTCTGTCCGCCTCCACCAAGATCGTCGACCGCAACACCGGTGAGGTTTTTGTTGGCCGCGTGCCGCCGTACTCGGTCGTCGTGCCCGGCTCTCTTCCCGGCAAGCCCCTGCCGGACGGTAGCCCTGGACCGTCCCTCTACTGCGCCGTCATCGTGAAGCGCGTCGACGCGCAGACACGGGCCAAGACTGGGATCAACGAGTTGTTGCGCGACTGATCCGATGGAACACTCCCCCCTCGCTCTCACCCAGTCCCTCCTGCGCTGCCCCTCCGTGACGCCGGAGGAGGGCGGGGCGCTCGCCTTCATCGAGGGCGTGCTGAAGGAGGTAGGGTTCGAGGTGCACCGGCCGGTCTTCTCCGAGTTCGGCACGCCCGACGTGGAAAACCTCTATGCTCGGTACGGCCAAGGCGGGCCGTATCTGCTCTTCGCCGGCCACACCGACGTGGTTCCGCCGGGCGATGCGACCCGCTGGACCCAGGACCCTTTCAGCGGCGAGATCCATGGCGGCGAACTCTACGGACGCGGCGCGGTCGACATGAAGGGCGGCATCGCCTGCATGATGGCGGCGGCGCTCGACTTCATCCGCGACAACCCGGATTTCAAAGGCTCCATCGGCTTCCTCATCACAGGCGACGAGGAGGGTCCCGCCATCAACGGCACGGTCAAGCTCCTCGAATGGGCGAAGGGCCGGGGCGAGCGGTTCGATCACTGCATCCTGGGCGAGCCCACCAACCCCAACCAGCTCGGCGACATGATCAAGATCGGCCGGCGCGGGTCGCTCACGGGCCGTGTCGTCGTCGAGGGCAAGCAGGGACACGTGGCCTATCCTCACTTGGCGGATAACCCGATCCCCGGCATGCTGCGCCTGCTCTCAGGGCTTCTGAGCGAGCCGCTCGATCATGGCACGGAGCATTTCGACGCCTCGAACCTGGAGGTCACCACGGTCGACGTGGCCAATCCGGCCTCCAACGTCATCCCGGCCGAGGCGCGGGCGACTTTCAATATCCGCTTCAACGATCTCTGGACGCCCCAAAGCCTGGAGGAGGAGATCGACCGCCGCCTGCGCGAGGCCGCCGGCAACACGGTACGCTTCCGCCTCACGATGGACCCCACCAATGCGGTCGCCTTCCTGACGCCGCCGAACGCCTTCGTGGGCTTCATCGCCGATGCCATCAAGGCCGAGACCGGATTTCAGCCGAAGCTGTCCACCACGGGCGGCACGTCGGACGCTCGCTTCATTGTGAAGGAATGCCCGGTGGTGGAGTTCGGTCTCGTGGGACAGACCATGCACCAGATCGACGAGCGGGTGCCGGTTGCCGATTTGATTCGTCTGACAGGGATTTACCGCAAGGTGCTGGACGCTTACTTCGCCGCTGCCTCCTGAAAGACGAAGCCTGACTATTTAGACTAAAGTCGGAAAATGGGCGGAACGTTTGACAAGGCCCATCCATTTTCGTGAGCAAGCGTCTTCCACATTGAGGCTGCTCATGATCGTCACGGCGGATGAGGTCAATCGGTCGTTCCGGGGAACCCTGGACCTGCTCAACAGCAGGGCGGAGGGGCTGAAGGCCTTCGACATGAGCGAGCGTGGCTTCTGGCACTCCTTCGCGGCCCTGTGGCTGACCCTTCCGGCCTACATCGTGTCCCTGGCCTTCGAGCGCCTGCGTCTCGGCCTGCTCCAGCCCGACCGGCCGCTGCTGGACAATGTCTGGCTCGATCTCGTCGTAGCCTTCGGCCATGTGGCGGGCTTCCTTGCGCCTCCGGTCGCCATGATCTGGATCGCCCGCTGGCTCCGGCTCGAGAAGGCCTATGTGCCGTTCGTGATCGTCACGAACTGGATCTCCGTCATCGGCATGATGGTGCTCTCGGTGCCGGCCATGCTCATGCTGCTGGGCTGGGCGCCGCCCGGTCTCGCCAGCCTCTTCAGCCTGGCGTTTGCGGTCATCATCGTCCGGCTGCAATGGTTCGCCACCAAGTCGACCCTGGGCCTCGCGAGCCTGCCGGCGCTGGGCATCGTCGTGCTCGGCATCGTTCTCAATGCCTTCATCGGCACCGCGATGCGGGGCCTCCTAGGCTAGCTCGGGATAATCGACGCCGATCAGGTAGAGGCCCGTCGGCGGAGCCATGGGTCCGCAGCGCTTGCGGTCCTGCGCCTCCAAGGCCGCCCGCACATCCTCCACCAACCAGCGCCCGGCGCCGGCCCGCTCCAGGGTTCCGGTCATCGAGCGCACCTGATGGTGCAGGAACGAGCGGGCGGAGGCATGGATGCGGATCTCGTCGCCGATCCGCTCCACGTCGAGACGGTCGAGGGTGCGGATCGGGCTGTTGGCCTGGCATTCGGCGGCCCGGAACGTGGTGAAGTCGTGCCGCCCGATCAGCGTCTGCGCAGCCTCGTGCATGACATCCGCATCGAGCTTCCATGCCACGTGCCAGACCCGGCTCGCCTCGAGGGCCGGCGGCGCGCGCCGGTTGAGGATGCGGTAGACGTAATGGCGCTTCACAGCGGACAGGCGGGCATTGAACGTCTCGGGCACGGTCTGTGCCGAGATGATCGCAACGGGTGCAGGCCTCAGGTGGGAATTGGTGGCATCACGCACCGTATCCGGCCGCCATTCCTTTTCCAGGTCCACGTGCACGACCTGATGGGTGGCATGCACACCCGAGTCAGTGCGCCCGGCGCAGTGGATGCGCACCGGCGCGCCGGCGAAGCGCGCGATGGCATCCTCCACCGCCTGCTGCACGGAAAGGCCGTTCGCCTGATGCTGCCAACCGGTGAACGGCGTGCCGTCGTATTCGACGACAAGCTTGTAGCGAGGCATGTCTAGTTCAGTTCTGCAAAGGCCCGGGCATAGGAGACCGGGCCATGGGCGCCTTTCCCATGGTCGGAAAGCGCAAGGGCCTGAAGATAAGGCCCGTCATAGGGTGTTTTCAGCCTTTCCGCCAGCTTCGCGTCGAAGCCGAAGCGCCCATAGTAGTGCGGTTCGCCGAGAACGACGACCAGATCGTAGCTATCATTCCTGAGCCGCTCCAGGCTGTGCCGCACAAGCTGTGCCCCGATGCCCTGCTGGCGAAAGGCAGGGACCACCGCCAGCGGCGCCAGAACGCAGGCCTTGATGGTAGGAGCCTCGAGCAGCCTCAGATGGGAATAGGCGATGTGCCCTGCCGGTTGATCGTTATAGGCCATCAGGGAAAGGAGAAGGTCTCCGTCATTGTGCATAATCCGCACGATATCGGCTTCCGCCGATTGTCCGAAGGCCGCGACATAGATCGCATAGATCGCCTGCCAGTCTGCGGATTCCTTCAGACGGATCGTCATAGGCGGCCTCACCCAAGGCGGGCGCCCGGACCAAGCCTCACGCCGCGCAGAAATTCCTCAAAAGCCACCGGGCCCTTGCCGGCTCGTTGAACCAGTATGGGACGGATGGCCCCCTCGCCACAGGATATTATACCATTATTGTCCAGAATTGTCCCTGGGGAACCTGAGCCTTTTCCTAAGGTGGCGCGCAATACCTTCACCCGCTCCTGCCCCTTGCCGAAATCGGCGGTGAAGTAGGCTCCCGGGAAGGGGGACAGGCCGCGGATGTGATCGTGCACCGCCTGCGCCTGCCTCGACCAGTCGATCAGGGCATCCTCGTTCTTGATCTTGTGGGCGTATGTGACGCCCTCCTCCGGTTGGGGCGTGAAGCTCAAGCCGCCGCGCGAGAGGGCGGCGAGGGACCGCACCATCAGGTCGGCGCCGAGCACCATCAGCTTGTCGTGCAATTCGCCTGCGTTCATATCAGGCGCGATCGCCACCTTCTCGACCATGGCAACAGGGCCTGTATCCAAGCCCTCCTCCATCTTCATGACGGCTATACCGGTTTCCCTGTCGCCGGCCATGATCGCACGCTGGATCGGTGCCGCGCCGCGCCAGCGGGGAAGCAGGGAGGCGTGAAGGTTGAGGCAGCCGAGTTCCGGCGCCTCGAGAATGGCCTTCGGCAGCAGCATCCCATAGGCCACCACCACCGCCACATCCGCGTCATGGCTGCGGAAAATCTCCGCGGCCTCATCCGTGCGCAGGGTTTTCGGCGTCAGCACGGGCAGGCCGAACCGGTCGGCCATCTTGTGAACGGGGGAGGGTTTCAGCTCCATGCCCCGGCCTGCGGCCGCAGGCGGGCGGGTGTAGACGGCCACCACGTCATGACCCTGTCCGACGATCTCAGACAGGGTGGGGACCGCGAAATCGGGGGTGCCCATGAAGACGACGCGCAGACTCATGCGCCGGCCTCGCGCTTGGCTGCCTTCTTGAACTTGGTCATGACCCGGTCGCGCTTCAGCTTCGACAGATAGTCGATGAACAGAACCCCGTTCAGGTGGTCGATCTCGTGCTGGACGCAGGTTGCCAGAAGGCCGTCGGCGTCCTGCTCGACGGTTTCGCCCTGCAGGGTCATGTAGCGGAAGCGCACCCGGTCCGGCCGCTCGACCTCCTCGTAATATTCGGGGATCGAGAGACAGCCTTCCTCGTAAACCCTCTTCTCCTCCGAGGACCAGAGGATCTCGGGGTTGATGAGCACCATCGGCTGATGCTCCTCCTCCGACTTCGACACGTCCATGGTCACCATGCGGACCGGCACGCCGATCTGAATGGCCGCGAGGCCGACGCCAGGGGCGTCGTACATGGTTTCCAGCATGTCGTCCGCAAGCCGGCGGATCTCGCCCGTGATTTCCTTAACGGGCTCGGAAACCAGGCGGAGCTTGGAATCGGGGATGATGACGAGAGGTCTGATGGTCATGATCGCGGGAGATAAGCGCTTGGGTCAGGATGGTCAAATCGTTCGTCTCAGGCATCGGACCCAAAAGTGGGTCCACTTTTGGGGCTGATCCGATGCTTATCATTCATAAGTGCCTCGTGGGGAAAAAGAGAGGCCCACCTTCTTCCCCAAAACACTTTTTTTTTATTGCTCCCCCCACCCGAACCCTTACCCCCCCTAAAAACACCCTC